>USHX01000012.1 GCA_900554565.1 uncultured Clostridium sp.
TAAAAATGAAAAAATTAGTATAAATTCGAATAAAATCGAATAAATTAGAAAACGGGAGAAAACAGAAGAATTTAAATTTACCGATAAATTAAATAAATAGAAAAATTAGAATAAATTCGAATAAAATCAAATAAATTAGAAAAAAAGAGAAAATGGGAGATTTTAGAATGGAAATAAAATTAGAAAAAAATGAAAGAATTGATGACCTAGAATTTAAAAATTTAAAAGTAATCCAAAATAAAAATGGATTTTGTTTTGGAATGGATGCAGTACTATTATCAGATTTTGCAAAAAACATAAAAAGAAATGCAACAGTCTTAGATTTAGGAACAGGAACAGGAATAATTCCAATTTTATTATGTGGAAAAACAGAACTAAAAAAAGTAGTTGGAGTAGAAATACAAGAAGAAGTAGCTAAGATGGCTAAAAAAAGTATTTTACTAAATAATTTAGAAAATAGATTTGAAATACTAAATTGCAATATAAAAGAATTAAATAAGATATATGAAAACCAGACATTTGATGTAATAGTAACAAATCCTCCATATAAAAAACAAGATTCGGGAATAATAAATGAAAATGAAAAAAAGTTAATTTCAAGACATGAAATAACTGCAAACTTAGAAGATTTTATAAAAATATCTAAAGATCTCTTAAAAGATAAAGGAGAACTTTATATGGTTCATAGGCCAGAAAGATTAGTAGATATTTTTGAATTAATGAGAAAATATAAAATAGAACCTAAAGAATTAAAAATGGTTTGTCCAAATAAAAATAAAGAACCAAATTTAGTTTTAATAAAAGGTGTAAAAAATGCAAAACCATTTTTGAAAGTAGAAAAAAATTTATATGTTTATGATACAGAAAACAATTATACTAAAGAAATATTAGAAATTTATAATAAATTATAATATGAAAAAAATAGCATAAATTCGAAAAAAATCGAATAAATTAGAAAACAGGAGAAAAAAGGAGTTTTTGAAATGAATGAAAAAAATAACGGAATTTTATATATAATAGCAACACCAATTGGAAATTTGGAAGATATAACATTAAGAGCAATTAGAATCTTGAATGAAGTTGATTTAATAGCAGCAGAAGATACAAGACATACTTTAAAATTATTAAATCATTTAGAAATATCAAAACCAATGGTAAGCTATCATAGACACAACGAAGAACTAAGAGTAGATGGGTTAGTAGAAAAATTAAAAGAAGGAAAAAATATTGGTTTAGTATCTGATGCTGGAACACCAGGAATATGTGATCCAGGAGAAGAGATAATAAAAAAATGTATAGAAGAAAATATAAAAATAATACCAATTCCTGGAGCATGTGCAATGATAAATGCATTAATTTGTTCAGGAATAAGTACAAAAGAATTTTCATTTTTTGGTTTTTTACCATTAAATAAAAAAACAAGAAAAATAAAATTAGAAGAAATACAAAAATCAAAAAGAACAATAATATTATATGAAGCACCACATAAATTAAAAACAACGTTAAATGATTTAAAAGATATTTTAGGAAATAGAAAAATAGTTTTAGCAAGAGAGTTAACAAAAATACATGAAGAATACATAAGAGGGACAGCAGAAGAATTAATACAAAAAACAGAACAGATAAAAGGTGAGTTTGTATTAATTATAGAAGAAAATAATATTGAAGAGGAAAATGAATTGAATAATTTAAGTATAGAAGAGCATTATAAATATTATGAAAATAAAGGACTAGATAAAAAAGAAATAATTAAAAAAATAGCTAAAGATAGAAACGTGAATAAAAATGAAATATATAAATATTTTATATAAAAATAAACCCTACATTAAATATGGGGGTTATTTTTATAAATAATTTATTTTATTCTTCATCTTTTAATTTTCCAATTTTTGTAGAACAATTTTTACAAATTAATTTATCATTATATGTTAATAAATTTTTTGTACTTCCACAAAAAATACAGTTTGGTTCAAATTTTTTAAGTACGATTGAAGAACCATCTACATAAATTTCTATTGGATCTTTTTCAACTATATCAAATTGATTTCGTATTTCAATCGGAATAACAACTCTACCTAGCTCGTCCATTTTTCTAATGATTCCTGTTGATTTCATAAACTACTCCTCCTTAAAAGTTATATTTTTACAATCCGTGTATCCATAATATATCACAAATGAAACGCAAGGTCAATTATATTGTAATAAAAAAGTAATATTTGAATAAAATTGTTTAGGTGATAAGTATGCTAAATATAGTTTGGCCAATTTTTATAATAATATCATTTTTATATGCAATTTTTTCAGGAAATTTAGAAAATTTAAATACATCAATTTTTAATAGCACAGATGATGCTGTAAAATTAACAATAAATTTATTAGGAACAATGTGTTTCTGGAATGGAGTAATGCAAATAGCAAGTAAAACTAATTTAATAGAAAAGTTAACTAAGTTTCTAGATCCAGTTATAAAATTTTTATTTCCTGAACAAAAAAATAATAAAAAAATAAAAAAAGAAATATCAATGAATATGATTGCAAATATTTTAGGACTAGGAAATGCAGCAACTCCATTAGGTCTTAAAGCAATGCAGTCAATGCAAGAGGAAAATAAAGAGAAAGAAACTTTAACTGATTCAATGCTTATGTTTATTGTTATAAATACAGCGTCGATTCAAATTATTCCTACAACAGTAATAGCAATTAGAAATTCTTTAGGCTCTAAAAATCCTACAGCTATAGTATTCCCAGTATGGATAGCGACAATATGTGCTGCTATTGCACGGAGTTACAGTTGTAAAAATAATAATAAAAAAGAAAAAATAAAGGTTTATAGATACCTTACTAAAAATCTAAATATAATATATAGGTATAATAAATGAAACTAATAAATTTTATTTCAAATTTGGCGATGCCTGCAATTATTTTACTAATTGTAATGTATGGGATAAAGGAAAAAAATAAAGTTTTTGATACATTTTTGGAAGGTGCAAAAGATGGAATAGAGACAACTGTTAGTATATTTCCAACTTTAGTTGGACTATTTGTAGCGATTGGAGCCCTGAGAAGTTCGGGGATTTTGGACATGATAATAAATATTATAAATCCAATTTTAACAATAATAAATTTTCCAAGTGAATTAATGCCTTTGACGTTGTTACGACCTATTTCTGGAAGTAGTTCAATAGCAGTAGCAACAGATATTATGAAAAATTGTGGAGTTGATAGTTTGTTAGGAACTATGGCATCAACAATTATGGGGTCAACAGAAACTACATTATATACAATTGCAATTTATACTAGTTGTATAAAAGTAAAAAATACCAGATTTGTTTTGATTGCAGCTCTAACAGCAGATATAGTTGGGATGTTAACTAGTGTTGCAGTTTGTCGATTTTTGTCGTAAACTTTTTGTTGACAAGATTACATAAATTGTGTTAATATGAATATACTAATTAGGAAGACTTTGTTTTTACAAATGTATTTATCGCCACCTCTTTGGCGAGATATAAGTGATAGAGTGGATAAATGTATTTGTCGCCGCCTCTTTGGCGAGATATAAATGAGAGAGTGAATAAATTAATAGGGGCTTACCACATAAATATGGTGAGTCTCTTTTTAGTTAGGAGGGATAAATTGAATATTGAAGAAGGATATTTTTACTTTATAAAAAATGAATTTTTTGAAAAAGTAAAAGATTCAGAATTAATGAAAAATAAGAAAAATGGGATAAAAAGACCTTGCTATTATTGTTTTAAAAATAGGCTTGATGATAAAACAATATGGTTTATTCCATTAAGTTCAAAGGTCGAAAAATATAAAAAAATTTATAATCATAAAATTGAAAAACAAAAAAGACAAGGAAAAAAGGTATCAATAGATACAATTGTTTTTGGGAATGTTGCTAATATTTATAGTACATTTTTAATACAAAACATGTTTCCAGTAACTGAAGAATATATAGAAAATCAATATATAAAAAATAATGTAAAAATAAAATTATCAAATAAGTTGAAAAATGAAATAATATTTAAAGCAATGAAAGTACTTAACCTATATGACCACGGAATGAAAAATATTATTTTTCCGGATATAGATAATATATTAAGGCAGCTAAAATGCGGGGAACAAGCTTAATTTGTCGGAATTTGTCGAAAACTTTTTGTTGACAAGATAAAAAAACGAGAGTATAATAAAACAAATTTATTCAAAAGGAAAATTCAAAAAATGATAAAAATCATAATGTTTATTTCAATATTTTTATTCGTAAAAAAATGGACAATCAAAAGATTATCCAAAAAAATCAAAACAAATAAAATTAAATAAGTTTTTAAATTTGTAGAGACATCTAAAAAATAATAGATAGCCCCTATTATAAAAAAGAGCTCTACAAAACCAATATAAATTATCTATGATAAGTTTCTCCATGAGAAATTTTAAAAGCTCTAAAAATTTGTTCTAACAAAAATACCCTAATTAGTTGATGAGGAAAAGTCATTTTTGAAAAACAAATTTTAAAATTACATTTAGAAAGAAGTTCTTGAGTTAGCCCTAAAGAACCACCAATAATAAATGTTAAATGGCTATTAGACATAGAAAGTTCTTCAATTTTACTAGAAAATTGTTCAGAAGAAAGTTCCTTTCCATTTAAATCTAATGCAATTACAAAAGAATCTTTTTTTACATGATTTAGAATATTTGAACATTCTTTATTTTTAATATCTATTTCTAAACTAGGATTTAATTTATCTGGTATTTTCTCATCAGGCAATTCTGTAATTGTTAACTTACAATATCTAGATAAGCGCTTTTTATACTCATCTAAAGCATCTCTTAAATATTTTTCTTTGATTTTTCCAACACAAATTATTTGTATATTTAGCATAATAACTCCTTTATAAAAAATAGGCATTAAATAAATTTAATACCTAAATTTAAAATTATAATTCAATAAGTTTGCTATTTGAATCTCTTTTAGCAACAGCTAAATTTAGAGAATTTTCATCATAATTATTAAAAATTAATTCATCTAGTACTGTTTGATATGCAAGCTCTGGAAAGTTACTTTGTTTACTCAAATGTCCTAGCATGGCACTTTTTAATCCAGATTGTAAAAGATAAGAAATTGTTTTTCCTGCCATTTCATTTGGTAAGTGACCTGTTGGGCCTGCAATACGAGATTTTAATGAAAATGGATAAGGAGAGCACCTTAATACTTCTGGATCATAGTTTGCTTCTAATAAAACAAATAGACTTTCTTCTAAATTTTTTAGAATAGAATTGGTCATATGACCAATATCTGTTGCAATACTTATTTTTTTAGCATCTTTGTAAATGTTGAATCCGCAAGGGTTTGCAGCATCATGTGGAATAGAAAATGGATTTATTGTTAAATCGCCAATTTCAAATTTTTCACTTACTTTAAATGTTTTTATATTATTAGATGATATTTTGTCTCTTTGTTTTGGCATAGCATCTAAAGTTTGTTGATTCACAAACACAGGTAAATCAAATTTTTTAGATAGTGTTCCGAAGACCTTGAACATGGTCTGTATGTTCGTGAGTTACTAAAATACCATCTATAGAATTTGGGTTTACATCTATATTAGATAAAGCAGTTTCAATTTTCTTACAACTTACACCAGCATCTATTAGTAATTTGGTATTTTGTGTTTCAACAAAAAGACTATTTCCACTACTTCCACTGTATAAACTACAAAAATTTAGCATATTATTTCTTCTTTCTTTGGTTTTATTCTTTTACTCTTTCAATTTTTGCACCGATTTTTCTAAATTTTTCTTCTATGTTTTCATAACCTCTATCAATGTGTTGAAGATTATAGATTTCTGTAACTCCTTCAGCTGCAGTACCAGCAACTACTAATGCGGCTCCAGCCCTTAAGTCTGTTGAGTAAACAGGTGCACCATGTAATTTTTTTACACCTTCAAAAAAGGCATTTTTACCTTGGGCTGTTATTTTAGCTCCCATTTTGTTTAATTCATCAGTATATTGGAATCTTGAATCCCAAATACTTTCGTTTATTGTGCTTGTCCCATTAGCTAAAGATAAAACAACACCCATTTGTGGTTGTAAATCTGTAGGAAATCCTGGATATGGTAATGTTTTAATATTAGCTTTGCTTGGTCTTTTATTACACCAAACTCTAATACTATCTCCATTATCTTCAACATTTCCACCTACTTCTATAATTTTAGCTGTAATAGATTCTAAGTGTTTTGTTATACAATTTTTTAATAATAAATCTCCTCTTGTTGCAACAGCTGCAAGCATGAAAGTTCCGGCTTCTATTTGGTCTGGAACTACTGAATAAGTAGCACCACCATGTAATTTTTCTACACCATTTATTTTAATTACATCTGTTCCTGCACCTCTTATGTCTGCACCCATTGTGTTTAAAAAGTTAGCAACATCAACAATATGTGGTTCTTTTGCAGCATTATCTATTATAGTTGTACCTTTTGCTAAAACAGCAGCAAGCATAACATTTATAGTAGCACCAACAGAAACGATATCCATGTATATTGATGTACCTTTTAATTTTTTAGCTTTAGCATAAATTGTACCTTTTTCTAAGGAAACAGTTGCACCTAAACGTTCGAAACCTTTTATATGTTGGTCAATTGGTCTTGCACCTAATTTACAACCACCAGGCATTCCAACTTCAATTTCGCCCATTCTTCCAAGCATTGCACCAATTACATAATAAGATGCTCTAAATTTGCTTGTTAAATCTAGTGGAGCTTTTGTTGTTACTATATTTGTTGTATCAATTGTAATGCTGTGTTGTGAGTTCCAAGTTATTTTTGCTCCTAGTTCTTCTAATATTTTACAAGATATTTGTATATCACTTATATTTGGTAAATTTTCAATTGTGCAAACTCCATCAATTAAAAGTGTTGCTGGTAAAAGGGCAACAGCTGCATTTTTTGCACCACTTATTACTACTTCTCCTTTTAATTGTGTAGGTCCAGTTACTACTAATTTTTCCAATTATATTACCCCCAAAATTAATGTTTTATTTCAAATAAAAATAGAGCGTATATTAAATAACACTCTACTAGTTTATAAATATAACACAAACATACAATAATTGCAAGCTATTTTTTGGCGGTAATTAAACCATTATTACCCAAAAATTCTAGTAACTTAAATTTGAATTGTATTTGTGAATCAGATTGATTTGAAATTAGAGCAAATTCCTCTTCAGATAAGCTGTTTTCAAGACTTTCTTTTGAATCCTCTGGAACTACACCAGATGTTATATCTACAAAACATAATGGCGGAAACATTACACACCACCAATTGTGGCCTTTAGCTTCTCCAATTTCAACTCTTAGTGCATCATAAAAACCTGCAGGAAGAGAAATGTCACCATATTGTTTAGTTGGAAACTCAAAATTACCTATATTTATATTTACATCATAATTATAGCCGTTTTGTTTTATAGTATCCAAAGCAATTTGTTTGAATGTATCTTTGTTTTCTTCAACTAAATTAATTGCTTCTTGCTTTGTAGTACAATTTTTACAAATATCATTCATATATGAAAGTAAACTATCACGAACTTTATACTTCAAATTTTGATCTTCATCGCTATCACTGTTTGCTATTACGTGTAATCTAAAAACACTATCTGCAATATCAGGTAAAACAGATTGTGCATATGAAAAAGCACAAATGGTTATATATAAAAAGAGTAAAAAACTTAAAATAATTATCATTTTTACTTTGGAATTTTTAAATAAATTTAATATTTTTTTCATATGTTACCTCCAAAAAACTTTTTTACTAAAATATTCTTGTAATTTAATTATTTCCAATTAGGAAAAAAATATACAATTAAAATCAAAAGTAGTGTATACATTATGTAAAAACCACAAATTAAAAAGTGATAAAAACACCTAAAATTCAACAAAAAACACGCAAAATGTGTCGATGAGTTTTTTTGAAATATAATTGACATATTTGAAATAAAATGGTAAAATTTACCAGTAGGCAGAAATAAGAATCGCAGATTTCCGTATGGTTAAAAAATAAAAAGGGGAGAATGCTAATGAAAAAAATATGTGCATTTTATGCAAGTGACTATCATTTTGAAATGATAAGCCTGCCATATATAGAAGAGAATTTAGAAAAAAGAAAGGAAATAATTATATTAACAGAAAATGACTTGCAAGATACAATAAAAACTTTGATTTCTAATATTAATATAGAAGAAAAAAAGAAACAAAGTTTAGAACAAATAAATTGGAAAAATGATGATTTAAACAAATTTAAAAAGATAAAAAAAGACACAGAAGAAAATAAAGATGTAATTATATTTATAAAAGGAAAAGAAAATTATATAAGAAATATAAATAAAAATATAGAAAAATGGACAAGCAAAAATAACAAAGTAAAAATAGTTGATTGCTATGATATGAGCGAAGTATCAGAAAAGGTAGATACACTTATGGAAAAATACAAAATTATGCTAGGGACTGCTGGAGAAAAAGTGATAGAAAATATTTAAATTATAATATATAAAAAAGGTTGCTATTTTTATAAAAATGATATATAAATAAGATATCAATTATAATAGTAAAGGAGTTTTTTATATGGACAGTAAATTAGATGAAATTAAAGCTGTGTTAAAAAAATACGGGCAAGAACATCTATTAAATCATTATGAAACACTAGATGAAACACACAAGAAAAAATTATTAGAAGAGATTGAAAATATAGATTTTGAATTAGCAAAAAATTTATATGAATCAACAAAAAAAGAAATTAAAAATAGCAAAGATGAAATAACACCAATTGATTATTTAGACAAATACAAGCTAAATGATGAATATAAATATTACGAAAACATAGGAAAAAAGGCAATAAAAGATGGTGAGCTAGCAGCTGTAACAATGGCTGGTGGTCAAGGAACAAGACTAGGTCATGATGGGCCAAAAGGAACATATGACATAGGTTTAGATTCACACAAATCATTATTTGAACTATTAAGTGATGGTCTAAAAGAACAAGGTAAAAAATATGGAGTAACAATTCCATGGTTTATAATGACAAGTAGAGAAAACAACAAAGCAACAGTAGAATTTTTCGAAAAAAATAAATGTTTCGGATACCAAAAAGACAAAAACCTATTTTTCTTTATCCAAGGTGAATTACCAATGATGGATACAGAAGGAAAAATTCTAATTGGAGAAGATGGATTAGTTAAACTTGCAGCAGATGGACATGGTGGAATATATGAATCACTTGTAAAAAGTGGAATGACTAAAAAAATGAGAGAACTAGGAGTAAAATGGGTATTTATAGGTGGAGTTGACAACTGCTTAGTAAAAATGGTTGACCCTGTACTTATGGGAGTTGCAATTGATAAAGGAGTAACAGTTGCTTGTAAATCAGTTGTAAAAGCAAATCCACAAGAAAGAGTAGGAGTATTTTGTAAAAGAAATGGAAGACCAAATGTTATAGAATACACTGAAATAACTGATGAAATGGCAGAAGCAACAGATAAAAATGGAGAATTATTATATGGAGAATCACATATATTATGTAATCTGTTTAGTGTTGATGCTGTAGAAAGAATGGGAGCAGAACCATTACCATATCATGTTGCATTTAAAAAAGCGAAATACATAGATAAAGATGGTAATTTAGTAGTACCAGATTCGCCAAATGCATATAAATTTGAAGCATTCTTATTTGATGCTTTTGGCGAAGTTGATGAAATGGCAGTACTTCGTGTAAAAAGAGAAGAAGAGTTTGCACCAGTAAAAAATGCAGATTCAGCAGGAGTAGACTGTCCAAAAACAGCTAGAGAACTATACAAAAAATTCTATAATATATAGTATTAAAATTTAGATATAGAAAATATGTATTTAAGGAGAAAAGAAATATGAATTATTTAGAAGAATATAAAAAATGGTGTGAAAGTCCAGAATTTGATGAAGAAACAAAAAAAGAATTATTAGAAATAAAAGATGATGAAAAAGAAATAGAAGACAGATTTTACAAAGAATTAGAATTTGGAACAGCTGGACTTCGTGGAGTAATTGGAGCAGGAACAAACAGAATGAACAAATACACTGTAGGAAAAGCTACACAAGGACTTGCAAACTATATATTAGAACAAGGAACACAAGATAAAGGTGTAGCAATTAGTTATGACTCTAGAAGAATGTCAAAAGAATTTAGTACACAAACAGCGTTAATATTAAATGCAAATGGAATAAAAACATATTTATTTAAAAACTTAAGACCAGTTCCAGAATTATCTTTTGCAGTAAGAAACTTAGGTTGCACTGCAGGTGTTATGATTACAGCAAGTCATAACCCACCAAAATATAATGGATATAAAGTATACTGGGATGATGGCTCACAAATAGTTAGCCCAAGAGACAAAGACATAATAGCAAAAGTAAGAGCAGTAGAAAATTATACTGAAATAAAAGAAACAACAAGAGAAGAAGCTGAAAAACAAGGCCTATTTAACATAATAGACACATCAATGGATGATAAATACTTATCAGTATTAAAAAGTAAAGTACTAAATCCAGAAGTAGTAAAAGAACAAGGAAAAGATATAAAAGTTGTTTATACACCATTACATGGAACTGGAAATACAGTTGCAGAAAGACTTTTAAATGAAATAGGATTAAAAAATGTATATGTTGTACCAGAACAAAAAGATCCTGATGGAAACTTCCCAACAGTAAGTTATCCAAACCCAGAAGATAAAAAAGCATTTAAATTAGCTCTAGAATTAGGGAAAAAAGTAGATGCAGATGTTGTTTTAGCAACAGACCCAGATGCAGATAGATTAGGAATATTTGCAAAAGACACAAAAACTGATAAATACATGGAATATACAGGAAATATGTCAGCATTATTAATTGCAGAATATAGAATAGAACAAATGAAAGAAAAAGGAATATTACCAGCAGATGGAATGTTTATAACAACAATAGTTTCATCAGAACTAGCAAAAGCAATTGCAAAAAATTACAACTTAGAATGTATAGAAGTTTTAACAGGATTTAAAAATATCGGAGCTGTAATGAAAAAAGCAGAAGAAAACAAAGACAAAACATATGTATTTGGATTTGAAGAAAGTTATGGTTGCTTAATTGGTGATTATGCAAGAGACAAAGATGGAATAGCAGCAGTTATGGCACTTTGCGAAGCAGCTTGTTACTATAGAGCACATGGAAAAACACTATGGGATGCAATGGAAGATATCTATAAAAAATATGGATATTATAAAGAAACACAAGTATCTATAGTTATGGAAGGTGTAGAAGGTGCAGAAAAAATAAAAGAAATGATGACAAATATGAGAAATACACCATTAGAAAAAATTGGTGATAGCAAAGTTCTTGTGTTTAAAGATGTTGAAAAAGATATAGTAAAAGATATGCAAACAGGAGAAGTTTCAAAAACAGGATTACCAAAATCTAATGTTTTATATTATGCATTAGAAAATGACAGTTGGTGTTGTATACGTCCTTCTGGAACAGAGCCTAAAATCAAACTATACATGGGTGTTAAAGGTACATCTGATGAAGATGCAGCTAATAAACTAGAAGAACTAAAAAATGCAATGACAGCTATAGTAAAATAGTGATAAAAAGAGGAAGTAGAAACAAGTCTGCTTCCTTTTTGTTTTGTCAACTTTAGGAATGTCCTAGTTAAATAAAATAAATATCAATAAAAATTGGAAAATAAAGTAAAAAAACGTAGACAAATTTGACATAATGTGTTAAAATTAAAAATGTAATTAAGAGTTAAAAACTCTATTGTAGTTTGAAGTTAAAGTAAGATATGACAGTATATTATAGCGAAAGGAGAGATATCTTATGGAAACAGAAAAAATTGTATTAACAACTGGAAAGGGGAAAGTGGAGCTACCATTAGAAATAAGAGAAGAGCAATTTGAATTACCAAATTTACTTCAATTAATTTCTATATTAGGTTTAAAAAAAGTTTCCATAGGAAAAGAAAAATTCAAATGGAAAATTGAAGGAAACATTAAACTTTTAAAAGATTTTAAACCGAAAGAACTTTTAAATTTATCAGTTATTTGTAATAAGGGGGAAGAAATTCAAATTTTTACAAATAATTTTGAAATCTGTTTTGAATTAAACAATTTTGATGAATATGGAAAATCTATTACACGAATAGATTTACAAGAAAAATTGGAAGACCAAAAAGAAAAAATTGAAAAAAGTAAGGAGTTAAATCAACAGGGGGAAAACAAAATGAAAACGGTAGTTCAAGAAAAAACTAAACCAGAAGTTTTGAAAAAAGTGGAATCAGAAAAGAGTTCCATGCCACAACCAGAACCTTTAAAACCAAAAGCAGAAGTGAAAAAGGTTTCAAAAGAAGAGGTATCAAAGGCAGTATCTCAAATTGAAAAGAGCATAAGCCCAGTAATATCAATGGCATCTATAGCTAAAAAGTTTAGTGAAGAAGCTGCAAAAGAAGCTTTCATCTATCTAGAAGAAGGGGACAAGGTGAAGGAAATCTACAATGGAATATATGAAATTAAAAAGGGAAAAAAATTTCATTTTCCAGAAGTAGAAAATATGGTACTCGACTTAACAGGTACTTTTAGAACAAAAGATTTATGTTCAGTTTGGAAGAAACATCCTAAAGATGTTATCCAAGCAGTGGTAAAGAAATTGGAAGCCGAAGGAAAATTAAAATACTTACCTTCAACAGTTGAATACAAAGTCAAAAGAGAAGCAAAATAGCTTCTTTTTTGGTTAATGCAAATTCATAGAAGATTAGGTATAAAAAATTGACAATAATTAAAGAATGTTGTAATATAAGTTTGATATGTCTCCGTAGCTCAGTTGGATAGAGCACAGACCTCCTAAGTCTGGTTAGCGGTGGTTCGATTCCACTCGGGGACACCAAAAATTCCATTAATAAAACCATTGATAAAAGTCGATTTTTCGAAGAAAGGAGAATTCATATAATAAATTCAAATTATATGAATAAGTAAAATGGAAAAAAACGAAAAATTTATGAAAGAAGCACTAAAAGAAGCACAGAAAGCTTATGAAAAGCTAGAAGTACCTGTAGGAGCAGTAATTGTAAAAGATGGAAAAATAATTGCAAGGGCACATAATCAAAAAGAAACAAAAAAAGATACAACAAAACATGCGGAAATATTGGCAATTCAAAAAGCTAGTAAAAAATTAGAGAGTTGGAGATTAATAGATTGTGAGATGTATATAACATTAGAGCCATGTTCAATGTGCGCAGGGGCAATAATAAATTCTAGAATAAAAAAAATATATATAGGAACATTAGATGAAAAAACAGGAGCTGCCGGCTCAGTATTTAACCTATTTGAAGACTATACATTTAATCATAAAGTAGAAATTGAAAAAGGAATTTTACAAAAAGATTGTGAACAAATATTAAAAGACTTTTTTAAAGAATTAAGAAAAATAAAAAAAGAGAAAAAGGAAGAGAAATGAAAGAAAAAATAAGAAGTTTTATGAATACAAAAGCTTTTCATATGTGTATGGTTATAATTATTATTGCAATAATTTTATTTGTGCTTGGAATAATTATATTAAAATACAATGTTGAAGGCGAAAAAAATATGCCGTTTAATTTAAGCAAAATAACAGTTATAAGTTCATCTGAAGGTGTGGATAAAGAATCTGGAGAAAATAAATGGGCATTTGATATAAACCAAAACAATGATCTTTATTTATACATAGAAAAAAATAGTAATTTTGGCAAACAAGAAGCAATAAAAACAGTATTAATAGATAACATAAACGTAACAAAAAATAGTCAAAAAGGAACAATAAATTTTTATAGACCAAATACTCTAGAAAATGGTGGAACATTTAGTAATAGTGATGAAAATAGAGTGGAAAAAATAGAATATGAAGGAGATATGCAATCAAGCTTGAAAGACTTAAAAATAGCCAATCAAGGAGGATTAGTAGTATTTAGATGTGCAAATGAAAAATTGGCTGAATATATTTCAAATGATGAAGAAATAAATCATAGTGAATTACTAAAAAAATCAAATATTTCAGAAGATGAGTTAAAAGCCAATATCAAATTTGATGTAACTATAAGCACTCAAGATGGAAAAGAATATAAATCAAATGTTTCTTTAGATTTACCAATAGAAGGAATTTTAGAAAAAGGGACAACTTCTAAAGAGATTACAGATTTAAAAGATGTTATATTTAAAAGGACAAAAAATTAAAATTTTGCTTGATAATTTTGTTTTATTATTATATAATACACATGGTATTTGCTTAATCTTTGTATGGAGAGTATACCAATAAAGACCTATGAATCTTGTCAGGTCCGGAAGGAAGCAGCAATAAGTAGTTTATCTTTATGTGGGAATACTTTCCATAGAGAGATTAAATGCAACTACCATTTTTTATAGTATAAAGGATGTGAAAAATATGGGGTACACAGCTCTTTATAGAAAGTTTAGACCTATAAACTTTGCAGAAATAGTAGGACAAGAACACATAACAAGAACATTAAGAAATCAAATAATAGCAGATAGAGTGGGACATGCATATTTATTTAATGGTGGAAGAGGAACAGGAAAGACATCAGCAGCAAAAGTTTTAGCTAGAGCAATAAACTGTTTAAATCCAAAAGATGGAGAACCATGTAATGAATGTGAAATTTGTAGGGGAGCAATAAATGGTTCACTTACTGATATTGTAGAAATGGATGCTGCATCAAACAACAGTGTAGAAGACATAAGAAGCATAAGAGAAGAAGTAAACTTTTTACCAACAAAAGCAAAATATAGAGTATATATAATAGATGAGGTGCATATGTTATCAACAGGAGCATTTAACGCTCTATTGAAGACATTAGAAGAGCCACCAGAACATGTTAAATTTATACTTGCAACAACAGAACCACAAAAACTACCAGCAACAATATTATCAAGATGCCAAAGATTTGACTTTAAAAGAATTTCTAATGAAAACATAATAAAAAGACTAACAACAGTTTGCGAAAAAAGTAATATAGAAATAACAAAAGAGGCATTAAATATAATTGCAATTCTATCAGAAGGTGCAATGAGAGATGCGTTATCAATACTAGAAAGATGTATTCAAGATGGTGATAACAAAATAGATGAAGATAAAATAAAAGATTTAGTAGGAATTCCAAAAATAACATATATAGCAAAAATAACAGAAGCAATAACGAATTATGATGTAACACAAGCATTAGAAAATGTGGATGTAGTGCTTACAGAAGGAAAAGACATAAATAATTTGGTATGGGAGCTAATAAAATATGTAAAAGATATATTAGTTTACAAAGCGGCCGGAAAGCTTGATTTATATAGTGAAAAAGAAATTGAAAAAATAGAAGAAATATCTGAAAAAGTTTCAAAAGAAGATTTAATAGATATTGTATACAAATTGTCAGAACTAGAAAATGAAATAAAATGGTCAACACAAAAAACGATTATGCTTCAAGCGGGAATCATAAAATTATGTAGTAAACAAGCTAAAATAGGAAATAACATAGAAGAAAGAATAGAAAAAATTGAAAAATATTTAAGGTCAGGGAATGGCATAAATATGGGAGCAGCATCAATGGTTCAAAATAATGTAAGACAAGTAAATGCAATGCCTGTTAATAATGTTAGTTCCGGAAGTGTGCAACAGAGAAAAACAACAAATGCAACAAGTAAAACATCAAATATAAAAACAAAGAAGTATTCAAGTAAAGCAGCAGAGTTTTGGCCTGAAATAGTAAGAGATTTGAAGCAAAATGGAAAAATAGTTTTATACACAAATTTAATGGATACAAGAGCAACTGAAATTAATGATATGACAATAGGAATAGAGTTTCCAAAAGGAATGACAGCATTTGGCAAAACAGTATTAGAAAAACAAGAAAATATTAGAGAAATATCAGATATGGTATCAATAGCATGTGGAAAAGAAATGCAAATAAAATATATAAACAATAACAGTCAAGTACATCAAATGACAAATGAAGAAAATTTGCAAAATTTGGCAAATGAATCAGATATACCATTTAATATTATATAATTGAATGTCAAAATAAAAAATAGGAGGATTAGAAAATGGCAAAAAGAGGTGGATTCCCAGGTGGAATGGGAGGATTCGGAGGAATGAATCTAAATAGTTTAATGAAAGAAGCTAAAAAAATGCAAGCAGATATGGAAAAATCACAAGCAGAATTAGCTGGAAAAGAATTTGAAGCATCAGCAGGTGGTGGTGCAATAAATGTTAAAGTATCAGGAGAAAAAATAATAAAAGAAATTAAAATAAAACCTGAAGCAGTAGATCCAGAAGATGTAGAAATGTTAGAAGATTTAATTTTAACATGTGTTAACGAAGCTTTAAGAAAAGTTGACTCAGCACAAGCATCTGAATTTGGAAAATTTAATATACCAGGATTAATGTAAGAAAGACACAAACGGAGGAAGTAAAAATGTCATTATATTCACCATCAATAGAAAAATTGATAGAAAGTTTTGAAAAACTACCAAGTATAGGTCATAAAACAGCTGCAAGACTAGCATTCTATATGCTAAATTGTTCAGAAGAAGAAACAAATGAATTTGTATCATCAATAATAAATGCAAAAAAGAATTTACGATATTGCAGTAAATGTTTTAACATATCTGATACAGACCCATGCTCAATATGTGGCAATCCAAAAAGAGATCAAAGCACAATATGTGTAGTTGAAGATGTAAGAGATGTAGTGGCTATGGAAAAAACACATGAGTTTAAAGGTGTTTACCATGTATTACATGGCTCAATTTCCCCAATGAATGGTGTAGGACCTGATGATATAAAAATTAAAGAATTACTTGCTAGACTTATGGAAGGTCAAGTAAAAGAAGTTATATTAGCAACAAACCCTAGAGTTGAAGGAGAAGCAACAGCTATGTATTTATCAAAATTAATTAAACCTTTAGGCGTAGAAGTTACTAGAATAGCTCATGGAATTCCTGTTGGCGGGGATTTGGAATATACTGATGAAATTACACTAACTAAAGCATTAGAAGGTAGAAGAGAAATGTAAAAAAACAAGAATATAAATTTTTTAGTTTATATTCTTGTTTTTTTTTGCTTGAAGTTCTAAGAAAAGAAATTATAACTACATTTTGAAATATAAAAATTGTTTATCTATAAGTAAATATTGTATCAAATGATATTGAAACTAAGTTGCGTTTTTTGTAAAATGAAAGGAGAAGAAAACATGCAAATATATACATATAAAGAGTGTTTACCATACCTGAATCAAAATAAGGTAATGGAAGAAGAAGAGACTTATCAGGTAAGAAATCAAAAGCACGATAAAATATTCAAAGAAATATTAGAGATTTTAAAAGAAGTAACTAAAAATGATTTGGATTCAGATGAGAAATATTTTATAAATTTAATATTAAAATATTTATTGCCAGAAAAGTTAAGCAAAGATGAAACAAAAGAGATTTTAGAAAATTTAAAAGGGAAGGAAGATGATACTATGTTTATAGACATATTAAGAAAATATTTTGATGATAAGGAAAAAGAGGCTGTGCGAACAGCAGTAGAAGAAACTGCAAAAGACACTACTAAAGCAACTACTTATGAATTAATAAAAGAAATGCTAAAAAATAATGCAGATGAAGATTTTATAAAAAAAGTTACAAAAATATCAAATCAAGAGTTAAAAGAAATAAAAGCTGCAATGTAAAATAATAGCTAGTCTAAAAAATTTAGGCTAGCTATTAGATAAAAATATTAAAACTCAATATTTAAATTTCTAAGAGATTAATTATTAAAAAGGATATCACAAATATCACCAGTTGAATTAGGCTTAGCTAAAATAGAAGTATTTTCTTTCATATCATTTAATTTTTGAGGATTATTAAGTAAATTTTCAATAATTTCTAAACTGTTTTGAATTTCATTCTTTTTCAACCAAACCGCAATCCCTTTACTTTCTAAGAACTCAGCATTTTCTTCTTCTTGCCCTGGAATTGGATTAATAACAAACATAGGCAAATGAGAAGCAAGGCTTTCAGAAGTAGTAAGACCACCTGGTTTAGTTACTACTAAATCTGAAATACTCATAAGTTCAGGAACTTTATTTGTAAATTCCAAAATCTTAACAAAATTTCCGAGTAGGATTGTTTGCAACAATTTCCTTAAAAGCAGCTTTCATCTTAGGATTTCTGCCAGAAATAGCAACAATTTGAATATTGCTATTTGCTAAAACAAAGTTTTCAAAAATCTTAGTAGTCGCAGTTTTACCTAATCCAAACTCACCGCCACCAAAAAATAAAACAGTTTTTTTGTTAGGTTTTAAGTCAAATTCTTTTAATATTTCATCTTTATTATAAGTTTTTAAAAATCTTTCAGATATAGGAATACCTGTAACAAAAATATGAGATTCTGGTATATCTTTATTTATTAAGTAATTTTTCATTTTATCATTAGCAACAAAAAAATAATCTGTATAATCATGTCCAACAAGCCATTGATCATGTGGAGCAAAATCTGTCATTATTGTTGCAATTTTAGAATTAACTTTGCCTTTTCTTTTTAAATAACTGCACATTTGGCTACCAAAAGGATGTGTAGAAATTATTAAATCTGGTTTTTTCTCTCTTAGTAATTTTAATAATTTTATTGCCATTATTTTATTTGATCTAGATGAAATATGAGCAAGAGGTCCTTTTTGCGAATCTGAATAAATTCTTCCCCAGGCCCATGGCATTTTCTTAGCCATTTCTTTGTATGCTGTTGTAGTTATTTTTTCAATTGTTTTATTAATATATTTCATACAATCAATTAATTCAACATCTGTTTTTTTATAGTTATTTAAAATATAATTTTCAATTGATTTTGCAGCATTTAGATGTCCACCACCATATGATGCATAAAAAACTAGTACTTTCATAGTTTATCTCCTTTAATTTTCTAATTAGCTGTATTTTATCATACAAATCAAAAAAATTCAAAAAATAGAATAAATTCTGAAAAATAGTAAAAAATAAAAAAGAAAATAAATTGATAAAGGCAAGGTGATTTTTTGAAAAGCATATTAAAAATATTAATGTTGATAATTTGTTTATTTGCAATAATATTTTCTATAATAACATTTAATGGAAAAATAGAAAATCAGAATTCAAGTATTGCAGCAAGTTCACAAGGTACATCTGATATACAATTAATGGCAAGAGCAATAAATGGTGAAGCAAGAGGTGAGCCATATGAAGGGCAAGTTGCTGTTGGTGCTGTAATTTTAAATCGTGTAAAAAGTTCGCAATTTCCTAATACTGTTGCAGGAGTAATATATCAAAGTGGAGCATTTACAGCAGTTTCAGATGGACAAATAAATCAACCAATAGCTAAGGATTCAACTGTATATAAAGCAGCACAAGATGCAAAAAATGGATGGGACCCTACAGGAGGCTGTATATATTATTTTAATCCAGCAACAGCAACAAATAAATGGATTTGGTCTAGGCCACTTGTAAAAACTATAGGAAAACATAGATTTTGCAAATAGAATTATATAAAGGGAGATTTTAGAATGAATAAATTAGTAGATTGGAAAAATAGACTAAAGAAAGGGCATATGTTAAGTGTAATATGTGTGTTATTAATAATAGTTGCAATTCTAGGAGTTATTTTGTGGAAAAAGCAAGCAGAATATAGACAGGCATCAGAAAATAGTTATAATATGGCTTTTTATGAATTAGTTGACTATGTGGAAAATGTGGAAACATATCTAGCAAAATCAGTAATTTCATCAACTCCAGAACATGGAGCTGAAACTTTAACAAATTTGTGGAGAGAAGCAAATTTAGCACAAAGTTATTTAAGTAGATTACCAATAGAAAGCCAGGAACTTGAAAACACAGAAAAATTTTTAAATCAGGTCAGTGATTATAGTTATAGCTTATCTAGAAAAAATATTTATAATGAAAAACTATCAGATGATGACTTGAAAAATCTAAAAGAACTTCACACATATAGTGTAGAACTTGAAAATACACTAAATCAACTATCAGAAGATTTAAATTCAGGAAGATTTGAATGGGGAGAACTTACAAAAAAAGGTACAGTTGCATTTGCTCAACAAGTTGATAATATTTCAAAAGAAAGTTTTAGCAACATGGAAGAAAATTTCCATGAATATTCTGGACTAATATATGATGGAGCATTTTCAGAACACTTAACAAGTAATGAAAAGAAAGGTTTAACAGGAGAAGATATAGAGGAAGATGCAGCAAAACAGAAAGTTGAAGAATTTATAGGAAAAAATAATATAAAAGAAATTCAAAACTTAGGATATTCAGAAAATGCAACAATACCAGTATATGATTTTTCTGTAACTAATAATAATGATGAAACAACTAATATATCAATTTCTAAAAAGGGTGGACACATTGTTTCAATGAATTCTAATAGAGATGTAAAAGCAGAAACAATATCTCAAGAAGAAGCAAATAGCAAAGGAAAAGAATTTCTAGAATCAAAAGGATTTACAAACATGAAAGAAACATATTATCTAAAACAAGATGGAATTGTTACAATAAACTATGCTTATAACCAAGAAGGAGTTGTGGCATATCCAGATTTAATAAAAGTAAAAGTTGCTTTAGATAATGGAGAAATATTGGGAATAGAAACATCAGGATATCTAAACAATCATACAATAAGAGATTTGAATAAAGTGAAAATAACTAAGGAACAAGCAAAAAAAGATTTAAATAAGGATTTAGAGATTGCAAGTGAAGGAATGGCAATAATACCAACTGAATGGAAAACTGAAATTTTATGTTATGAGTTTAAAGGAAAAGTTGATGAAAAGGAATTCTTGGTTTATATAAATGCTGAAAATGGTAGAGAAGAAGATATTTTAATTATTACTAATACTCCAAATGGAACTTTAACAAATTAGAAATTTAAATTCTGTACAATAAAGGCAAGTAAATGTATAAAATAAAAAACAATATATAATTTTTTATTTATTATTTACGACTACCAACTGCATAATGGGCTGTAATTTCATAACAGCCCATAATTTGTCGGTCCCCCCGAATTGTCGTTACATAAAAAATATATATTGTTTTTAGTTATATAAGATTAATGTCTTTTGTAAGTATCTTTTGAAAGTAATTGAGAACCAACCACTTTACCATCACGTTTTAAAATTTTGTAAGCTTCAGAATATATTGCAGTTGAAGTTCTGCCAGCCACATAAGAAGAAATTTCAACTTGACAATCATCATCTTGTTTAAGCCCAAAAATTTGAAAATTAGCAACACCACCAGACACAGAGCAAACAAGTTTAATTGGATAATTTCTATTGTTTTTAAATTGAAAATCAATAGAGCCATAAACAACAGTTGCATCACGGCTAGCAGTAACATAAGAAGGAACAAATTGATGATTTGATCTTTGTGTAACTTCCAAATTTGCGTATACAACAGCATTATATAAAGTAGAAGTTATTTGGCAAATACCACCACCAAGTCCATCAACAACTTCACCTTGTACATAAATTGGAGCTTCCTTGTAACCTGCAGAAATAGTTCTAGCACCTACAACTTTATTATAAGAAAAAGTTTCGCCAGGCATTAAAACTGTTCCATTAATCTTATTTGCAGCCAAAATTAAATTTGTTGTTCTATTTTTATTACTAACAGCATAATTAGTTGAAAATGATGAAAGCAAATCTGGAAAAGCTTCAGTACCAATCATGTTAGTAGTTACATTTGGTGCAAGAATTTTAAGCGGAATAGTATATTCTGATTTAGAATTGTCACTAATTATATTCTTAGCTTCTTCAATTGAAACATTGAAATCCACACCATTTTCAGATGGATATACTGTAAATGGATTTTGTGTATAATAAGCATCTTTAGCTTCTTTATAAATTTCGTTATGTATTTTTTCAATATCTATAGAAGTTGGTTCTTGTGATTTAACTGCAAGTTCTATAGGTTCAGATAGTGTATTTAAACTTGAAATTGCATTTTTAATAATTTCAATACTTTTATCTACATCAACTATATTACCTTGTTTACCAGCTGTAACAACCAAATTAGAGCCATCAATATAATAACTACTTTCCTCAACTTTATCAGGAAGTTGTGCAGACATCTCTTCTAAATTTTTAGATAATTGTTCTTTATTTAATTTTACATTAGGTTCAATATTTATTTTTCCAAACATAGTTGACAAAACATATAAATTATTTTGAAAGATATTTCCTTGTCTGCCAATATTAAATGCAGAATTTACAGCACTTTTGGTATCAAAAGAAGCTTCTATTTGTGAAAGTGAAATTGTGCCTTCAAAATCTCCATGTTTTACTTTAATTTCCTCTGGGAGTTTTTCTTCAAAGTAATTATCTAATGCATATTTAGCATCAGATGTACTCATATTAGAAACATCGATGTTTTTTATTGAAACACCAGCTACAATATTTCCATTAAAAATGTTATATACTGTAAAAATTGAAAAACATAGCAATACTATAATAATTATAATTCCTATTAATAAAGAAAAAATTGAAAGTTTACTATGATTTTGTTTGTTTTCAGTAACTGGAATAAATTTACTAGGTGAAGTTTCTACTAAGCTAGTATTTTCAACATTTGTATCATTTTGAGTTGCATTATTATCTTTTATATCATTATTTTTATTTTCTAATTCTTTTTCTTTTAAGTCCATAAATGTCTCCTTTGAATTTTGTCTTTTTTATTATAACATAATTATTTGTCAAAAAAAATATAAAAAAATAAAAAAATGTCAGTTTCCAAAAAATCTCTACTACAATTTATAACTGAAATTCTCTTACTAATTATATGATGAAAGGAAAATAAGTTGCAAAATAAATAAAAAAAGCATATAATCTAGCAAAGAATCAAAAGCTACAAATGTAACATTGAATAAAATAAAAAGAAGAAGGGAAAAGTAAATGAAAAATTTAACCGTAAAAGACATACTAAAAGTAACAAAAGGTGAATTATTGCTAGGCAAAGAAAACCTAGAATGCAAAACTTTTTCTAAAGACACAAGAAAAATAAAAAAAGGAGACACTTACATAGGAATCAAAGGAGAAACATTTGATGGAAGTAGTTTTTGGAAGCAAGCGTTAGAAAACGGAGCCCAGGCAGTAATTATAGAAAATGTTGAAGTGACAAAAGAAGAAAAAGAAAAATTCAAAGGAAAGGTAATAGTAAAAGTAGAAAACACTTTAGATGCACTATATGAAATTGCAAAATATAAAAGAAGTTTATATGATATTCCAGTAGTGGCAATAACAGGAAGTGTAGGAAAAACAAGTACAAAAGATATTGTAGCAAATGTAGTAGGACAAAAATACAAAACACTAAAAACAATAGGAAACAATAACAACAACATTGGCCTACCATTTACAATATTAAGAATGCAAGATGAAGAAGCAGCAGTATTAGAAATGGGAATGAATCATTTTGGTGAAATCAGCTTACTTACATCAATTGCTAAACCAACAATATGTGTAATTACAAATATAGGAACATCACATATTGGAAATTTAGGCTCTAGAGAAAATATTTTAAAAGCAAAATTAGAAATTTTAGAAGGAAGCGAAAATCCAACAATAGTAATAAATAATGATAATGATTTATTACATAAATGGTATGAAGAAAATAAAAACACCCAAAATATCTTAACATATGGAATAAATGAAAAAAGTGATTTAAATGCAGAAAAAATGACATTAAAACCAAATTGCAGTGAATATGAATGTAAAATTGATGGTATAAAAAATAAAATAAAAGTACCAGTTGGTGGTGAGCATTTTGTACTAAATAGCCTTTGTGCCCTAACAGTTGGTAAAGCTTTAGGAATAGAAAATAAAAAAATAATAAAGGGAATAGAAAGTTTTGAACTAACTAAAAAAAGAATGGACATAACTACTCTGAAAAATGGTGTAAAAATCATAAATGATGCATATAATGCAAGTTTTGAATCAATGAAGGCATCATTAAAAGTATTGTCTGAATTCAAGGAAAATAGAAAAATTGCAGTTTTGGGAGATATGTTTGAATTAGGCGATTTTTCAAAAGAACTACATGAAAAAGTTGGTCATGAAGTTGTAGAAAATAAAATAGATATTTTAATATGTAATGGTGGAAATTCTAAAAACATTGTAGAACAAGCAAAAAAAGATGGAATGAATGAAGATAAAATATATTATTTTGAAAACAAAAAAGAAATATTAGAAACTTTAGAGAAAATTGCAAAACCAGGTGATATCATATTGTTTAAAGCATCAAATGGAATGAAATTTTATGAACTAGCAGAAGAAATGGTAAAGAAAAGTGAATAAAATAAGAAAGGATGATGTTATATGAAAAAACTAGGAGTTGTATTTGGCGGAATGTCAACAGAAAATAAAGTTTCTATTGTATCTGCCAATTCAGTATTACAAAATTTAGATAAAAATAAATACGAAATTTATCCAATTTACATAGATGAGCAAGGAAAATGGTGGGAAGCAGAAACACAAGAAAATATGGAATTTGGAGAAAAAGTAAAAACTAAAAAAGAAATTGAAAATATAACAAAATATCTAAAAAATTTAGATGTTATATTTCCTGTTTTACATGGACTATATGGGGAAGATGGAACAATACAAGGATTATTTGAATTACTAAAAATACCATATGTTGGTTGTCATGTATTAGCATCAAGTGTTGGAATGGACAAAGTATATTCAAAAATAATCTTTGAAAAAGCAGGGCTAAAACAAACAAAATATATGTATATAAAAAAATGTGATAAAAAATATATTTATGTTGATGAAGATTTTGATGAAAAAGAAATGGAATTAAATTCTGTTGCACAAAAAATTTCTGGAAAATTGAAATTCCCAGTGTTTGTAAAACCTTCAAATTCAGGTTCAAGTGTGGGAATAAATAAAGCAAATAATATATCAGAATTAGAAAAATACATAGAAGAAGCAGCAAAATATGATAGAAAAATTCTTGTAGAAGAAGGAATAAATGGTAGAGAAATTGAATGTGCTGTAATGGGAAATGAAACTGTTGTAGCTTCACATGTAGGAGAAGTAAAAGCAGCTGATGAATTTTATAGTTATGATGCAAAATACAATAATAAGGAATCAAAAACAGAAATTCCAGCAAAACTTCCATCAACTATTTCAGAAGAAATAAGAAAACAAGCAAAAAAAGCATTTAAAGCAATAGATGGAAAAGGATTATCTCGTGTGGATTTCTTTGTTGAAAATGGTACCAATGAAATTTATATAAATGAAATCAATACATTACCGGGATTTACAAGTATTAGTATGTATCCAAAACTTTTTGAAGATACAGGAATATCTTATAAAGAATTGCTAACAAAATTAGTAAATCTTGCACTATCTGAAAGTGAAATTTAGTAGATAAAAAAATAGGAAAGCAACTTTTAAAACTCAAAAATCAGAAGAGAATTTTAAAGGTTGCTTTTTTTATGTTTTTTGCCAGTTTCGTTGATTTTTTTAGAAAATATGATATAATAACTTTACCTAAAATCTTTAGGGGAGGATGTTATAAATGGTTGTAAAAAATTACTACAAAATATTAGACTTAGAAACAAGTCGTGTATCAATAGATGAAATAAAAATAGCATATAGACAAGCTGCAAAAAAATATCATCCAGACTTAAATGTTGGAGATGCCCTAGCAGAAGAAAGAATAAAAGACATAAATGAAGCATATAAAGTACTATCATCACCAGCATCAAAAAGAAAATATGATAGAATGTGGAATTCGAAATTTGCAAAAGGAAAAAAAGCATTTACAGGAAAGCAAGAAAAAGGTGCAATATTCCAAATGTTTTTAGGGGATTTGAAAAAAGAAGAAGAGCAATTAGATAACTTTAAAAAAGCAAAACCTGTAAAAGGAGAAAATGTTGAAACACAAATAGATGTTAGTTTATATGATGCATTTTACGGATTAGAAAAACAAATAGCATTAAAAGATGTAGAAAAAAAGGCTAAAACATATACAATAAAAATCCCAGAGGGAATACGTGATGGAGAAAAAATAAGATTAATAGGTCAAGGAAAGCCTGGAAAAAATGGCGGAAAACCAGGAGACTTACTAATAAAAATAAATATAGAAAGTGATAATAAATTCAGGCTACAAGGACCAGATATTTATACAGACCTATGTTTAACACCATGGGAAGCTGCATTAGGAACAAGGACATTTGTAAAAACAATAGATGATGAAACAAAAATATATATCCCACAAGGAATAGAAACAGGAGAAAAGGTTAGAATACCAAACAAAGGCTACAAGATAAACAAAGAAGAAAGAGGAGATTTAGTAGCTGAAATAAAAATAGTAAATCCAAAACAATTAACAAAAGAAGAAGAAGAAATATATATAAGATTAAGTGAAATATCAAAATTTAATCCAAGAACAGATAAAGAATGACACTTTACATAAAGAAACGTTGACAAAAGCTTGAAAATTAGCTATAATAGATGGTGTCAAACAAAAGATAAACTATGGATTAAGAACATAGAACAGGGGTGTAAAAAGATGGAGGCTATACAAGGAAAACATTTTAGTATAACAGATCCAGCAGGTGTAAATACAGTTATATATCAAATAAACAAAACAAAAAAGGAAGACTTAAAAAATTCGCCTAAATATACAGTAGAAAGATTAGACCACACAGATGAAATAATTGGCGAAAATAACAGGAAAACTTTTTATGTAGAAAACCCAAAAAGGGATGGAAACCAAATAGTAATTTTATCTTTTGCAAAAGATAAAGTTGTTATAAATAACGGAGTATTGGAAGAAGATAAAGTAAGAATATCTAAAAAACCAATGCCTTATAAATTTGACACTATATACCCAGAAAAAACAGAAGTATATAAAGATGTTAATTATACACCAAATTTAAAAAGGCCAATATCTATTATTGATCCAGAAACAACAGAAGAAATAAAGCCAACACTTTATTTCGATGAAAAAACAAATGAAGTAAAAGGAAAATGTAAATTAAAACCACATAAATCTTATTTCGTATTCGAAATAAGAGAAGAAGGAAATAATTTTAATCTGGTAGGTGGAACTCCTACATTTACGGATTAAGGGAGGAAAAGAATGAGCTTTAAAATTGAAAACTTTGATAAAGTATTAAGCATCAAATATAAATTTAAAAATGCTGATAAACAAAAAGAAGAAATATATAATGATGAGAATAGTATATCAGCAGCATTATTAAATGGCGGAAAAGAAATATTAGAAGGAAAAGACAGAACAGAATAATACAAAAGAGTAGGTGAAATTTATGAACTACAAAATTGAAGGAGCAATAAAGAAAAATAGAAAAAATTTTATAGTGTATATAGTACTATGGATATTTATAGCCATAGTACTTGTTTCGCCGTTTTGCTATAGTTCACATGTAGCAGGGCAAAACGGTGGATTTGACACAGTAGCATTTTTAGAACTATTTCCAAAATCAATGATGGATCCATTTGGGACATTAGGAAAAGTATTCTCAGAAGGAGTAACAGAAGACTACATATCAGCATTACTAGTAACAACAATATTTTATTCAGTATTTTTCTTTATAGGATTTGTAAAATCAGCACCAAAAAACAGATATACAGACATAGAACATGGTTCAAGTGATTGGAGCCAACATGGAGAACAATATGCAGTATTAAATCGAAACAAAGGAATAATACTTGCAGAAAACAACTATTTACCAGTAGATAAACGAGGAAACGTAAACGTATTAGTAGTAGGTCGGATCAGGATCTGGTAAATCAGCATCATACTCAATTCCAAATGCACACCAATGCTTAGGCTCATATGTATTCACAGATCCAAAAGGCGAACTATATGATACAACAGCAGGATACCTAAAATCACAAGGATATGAAATAAAAGTATTAAACTTAGTAAGGCCACAATATAGTGATGGATACAATCCATTAATGCATATATCATCAGAACTTGATGTAGATGTTATAGCAAATACAATAGTAAAAGGACAAAAAACAGACAGTGGTGCAGACCCATATTGGGATGACATGGCAGAAATGCTATTAAAAGCATTAATATATTATTTAATAGCAACAAGACCAGAAGAAGAGCAAAACTTAGCAAGTTGTGCAGAATTAGTAAGAGCAGCAAATAACAATGGAGGCTCAAACTTATTAACACAACTAATATCACAATTACCATATGACCATCCAGCAAGAATGTACTATAAATCAATAGAAATAGCACCAGAAAAAACATATGGCTCAATACTAAGTTCATTACAATCAAAACTAGGAAAATTTGACTCAAAAGAAATTGCAGAATTAACATCAACAGACACAATAGACTTTGAAGAAATAGGAAACAAAAAAACAGCAGTATATGTAATATCATCAGATACACATACAGCATATGACTTCTTATTAACAATATTCTTCTCACAAATGATTCAACAATTATATGACTTTGCAGACCAAAATGGAGGAAGACTAAAAGTACCAACATATTTTATATTAGATGAGTTTGCAAACATTGGTAAAATACCAGACTTTGATAAAAAAATATCAACATCAAGAAGTAGAGGAATATCATTTAGTGTAATATTACAAAATATAGACCAATTAGAAGCAGTATATGAAAAATCATATGAAACTATAATGGGAAACTGTGATACACACGTATTTTTAGGAAGTAACTCATATAAAACAGTAGAATACTTCTCAAAAGCACTTGGAGAAAAAACAATAGATAGAGATAGTATTTCAATAAATAAAGACAGACAAAACATGAGAACAGGAAAATCAATATCAGACCAAATAATGGCAAGAGCATTAATGACACCAGATGAATTAAGAAGGTTGGATAATGATTTATGTATAATATTTGAAAAAGGAATAAAACCAGTAAAAGCAAATAAATTCTACTATTTCAAACATCCAATGGCAAAAGAAATGGCAAGAGTTGGAATAAGCCATAATGATATTGGAGAAATAGAAAGAGGAGAATGGAGAAAATACAATCCATATAACCCATATGTAGAAGACAAAAAAGAAGAAAAAGTTCAAGACTTAAAAATAGAATCATTAGACGACTTATTTGTAGAAGAGCCACAAGAAGAACCAAAAAAACAAAAACTTGAAAAGAAAGAAAACCCTAAAGCTCAAGATGAATTGAAACCAATAGCAACATTAGATTTAAATGACTTTGAAGAAACGGCTCCAATATTACCACAAGAAAATGAAGATGATGACTCATATGATTTACAAAAAGAATTAGAAGCAAAATTTGATGAATTATTTGGACCATTAGAAGATAATTAAAAACAAAATCCCAAAAAGAAAAAATAACTTTTTGGGATTTTTTGCATCAATTTATAAAAAATAAAATCAAAAGCAAATACAAACAAAAGTTTTTAAGAATCTTGACATCAAAATAAAATAATTATATAATCCAAAAAAGAAAAGAGGTAGAAAAATGAAATTTGTACATATTGCAGACATACACATGGACAGTCCATTTGTAAACTTATCAGACAGAGAAACTTTAGGAGATTTAAAAAGATTAGAACAAAGAAAAAAATTAAAAGAAGTAATAGAATATATAAAAGAAAACGAAATAGATATGTTATTTATTGCGGGTGATTTATATGAGCAACAATACATAAAACAAACAACAATAGAATATATAAATAATTTATTTAAAGAAATACCAGAAACACAAATATATATAGCACCAGGAAACCATGATCCATACTTAAAAAATTCATATTATAGTAAATATAAATGGAACGAAAATGTAAAAATATTTAATTCAAAAATAGAAAAAATAGAGCAAGATGAAATAGACATATATGGATATGGATTTGAAGATTTCTATTGTACAGAATGTGGAATAGAAAATTTAGAAATAGAAAATCCAGAAAAAGAAAATATATTAATAATGCATGGAACATTAGATGGAGCAAACATAGAAGAAAAACAATATAACTCAATATCAACAAAAATACTAGAAGAAAAAGGATTTGACTATGTAGCATTAGGGCATATTCATAAAACAAACTTCAATAAAGAAAGCAAAATAATATATCCTGGTTCATTAGTATCGTTAGGATTTGATGAATTAGGTCAACATGGAATGGTTGTTGGAGAAATAAAAAACAAAAAATTAAACATAGAATTTGTTCCAATAAAATCTAGTGAATTTGTAGAAAAAAGAATTGATGTAACAGAAATAATATCAAAAGAAGAATTAATAGAAAAAATAAATTCAATAGAAATACAACCAAATGAATATGTAAAAATAATATTAGAAGGAAAAAGAAATTTTGAAATAAATACATATGAACTATACAAATTAATACAAGAACCACAAATAATAAAAATAAAAAATAAAACAAAAATAAATTATAAGTTAGACGAAATAGAAAATGAAACAACATTAAAAGGGTTATTTGCAAAAGAAATAAAACAAAAATTAGAAGATGAAAACCTAACAAATGAGCAAAAAGAAATGCTAGAAAAAGCCATAGAAATAGGTTTTGAAGCACTAAACTAAACCTAAATGATAGGAGAGAAAAAATTGAAAATAAATAAAATAAAAATAAATGCATTTGGAAAAATAAAAAATAAAGAAATAAATTTAGAAAATAAAATAAATTTAATTCAAGGAAAAAATGAAGCAGGAAAATCAACATTAATTAAATTTATATTAAATTCATTTTATGGAATATCAAAAAATAAAAAAGGAAAAGAATATTCAGATTTCGAAAAATACACACCATGGTTAGGAGAAGAATTTTCAGGAAAAATAGAATATGAATTAGACAATAAAGAAAAATACGAAATATTTAGAGATTTTAAAAAGAAAAATCCACAAATATTTAATGACAAAATGGAAGATATATCAAAACAATTTAATATAGATAAAACAAAAGGAAATGAATTCTTTTATGAACAAACAAAAATAGATGAAAATTTATTTACCTCAACAATATTAGTAAATCAACAAGAAGTAAAATTAGAAAATAAAGAACAAACAATGCTAATACAAAAAATTGCTAACTTAGTAGGAACAGGAGAAGATAATGTATCATATAAAAGGGCAATAGACAGAATAAATAGAAGACAATTAGAAGAAATAGGAACCGAAAGATCTAGGGAAAAGCCGATAAATTTAATTTCTAAAAAAATAGAAGAACTAAGACAAGAAAAAGAATTTTTAGAAAAATATAAAGAAATGCAATACGAATTAGAAGAAGAAAAAAATGAGAAAAAAGAAAAAATAAATAAATTAGAAAATGAAAATGAAATATTAAAAGAAATAAAATTAATAAAAGAAAATAAAAAAATAGAAGAAGAAAAAATAAAATTAAAAGAAAATATAATAAAAGAAAATAATGAAAAAATAAATTCAATAAAAAATGAAAAAAATAAAATAGAAAATAATAATCAAGAAATAAATATAGAAAAAAATAACGAAAAAATAGAAAAACAAAAAAATAAAATAAATAAATTAATAATAATTATTTTATTAATATTAATTTTAATAAATATAGCTGCAATAATAACAATAAAAAATAATTTTAAATATATTTTTCTTCTTACAGTACCAACGGTTTTGATTTTTTGGTATTTTTTAATAAAAAATAAAAATAAAATAATAAAAAATAATAAAAAAATAGAAAAAAATCAAAAAAATGAATTAAATTTAAAAATAAATAATTTAGAAAATGAAATAAAAATAATAGAAAAAAATAATTCAGAAATAAATAATCAATTAAAAGAAATAAAAAATAAAAATAATTTAAAAAATAATTTAGAAAAAGAAAAAATAAAAAATAAATATTTAAATAAAATTGAAAAAGAAAAAATAAATAATTTTTTAGAAATGGAAAATTTAGAAAATATAAATCATGCATTACAAAAAATTCAAAATCAAATAAATAATAAAAAAATAGAATTACATACATTGGAAATTGACACACAAAATATACAACCAAAATTAGAAAATTTGTCAAAAATAGAAGAAGAACTAGTTAACAATAAAAGAAAAATGTCAACCTTGCAAAATTTAAATATGAGTATGAATATAGCAAAAGAAATTTTAAGTATAAGTTATGAAAAAATGAAAAATACAGTAACCCCTAAATTTACACAGGAACTATCTAAAAATATTTCTGAAATAACAAATGGAAAATATAATAAAGTCATGTTTAATGATGAACAAGGTTTGCTAGTAGAAACAAAAAATGGAAACTATGTTCAAATGTCTAAATTAAGTATAGGAACAATAGACCAATTATATTTATCATTAAGACTTTCAATGTTAGAAGATTTATCAGAAGAAAAAATGCCAATAATATTAGATGAAGCATTTGCATATTATGATGATGAGAGACTAGAAAATATATTAAAATATTTAAATGAAAAATCAAATAATCATCAAATAATAATTTTTACTTGTACAAAAAGAGAAGAAAAAATATTAGAAAATAAAAATATAAATTATAATAAGATTATTTTATAAAAAGTTTCCGTAATTTGCAAAAACTCAAAAAGTATGATAAAATACCAGACAGAGCCAAAAGGCTAAAAGGGGGAAATGCAATGGGAACTATTAGAGTAGATCGGGAGACAGTAGTTTTTATCATGAATACTAAAAAAGGTGATGAACAACAAGAATACGAAAAAAAGATTGTAGAAAAAGTAAATAAAATAGAGGGAGTAAAACTTGTTTTATTGAAAAAAGAAAGGGACTTAAGGTATATAAAATATCACAATGTCTCAGTTGTTTTAACACCTGAAGAATTCTTTGAGATACTTGGAGAAAACACAGGAAAAAAAGTGATTATTCTTTATGTTGAACCAGTAGATCAAAGAGACTTAGAAAACTTTAATGAAGAAAAACTAGAAGAAATTTCAGAATTTGTTACAATAGTACCAGATTATGAAATTTTGGAGACGGATTTACAAGTTGTTTAAAACCCAAAAGCGAAATGTGAATGCATTTCGCTTTTAAAGTTTGAGTACTTGTAAAAAGTGGTAAAATATAGTATAATAGCAAAGTACAAAAAATAAAGGAGAAGATAAAAATGTTTGAAAAGTTAGAAGCTGTAGAAAAGAGATATGAAGAGCTAACAAAACTAATAGCAGACCCAGAAGTAATATCAAAACAATCAGAATGGCAAAAACTAATGAAAGAGCACGCATCAATAGAAGAAATAGTATTAAAATTTAGAGAATATAAAAAAGCAAAACAAGCAATGGAAGAAGCAGAAGAACTAATGCAAGATCCAGACATGAAAGAACTTGCAGAAGAAGAATATTATTCAAATAAAGAACAACTACCAAAACTAGAAGAAGAATTAAAATTCTTATTAATACCAAAAGACCCAGATGATGACAAAAGCATTATGTGTGAAATAAGAGCAGGAGCTGGAGGAGAAGAAGCAGCACTATTTGCAGGAACACTATTTAGAATGTACTCAATGTATGCAGAAAAAAGAAGATGGAAACTAGAAGTATTAAACGAAAACGAAACAGGACTTGGAGGATATAAAGAAATATCATTCATGATAACAGGAAAAGGTGTATACAGTAGACTAAAATTCGAAAGTGGAGTACACAGAGTACAAAGAGTTCCAGACACAGAAAGCAGTGGAAGAATACACACATCAACAGCAACAGTTGCAGTACTTCCAGTAGTAGAAGATGTAGAAATAGAAATAAATCCATCAGACATAAAAATGGAAGTATTTAGAGCATCAGGAGCTGGAGGACAACACATAAACAAAACATCATCAGCAGTAAGACTAATACACGAACCAACAGGAATAGTAGTAGAATGTCAAACAGAAAGATCACAATTCCAAAACAAAGACAATGCAATGAAAATGTTAAGAACAAAATTATATGAAATAGAAAAAGAAAAACAAGACAGTGCAGTTGCAAATGCAAGAAGAGTACAAGTTGGTTCAGGAGACAGAAGCGAAAAAATAAGAACATACAACTATCCACAAGGAAGAATAACAGACCACAGAATAGGAATGAGCATATATCAAATGGAAAACTTCTTAAATGGAGACATTGATGAAATGATAGACAACTTGATTGCAGCAGATAGAGCAGAAAGATTAAAAGGAGAAGATGAATAATGAAATTGTTAATAATATCAGATATTCATGGCTCTAGCTATTATGCAAAAAAGCTAGAAGAAATATACAATAAAGAAGAACCAGACAAATTAATAATCTTAGGTGACTTATATTATCATGGACCAAGAAATGAATTAACACAAGAATATGGGCCAATGGAAGTAGCAAAAATATTAAACTCATTAAAAGAAAATATGCTAGTAGTAAAAGGAAACTGCGATGCAGAAGTAGACGAAACAATATCAGAATTTAAGTTTAATGAAAACATAGAACTTGAAATAGATGGGTTAAACATGTTTTTTACTCATGGACATAAATACAACATGGATATGTTGCCACCACTAGGCGTAAAAATAGATATAATGTTTTATGGACATTTCCATACAGGATTTATAAAAGAAGAAAATGGAATAATATTTGCAAATCCAGGTTCCATTTCTTTACCAAGAAATGGAAGTGAACATAGTTATTTAATATATGAAAATAGAAAATTAACATTGAAAGATGTTGAAGGAAATATTATAGAAAATAAAGAAATATAAAAAGTAAAAAAGACAGAATCTACAATTGTAGAAATCTGTCCTATTTACTTTTTAAACATATTACTTATTTTCAGCAGCCTGTAAAGCTTTGTCGAGCATAAAATAAAAAAGTTTTTGACCTTCTACACAAGCCTCTTCGAAAATTTTATCATTTTCTTTTTGTTCATAGCGATCATGAACAAAATTAACAAAATTAGAAATTTCAGGAGTAAGCTCCACTTTATTTTTACCTTCAATATCCAATAAATCAAAAACTCTTATAAATTCTTCATTCATAAAGTCCCAAACGGCCTTTCTTTTGAAGGTCTCTATTTTTTTGTTGTATAGAATTGTAGAACCAAACTCATCCCAAAGAAGACCGCATACAGAATAATGTAAGCCATTTTCATAAACTCTAGTAGTGAGTTTATTTTGGTTAAAAACTTTAAATTTACTGTCATCAAAACCTAAAGCGATTTGTCTAGCATTTATAGGTGACACAGAACTAGGAGCTCTATAAACATATAAAGTGTCATTTACATATTCGCTTAAAATAATGGTTGCTATAATATTAGAAGGAGAAAATGCTGTAACAGAAGCTAAAGCAGTAGCTTCTTCTAATGTTTTTACTGTTGTAATTTTCATATTGAGTCCTTTGTATGCCTTTGCATACTTCCTTTCTTCTATATAATATGTTCAATATGCATTAACAAATGTCAATGTACTATAGACCTGAAAAAAGTCTGTTTTAGTATAACATATTTTATGTATACAGTCAATTTTATAAATGAATGAATTTGAAAAAATGAAATATGTAAAGAAAATCAAAAATATCATAAAAGTTTTAAATAAAAAATAAACTAAAATAGGGAGTGATAACATATGGAAATAGTAAAAACAACCATATTAGGTTTATTTTTTGGAACATTTGGAACAACATTAGGGGGAATAATAGGTGTAATAATAAAAAAGAATTCAAATAAATTTTTAAGTTTCATATTATCATTTGCATCACGGACTAATGATGTCAATAATATGTTTTGATTTATTGCCAGAAGCCTTAGGGATAAGCAATATTATTTATGTGATTTTAGGAACGATAATAGGAATTATAACAATGATTTTGTGTGATTTAATAGTAGAAAAGAAATTTACAATAAGGGAGACAAACCAAAAAGGAAAATTATTAAGAACGGGAATAATAGTATCAATAGGGCTTGCAATACACAATTTTCCAGAAGGATTAGCAATTGGTTCAGGATTTGAAGCATCATTAAAACTTGGTTTAAGTTTGGCAATAGCAATATGCTTACATGACATACCAGAAGGAATATCAATGGCAGTACCAATGAAAAATGGAGGTATGAGAATTGGAAAAGTTATATTTTATGTAATATTATCTGGAATAACAACTGGAATCGGAGCATTTTTTGGAGCAATAGTAGGAAGTATATCAGAAACAATAATATCATTAAATCTGAGTTTTGCAGCAGGTGCAATGCTTTATATAGTATCAGGAGAACTACTACCAGAATCAAATAAACTATACAATGGAAGAATAAGTGCAGTTCGGGAATATGATAGGATTTATTATAGGAATTGTAGCAACTCAAATATAAAAAGATTAATAATTTTTTATTTTTTATGTATTGACAAGAAAAATAACTATTGATATATTCATTTTGTATCTTATCACTAATAAGAATACAAAAGAAAATAAAGGGGGAAAATAGAGTGAGAAAAACAAAAGAAAATGCTGGTATAACATTGATAGCTCTAGTAATAACAATAATAGTATTACTAATACTTGCAGGAATAAGCATAATAACACTAACAGGGCAAAATGGAATACTAACACAGGCGAACAAAGCAAAACAAGAAAATGAGCTAGGTGAAGAAAAAGAAAGAGCAGGCCTAGTATCACAGGAACTAAAAATAGAAAAAGCACAAGGGAAAGATGTAGACAAAACAGGATTTCAAAAAATGGTAGATAGCCAATTCGGAAGTTCAAAAGCAACAGGAGATGTAGAAGACTCAACATATGTAATAGTAGTAGCAAAGACAGGAAACATTTACTTAATAAATGAAGATGGAACAATAGATGAGGCTGGAAACAAAAATGACATGAAAAAAGATGAGAATCCTGGAGTGTTAGAAGACTTAGGTAACAACACATATGCAGTAAATAGCATAGAAGACTTAGTAGCTTTATCATACACAGTAAATAGTGGAACAGATACATATGAAGGAAAAACAGTAACATTAGGAAGAAGCTTATATTTTAATGGAATGTTTGATTCATATGCAAATCCAGAATCAAAATATGAAGTGAAAACTAAAACAGAAAGAAATGAATCAACAAATGAAGAAACAGTAACAAAGCTAGGGTATATACCAAATGAAAGTTCAACGGCAACAATAAAAGAACTAGTGACAACAGGAGATGGTTTTACTCCTATAGGACTAGTGGATGAAACAAATAGTTTCAAAGGTAACTTTGATGGAAAAAATAATTATATAGATGGATTATATGAAAAGTCTAATACATTTGCTGGGCTAATAGGACAAACAAAAGGAACAGTAAAAATAAGTAATTTAGGAATAAAGAGTGGAACAATAAAAGCAGGAAGTTCTACAGGAGTGCTAGTAGGAATATCACAAGGAAATATAACGATTGAAAATTGTTATAACAAAAGTAATGTAAATGCAGGATATTGCAGTGCAGGAATGATAGGATTAACTTTTTCAAATGTCGACATAGATGATTGTTATAATAAAGGAATAATGACATCTGCAGTAGCAGGAGGATTAATAGGAAATTCTGTACAATCTGGAATAGTTAATATAAGTAGAAGCCACAATGATGGAGATATAAATTCAGGCAGCAATTATAATGCTGGCGGGATTATGGGAGCAACGGAAGTAGAAGTAAACATAAATGATAGTTACAACACAGGGAATATCCAAGGAAACAAAAGTACTTCTGGTGGAATAATAGGAAATGCTAGAGAAAACAAAGCTAAAATAACAAAATGTTATAATAAAGGAAGTGTTACAGGGACTACGGTAGGTGGAATTACTGGATTCAATGGAAAAATTGTTGATTGTTATAATACAGGAAAAATTGAATCAAATGAATTGAGCGGAAGTGCTGCTGGAGGAATCACAGGTAGATTTTCTGAACAAATAGAAAATTGCTATAACATAGGAAAAATAATGGGTGGAGATACAGTAGGTGGAATAGTAGCTCAAACAAGAAATGAAATTATCAATTGCTATAATACTGGGGAAATAGAATTAAGGGATAATAGTTCGATTGTTGGAGGTATTGCAGGACAAAGCTCAAATATAAGTAATTGTTATAATGAAAGCTCTATATTAGGAAATGGAAAAAGTATTTCTAATATTGCAGGAATATTAGCTATGCCAATTAGTTCGGAAACAGAAATAACTAAGAGTTATAATATTGGAAATATAACTAGCCTAACAACAGGGAGAACTACAAATGTGGCAGGAATATGTGGAAATGGAAAAGTGACAGATTGCTATAACAAAGGAGATATTCAAGGCATGAGTATTACGGCTGGAATAACAACAGGAACAGGTTTAGTAAGTGATAGTTATAATATGGGAAACATAGTTGGAAATACAGAGCCAACAGCAGGAATATCTGCTTTAGGAAGAGCTATTAACTGTTATAATACAGGAAATGTTAGTGGTAAAAATCTTACTGCCGGAATTTGTTATGGAGAAAGCAGAAATGCAGTTGTTGGATGTTATAATACTGGAAATATAACAGGAACTACATCTCCTGTAGCAGGAATAGTTTGTTTTGGAAATGCTAATAATTGTTACAATACGGGAAATGTAAGTGGAGAAAACTTAACAGCAGGGATTTGTGCTAATGGTAGTGAAGCTATTAATTGTTATAATAAAGGAAAAATAACGGGAAAAGGTAATCCAGTTGCTGGAATATTTTGCTTTGGAACTATAACAAATTGTTATAATACAGGTGAGGTAACAGGAATTAGTGATTTAGTAGCTGGAATTATGACTTCTGGTAATGGAAAAAGTTGTTATAACACTGGAAAGATAATAGGAGGAAATGCTCCGACAGGAGGAATAAGTGCAATAGGAACTACGACTAATTGTCATAATACTGGAGATATTTTAGGAAGTGCAACCCAGCTTATGTATGAAGTTGGATCATATAATAAAGAAAAATGCACCTATTTGAAAAAATCAACTAATGCAAGAGCTGACGGAGCTGAAGGAAAAACAGGAGCCGAAATGAAAGAAATAATGGACTTACAAAAATTCGTAGAGCTAATGAACCAAAAAGTAGAAGAAAACAACAGCAATGCAAGCAACACAAAATGGAAGAAGTGGAAGCTAGTAAACGGAGTGCCAGTATTTGCTGAATAAAAATAAAATAAAAAATAAAGTCATAGAAATACAGAAATCTATGGCTTTATTTAATTGCAGAACAAACATAAGAACAAAAAAACCACACGAAAAAATGTTTGCAAAAATAACAAAAATATATTGACTTTACCAAAAGAAAAATGTATAATTCTGAAAGAAAAAATAAATGCAAAAACAAAAGAATGGAGAAAAAAATGCAAGATATATTAAAAGGACTAAACGACAAACAATATGAAGCCGTAACAAAAACACAAGGGCCATGCCTAGTAATAGCAGGAGCAGGAAGTGGAAAAACAAAAGTATTAACACACAAAATAGCATACCTAATAGAACACGAAGGCGCAAAACCATGGGACATACTAGCAATAACCTTCACAAACAAAGCAGCAAACGAAATGAAAGAAAGAATAACAAACCTAATAGGAGAATCAGCAAAAGACATTTGGATGGGAACATTCCACTCAATATGTGTAAAAATACTAAGAAGATTCATAGACAGAATAGGATTTGACTCATCATTCATAATATTTGACACATCAGACCAAAAAACACTAGTAAAAGGATGCTTAAGAGACCTAGGAATAGATGACAAAATGTTCACAGACAGAAGTGTATTATCAGAAATAAGTAATGCAAAAAACGAAATGCTAGAACCAGATCAATACCAACTAAGAGCAAATGGAGACTTCAGAAAAGAAAAAATAGCAACAGTATATGAGCTATATCAAAAACGACTAAAAGAAAACAATGCCATAGACTTTGATGACATAATAAACTACACAATAAAAATACTACTAGAAAATCCAGACATAATGGAATACTACTCAAACAAATTCAAATACGTACTAGTAGATGAATATCAAGACACAAACAAATCACAATTCACACTAGTAACAATGTTAGCATCAAAACACGGAAACATCACAGTAGTTGGAGACAACGACCAAGGAATATACAGTTTCAGGGGAGCAGACATATCAAACATACTAAACTTCGAAAAAGACTTTCCAGGAACAAAAATAATAAAACTAGAACAAAACTACCGTTGTACAGGAAATATACTAAAAGCTGCGAATGCAGTAATAAAAAATAATGAAGTAAAATACAAAAAAGAACTATGGACACAAAACGAAGAAGGAAATCTACCAAAAGTATACCAAGCCAAAAACGAATATGATGAAGGAGCATATGTTGTAGAACAAATAGAACACCTAAAAAGGGAAGAATATTACAAATACTCAGACTTCGCAATACTATACAGAATGAACACACAATCAAGAGCAATAGAAGATATTTTAAGAAGAGAAAATATACCATATAAAATCATAGGTGGTCTAAAATTCTATGAAAGAAAAGAAATAAAAGACATAATAGCATATTTAAGACTAATTCAAAATGGAAATGACAACTTAAGCCTAAAAAGAATAATAAACGAGCCCAAAAGGGGAATAGGAAAAACAAGTTTAGACAAAGTAGAAGCACTATCCATGAGCACAGGAACATCAATGTATGAAATAATAAAAAATGCTGAACAATACGGGCTAAACAGAGTATACTTAAACTCAAGAGAATTCATAAACTGTATAGAAGAATTAAAAGCAAAAAAAGAAGAACTACCAATATCAGAATTAATAAAACAAACCCTAAAAAAATCTGGATATACAAAAGCGCTAGAAAATGAAAACACAATAGAAGCAGAAAACAGAATAGAAAACTTAGATGAATTCCTAACAGTAGCAATAGAATTCGAAGAACAAGAAGCAGAAAATACACTAAGTGCATTCTTAGAAGGAATTACACTATCAAGTGACATAGACAATCTAGAAGAAGATGAAGACTATGTAACACTAATGACACTACACAGCGCAAAAGGACTAGAATTCCCAGTAGTATTTTTAGTAGGAATGGAAGAAGGAATATTCCCAGGATATAAATCAATATCAGAACCAACAGAATTAGAAGAAGAAAGAAGACTATGTTATGTAGGAATAACAAGAGCAAAAGAGCACTTATTCTTAACATGTAGCAAACAAAGAACGATATTTGGTTCAACAAGTTACAACCCAGTATCAAGATTTTTAGGAGAAATTCCAGAAGACTTGTTAGAAGGATATGAAGAAGCATTTGGAGAAACAAGCAACAAAGAAGAAATGTTCCAAGATTCAAAATACAGTTGGACATATGGAAGCAAAAACAACGGAAATATTAAATCATACAAAATAACAGAAAGCAAAGAACCAGTTGCTGCAGCAAGTAAAACAGGTAATTCAAACAACCAATTCCTATTTAGAACTGCAGAAAGTTTCTTAAATAATTTAGCAAGTAAAAAAGCAACAACACAAGATTTATCAAAATATAAAGCGGGATTGCGTATATTCCACAAAAAATTTGGAGAAGGAACAATAAGCAAAGTAGAGCCAGAAGGTGAAGACTTAAAAGTTGACATTAACTTTGATAAAGTTGGTCACAAAAGACTAATGGCCAAATTTGCAAATCTAGAAATAATAGAATAAAAATAAAAAAGAGATTTTGGTTAATTATAACTAAAATCTCTTTTTGAAAATGTAGCTAATCCTCATTTCGAAGATAGCCTTGAGCTAGAATAATGTGAGTTACAAGAGATTTATGCTTTTTAATTTTACAAGAATTTCTTGCAAGTTTTAATTGTTGAGCCAATTCTTTTTTATCTCGTATCCATTTGTTATCTAAAATGGAAGAAATAAATATTTTAGTTTCATAAAACTCTTCATCACTATATGGATGAGTTCTTAAATTCCCCATATATTTTTCCAATTGCTCCATTAATTGTTTTTTATCAATTTGTTGCTTTTTCATGTTGTCTTCCTCCTAAAAACTGATAAAATTTGACAAAATTTTTTGTCAGTAAAATAATTATAATATCTTTTGAAAATTATGTCAAATGAAAGCAAAGCACTTAGAAAATCACAATATCAAACTTAAATTCAAAATTAAAAACCAAAAATAAAATGAATAAAAAAACGAAAAAAAGCAATAATAATAAAGTAAAATCAAAAGAAAGGAATGATAAAAAATGGCAGATTTAAATCAATTAGAATTACAACATCTAAGACATTTAATAGGAGCACACCAAAACGTATATCAAAAATTAAACACATACTCATCACAAGCAGTTGACCCACAAATAAAGCAATTATTTGCAAAATCAGCACAAGATGCATTAAACACAAAACAAAAACTAATGAGTTTTTTAAATAATTAATAAGGGGGGAAAATAAAAATGGATGAAAAAGTAATGGTAAATGATATATTATCTGGTGTTAAATCAGACTTAACAGCATATCAAACAGCAATATCAGAATCTGAAAATATGCAATTAAGACAAACATTTCAACAAATTAGAAATAATGATGAAAGTTTTCAATATGAGTTATTCAAAATAGCTCAAACAAAAGGATATTATCAACCAGCGCAAAAAGCAACTGTAACAGAAATAAACACTGTAAAAACAGAATTAGAACAATAAATTAGGTGAAGCACAAAGCTTCATCTTTTCCATTTTCTAAATAAATTAATTAAAAACATACATATTTAAACAAACAAAGTCAACCGTAAAAATCTTAAAAAACATATAAATGAAAATGGAAGAAAAAACGAATAAAACGGAGAAAAACAAAAGAAAACGAAAAAAACATACGGAAATCAAACAAACAAACTCTTTGCAAAAAAAACAATATTACAATATTATTACACTGAATAAAAATACAAAGGAGATAAATGTACATGTTCAAAAAAGTATTGATACACACTAGAAGAGGGCTAAAAATAACAATATTAACAGTAATAGCAGCATTTTTAATAATAGGAACAATAGCATTTTTATTTAAACCAACATACAGTGTAACCATAAATGGAGAACAAGTAGGATATACAGAAAATAGAGCAAAACTACAACACGAAATAAATAACTATGCAGAAAAAGGTGATGGAGAACAACAAAATGTAGCATTTGTTCAAATACAAAACCTACCAGAATACAAATTATGCCTATTAAAGAAAAACATAGTAACAAACGATGAAGAAATACTAAACAAAATAAAAGAAGAAGGAACAACATATTATAGATATTATGCAATAGCAGAAAACCAAGAAGAAAAACTATATGTATCAAACTTTGAAGAAGCAGAACAAGTAGTAAACAGCTTAAAAGAAAAGAACAGTACAAATATAGAACAAATTTCAATAGTAGAAAAATATGAAACAGATATACAAGATTTGGTAACATCAGAAGAAGCAATATCAAAACTATATGTAGAACCAGCAAAAAAAGCAGTAACAGTAGCAAAAACAAAAACACAAACAACAACAAAATATGCAAGCTCAGGAAGTGTAAACACAGCAGGAACAACATCAACAGCAAAAGCAAGCATAGGAATAGCATTAATAAAACCAGTATCAGGAATAATAACATCAAGATTTGGAGCAGGAAGTGCAATAAGAAGATCAGCACATACAGGATTAGACATAGCAACATCAACAGGAACACCAATACAAGCTGCAGCATCAGGAACAGTAACATTTGCAGGATACAAAGGTTCATATGGAAACATGATAGTAATAACACATGCAAATGGAATTCAAACATATTATGGACATTGTAGTGCACTATATGTTTCAGCAGGAGCAACAGTATCACAAGGACAAACAATAGGAGCAGTTGGCTCTACAGGAAACTCAACAGGACCACACTTACACTTAGAAGTAAGAGTAAATGGGGTAGCATACAATCCACAAAACTACGTATATTAAAATAAAAAAATTCAATATATATTTCTAAAACAAAATAGAAAATATATATTGAATTTTATTTTGACTAAATATCATAATTTATTAAAACATTTTAAGCTTTAAATCCTTAAATTTTACTACAAAATTCAGCTCCAACAGAAATAGCATTTTTCTTTATAATAGGTTTCCCATACTCTATAAGCTTATTTCCGAAGCTATCAGAAAAACTAGAAGAAGAAAACTCAGAAACAGCCGAAAAAAATAAATTTTTCTTCTCGTAATCCAAATTTATATTTTTCACAACCATATAATATGTATTATTATAAAAATACAAAGCTACATTTTTAGAAAATCTTTTAAAATCAAATGTAGACACAGAACTAATCATATAGCAAAACTCACAAAAATTCTCAAAACTGCTAAAACTATAAATTGCCTGTTTTTTAGGCATAGAAGAAGCTCTCTTAGCAACAAGCTTTTTAGGAAAACTGTAACCACCACTTTTTACATTTGAATAATCTTTTGTAATAGTAAAAACCAAAAGCTCATCAGAAACTGAAAAAGTTTCAATAAGCAACTTAGAACCTTCCGAATCAAAACCAAGTTCTTTTTTTGCTAAAGCCAAAATGTTTGTAAAAAAATCTTGATTTTCTAAAGCAAATTTAACAAATTTTTTATTATTTATATTTTCTTTAGGTATATCTTCATTTGAAATAATTACGCGAATTTTATTTTCAGTCAATTTCTCGAATTTCATAAACAAACTCCCTTCATAGATAACTGTTAAATTTATTATACTACTAATAACATTATATTTAAATGCACAAATTTTGGTAACTAATTAATTATATGGTATAATAAAAAAGGTGATAATAATGGAAAAAAAGGTATATTTAATAAGACATTCAGAACAACTAAAAACAAGAAATGAAGAAGAACAAAATGAACAAATAAAAAACGAAAAAATAATATTATCAGTAGAAGGAGAAAAAAAGGCTGAAAAACTAAGCAAAATTCCACAATTACAAAACATAGAACAATTATGGTCAAGTAACTATGTAAGAGCAATATCAACAGCGAAATACATAGCAAAAGAAAACAACATAGAAATAAACATTTCATCAAAGCTAAATGAAAGAAAATTAGGAGACTTAGAAACATTAAAAGAAATGGCAAAAAACAAGAAAAATTCATATACAACAGAACAATTACTAGACAAAAAATTAAAAAACAAAGATGGAGAAAGTTGCAAAGAAGTTTCAAAAAGAATGGAAGAAAAAATACAAGAAATAGTAGAAGAAGGACCTGAAAACATAGCAATAGTTAGCCATGGAGCTGCAATAAAATTCTACTTATCAAACTATTGCGAAATAGATGAAAAAATAAATTTTATATACAATAATAAAATTATAATTAAAGAAAATTTAACTTCACCAGACATTATAGAATTAAGATTTGTAAATAATAAGTTAAATAATATAAAATATATTGGTGCTTAAGTATAAAAAACTGGAAAAAAAGCAAGAAATGTGCTATTATATTCTTTATAAGCTATGGCTTTGTTTTTGAAAAGGCATTTAGCATAAGGAGGACTTGACAACATGAAACTAAAAAAAGAAACAGAAAATTTGATTGTGGAAAATCGGGGACTTGTGTATTATCAATTACAGAAACTTGGAATAACTTTTAAAAGTGCATATTATGATGACCTTATTTCAGTAGGGAATCTTGCATTAATAAAAGCGGCAACTACATTTGATGAATCAAAAAACATTGTTTTTGCAACATATGCATTGACATGCATAAGAAATGAAATGGGAATGTATTTTAGAAAAGTTAATAGGTATGAAAGAAGAAAAATTTCAATTGAAGAACCATTAAAAAGGCAAAAGGCAGAAAGCAATATTAGAATAGAGGACTCATTAAAAGATCCATATGACTTTGAAGAAGAAATGATGAACAAAGCAGAATATGTAAAACTAATTAACATCATTTTAAATTGTTTAAGCGGAAAAGAAAGGTTAGCTATTCTATACTATATAGCAGATGAAAAGCAAGACGAAATAGCTCAAAATTTGAAAGTATCCCAAAGCTATATATCACGTTTGCAACTGAAAGCAATACGGGAAACAAAAAATATAGCAATAGAAGAGAAAAAATATCAACTAAAATTTGATATGGAAATAGCTTGCAATTCAGAATATGAATATGAAGTAGTATTTTTATTAAAAGATGTAGTTAGAGATAAATCAAGAGCTGAGAAAATTTCAAACTGGATAAAAACTATAAAAAAAGATCTAAGTTTTGAAATAAAATGTAAAAATGGAAATGTTTCAATTCAAATGTTTCCACACCCAGAAGCAATTAGCTTTTTGGCGAAACTTATTCAAAAAATGGAAGAATAAAATGTAAATGCCTAAAAGGGACTAAAAAAGTCCCAAAGAAAAAAGAGATTTGAGTTAAAATTTTAGCTCAAATCTCTT
>USHX01000013.1 GCA_900554565.1 uncultured Clostridium sp.
AAGGAAGCATAGTAATATTAGGAGATGTAAACTCTGGAGCAGAAGTAATTGCATCAGACAACATTGTAGTATTAGGTGCATTACGTGGCCTAGCACATGCAGGAGCAAAAGGAAACAAACAAGCAATAGTAGCAGCAGGGCTATTCAATGCAGTACAAATAAGAATAGCAAATATAGTAAAAGAAATAAAACAAGATGAAGAACCAATGCATAAACAAGCATATATAAGTGTTGCAAATGACAAAATAGTAATAGAATAGTAAAAGAGAAAACTAGCTCAAAAGCAACAAAATAAGCACAATAAAAAGTAATTCATCTTGTACACCTTCAGTATAAAGAAAAAATAATAAACAAAGAATAATAATATCATCTAAATATAGACTGATACCTAATATTTCAAAAATAGGTTCATCCATATTAGATGATATTTTTCTATCTTCAGAAATCTCATTATCAGTGGAAACACTAGAATTGCTAGAATTATCAACATTTTCTAAAGATTTAGTATCATTTTCTGTAAAAGTCTTACCAACACTATTAGTATCAATTTGACTATTCAAATGCGGATATGTACCACGAAAATTATTGTAATAATATCTATTATACGGGAATCCAAAAAAAGGAAAAGTGCCCATTATTTATTCTCCTTATTTTCATTTTTAAAAATCTCAGCAATTTTTGCAACATTCATCAAATTCGCATATTGATCCAATTTATCTTGCTTACTTTCACGCAAATAAGGTTTTAAAGAATGCAATAAATTGCTTCTAGGGTCATTAGAAGAATTCATTTTTTCCATAACAGACTTTATTTTCATAATAGTGTTAATATCAATATTATTAAAATTAAAAGAGTTACTACCACTATTAGTATCAGTTCCGATTGCTTATATTAGAATTAGTATTACTTTGACTAGAATATGAACTGTTAGAATTACTAGAAGATTGATTAGAAGAAGTATTAGAATTATTAAGCATAGAAGAGAAATTCTGAATCATTTCTGGCGGAATTTGAGATATTACATCTGAAAGTTCCCCTTTGTTCATCATATCTTTTAACTTATTAACAGTATTTTCATCAAAATTAAAATCACTCAAAACAATCACCTCTAAATAAATATATTCAAGAAAAAATTATCTATGTAATAATATGCAATAATAAATTTAATGTTACAGTTTTTCAGTGTTTTTAAGCATAATTTTGATTATTACATTTAAAGAAAAAAAGCGAATATAAAATGTTACAAAAATATAAAGAAAATGTAACAAAAAAGTAAAAAAACTAGAACTTATTTCCGTAGCGAATTTTGTCGAAAGCAAAAGAATTTACATAAAAAGTTAAAAAAATCGGGAAAACCATTGAAAAATATGGAAAAAGGCGTTATAATATTTAATGGAGAGATTGTAAACCAAGGAGGCAAATATGAAAGGAAAAATATTTAAAACAATAACAGCCATATTAATATTAATGGCATTAACAATGACAAACTTCATATATGTTGGAGTAGGTCTTGTAAGTTATGCGGAAAGTAATGTAGCAACAAACAATCAAAACGTAGAATTTGGGGCGCAAATAAACAATGGCAAACTAAATCTAGAATTAAGTGTAAAAAAGGATGGATACTTTAATGGAACAATCGAATTAAGTGATTCAAACTTTAAGCTAAAATCTTCAAACAGTGAATACATAAACCAAGTAGAAGACAACAAAATAACACTTAACCAAATAAATGCTGGAACAACAGCCAAAATGGAAATTGAAATAGAACCTGTACAAAAAGATGTATTTAATGCAGGTTTATTAAACATGACAAGTAAACTACAATTATCAGGAATTTATAAAAACAGTAGTGATAAAGAAAACACTGTAAAAGCAACAAGAGAAGTAGCATATAAATACACAGCAAACTCATCACAAGAAAATGTTGAGAATTCAGCACAAATAATAACAAACAAAATTGTAAAAATATCAGGTGAAGAAAAAAGAGTAGTAGAAATATCAATGAACATGGGATTAAAAGACAATAGCTACCCAATAAAAAATATGGAAGCAAAAGTTTCTATACCACAAATAGATAGTAAATCACCTAAAATAGTAAAAAAAGTAAACTTCAACACAATGACACACTATGATTATCAATATGATGGAAAAGAAGCAACAATTACATTTACAAACGAACCAAACGAAAACAACCTAATCCTTTGGAGAAAAACAGGTTCAGAAAATGTAGTATTAACATTAATATATGACAAAGATGCAAAAGTTGAAGGAAACAACATAAAAATAGAACAAAAATTAAAACTATATGATGCAGAAAACGAAATAGCAACAACAAACACAGTAAAAATAGACAACCAAGAAAAAAATGAAATAATAAAAGTAACAACATCAAACACTGATGAAACACTATATAAAGGAAAATTAAATGCAAAACTAGATAAACAAATTGAAACAAAAACAGCAGTAGCAGTAAACTTTAGTGGTGTAGCAGATTACTTAAACATAGTAGAACAACCAGAAGCATTAAAATCAGAAACAGAAACAAATCAAATAAATGCAGTATACAACAAAACAACAATATCAAAAGAAGCATTTGACAAAATCCTTGGTGAAAACGGAACAATAACAATAACAAACCAAAATGGAGAAGTTGTAGGGGTAGTAAACAGTTCTACACCAATTGATGAAAATAAAAATATAGTAATAGACTATACTGGAAAAGAACCAGAAAGCATCAGAATAAGAACAACAAAACCAATAGCTGAAGGAGACCTAGAATTTACACACCAAAAAACAATAAAATCAGCAAACATAAATGAACAAATAGTAAAAAATGCAAAAACAATAGAAACAAAAGCACAATACGAATATGGCGAAAACACAGCAAAAGAAACATCAGCAGAAACAACACTAGAAGAATCAAAAACAGAAGTAGCATTAGAAGTAAACAAAGAAACTTTATCCACAACTGTAGAAAACAATGTGGAAATAAGAGCTAAAATTAAAGCAAATAGTGAAAAGTACAACTTATTAAAAAATCCAACAATAACAGTAGAATTACCAGAAGATGTAGAAAGTGCAAAAATAAACAGTATAGACCTAATTTATGAAACAGAATTAAAAGTAAAAAATTACAATGTTAATGGAAGAATTCTAACAATTGAATTAGAAGGAGAGCAAACATCTTACAAAGAATCAGGAATTGAAGGAACAATAGTTGTAATAAACACAAACATAGCAATAAACAAAAAAGCTGCGACAAAAAACAGTGAAATAAAATTAAATTGTGCAAACAACAATGAAAATGCAACAGATGCTAAAACAATAAAAATTGTAGCACCTAAAAGCATGACAGTAATAAACAATATAAAAGACTTAAATGTAGAAACATCAGGACAAGAAGAAACAAAACAAGTAACAGTTAAATCAAGTGAAAGTGCAAAACAATATCAAACAGAAATAGAAATAGTAAATAACAACGAAAACCAAATAGAAAATGTAAAATTATTAGGAACATTTGCAACAAACAACGACAAAAACAACATGAATGCAAGCATAGTAGAACCAATAACATTAAGCAATATGGCAAATGCAAAAATTTACTATACAGAAAACGCAAATGCAACAGAAGACCTAAAAAATACATCAAATGGTTGGGAAGAAACAATAAAAGATGCAAGCAAAGTAAAAAAATACTTAATAACAATAACAAAAATGGAATCACAAGAAAGCATCAAAGGAACATATAAAACAGAAATTCCAGAAAACTTAGAATACAACCAAACAGCAAAACAAGGATATAGTGTAAAATACACAAACACATTAACAAAAACAGAATCAGAAATAAAAGCAACAACAATAGAAATTCGAACAGGAATAGGACCAAAAGTAGAAACAAAACTAGAAATGCAAGTTGCAGGATCTACACAAGAACAAAATGCAGCAGTAAAAAATGGAGAAGTAATAAAATATAAACTTCAAGTATCAAATGTTGGAAGTACAGACTTAGAAGAAATAACAGTAAAAGGAAATGTACCAGAAGGAACAACATTAGTACAACCAGCAGATAACTATGAATACACAGGAACATCATATTATAAAGAATTACCAAACAAAGAATATGAACAAACAATACAAAACTTAAAAGCAGGAAAAGTAGCAACTTTAGAATATGAAGTTAGAGTAAATAACGATACACAAGAAGGAATGAAATTAACAAACAAAATCGAAACAAAATATGGAGATGAAACAAAAACATCAAACGAAACAAATCTTGTAGTATCAAAAGGAAATTTAAGAATAACAGTAAAAAGAGTAACAGATAGAAGTGTAGACTTATATGAAACAGGAACAGTAAACTACTATGCAATAGTAGAAAACATTTCAGATAAAAAACAAAGTAATGTAAAAGTAAAAACAAACATATCAGAAGGTTTAACAGTAAGTAGAGTAGAACTAATAACAGGAATGACAGCAGAAGAAATAACAGACAAAGACTTATATGAAATGGGTTCAATACCAGAAGCTCAAATGTTAGAAGAAGCTGAACAAACAACAAATGGTAACGAAAAATCAGAAGAAGTTGAATACAAAGATGAAATAAACATCGGTGATTTACAAGCTGGAGAAGCAAAAGTATTAAGCTATAACATGACAATAGGAAACAAGGTAAATGCAGTAAACTTCTCAGCAACAGCAAAAGCAGGAAATGAAGAATATAAATCAAACAATATAACAAATGATGTAAAAACAGCAAATGTAACACTAGAAATGACATCAAACACAGAAAGTCAATATGTAAAAGCTGGAGACCAAATAGAATACACAATAAAAGTAAAAAACAACGGTAAAGAAGCATTAGAAGGAATAAAAGTAAAAGACACAATTCCAGCAAGCTTAACAGTAGAAAAAGTAACATTTGATGACCAAGAAATAGCACAATTAAAAAATGAAAACAACATCGAAATATCATGTGATATCTCAGGAAACTCAGAAAGTACAATAAAAATAACAACAGTAGTAAATTACTCAGAATCAAGAGATGAAGCAGAAGCAATAACAAATGTTGCATATGCAGAGCTATTAAATGAAAAAATAGCAACAACAACAGAAATAAACCACATAATAACAGCAAACAATACTGATAATGGAAACAACAATGGAAATAACAGCAGTGACAACACAGTAGACAACAATGACATAGCAACAGGAAACAAAACAATATCAGGAATGGCTTGGTATGATGAAAACTCAGATGGTAAAAAAGATGATGGAGAGAAAACTCTAAGTGGAATAAAAGTACAACTATTAAATACACAAACAAATAACTTAGTAAAAGACAAAAATGGAAATGTACTAGAAGCCACAACAAACGAAAATGGATTGTTTATATTAAATAATATAGGAAATGGTAAATACATAGCAGTATTTGACTATGACCAAAGCAAATACTCATTAACAAAATACAAAGCAGAAAATGTTGATGAGAGCAAAAACTCAAATGTTTTAATGAAAGAAATAGAAATTGAAAACAACAAACAACAAAAAGCATCAACAGACATAATAGAAGTTGGAAATGAAAATATTTCAAACATAAACATTGGTTTAACACAATTACAAGACTTTGACTTAAAATTAGACAAATATGTAAGCAAAATAGTAGTTCAAAACAGTGCAGGAACAACAGTAAAAGAATATAATGATGAAACAGTTGCAAAAGCTGAAATTGATGGCAAAAAAGTAAATGGAACAACAGTAATTATAGAATATAAAATAAGAGTAACAAATGCTGGACAAGTACCAGGATATGTTAGAAAAATAGCAGACTATATGCCAAATGACTTAAAATTCAGCTCAGAACTAAACAAAGACTGGTATCAAACAGGAGACACATTATATAATGCAAGTTTAGCAAACGACAAAATAGCTGCAGGAGAATTAAAAGAAGTAACACTAACATTAACAAAATCAATGACAGAAAACAACACAGGAAGAACAAATAACACAGCAGAAATTGCAGAAGCATACAATGACTTAGGACTAAGTGATATAAACTCAACACCAGCAAACAAAAAACAAGGTGAAAATGATATGGGGTCAGCAGACACAATCTTAAGTATCAAAACAGGTGGAGCAATTTATGCAACAATAATAGCAGCAGTAGCAACAGTTCTTGCAGGAGCAGCATTTATAATAATAAAAATAAAAAATAAGAAAGAAAATATATAGGAAAGGAGGCAAAAATGAACATGAAAAATATATTAAAAACAACAATTAGTATGGTAATAGCAATGGTAGCAGTATTAGGAATGACAACAATATCACAAGCATATTCAGTAGGACAAGAATTAAACATTGGATATAACGACTATATTGGAAACGGAAACATGTATTGTCTAGAACACAATCAAAAACTAAGAGCTAGAAGACAACCATATACAGTAGTTTCAAATGTAAGAATAGAAGGAACAAAATCAACAGACCATACAGGAAAAACAATAGACAATGGTGCAAACGCAATATTTGCATATGTACTAAATCAAAACAATGGAAATAAAAAAACACAAGGATATGTAGCAAATGCAATATGGAATTATGGATACACATGGATGCAAACAGTTGGTGTAAATCATGCAGGACTATATAGTGGATTTGCAAGTAACAAAAAAGGTTCAAATGTAAACTTAGCACCAGCATATAATTATGCTAATAGTATATCAGCAGGACAAAGTGCAAAAGACAACACAAACAAAAATAATGTAAAAGTGGTAGCATATAATAAAGATGGAAAACAATACATGAGAATAGGACCATTTAACTGGACATTCTCAGGAACATTAACAGATATATCAATATATGATCAAAGTGGAAATTCAATATCAGAAAAACTATATAGTAGTTTCAATGGTACAACAGAAAACTGGTTCAATGCCTCTGGAGTAAAATCAGGAAGTGATTTCTATATATCAATACCTGCAAATGGAACAGTTACAAAAATAACAAAAGTAACAGGAAAAGCTAGAACAGAAGTAAAAACAGTAAACATGTGGTTCTTAAAAGCTAAAAAATCAGCATACCAAAATCTAATGATAATAGAACCAGGTTCAGGAAACCAAAATATAGACTTAAGCTTTGATTACAATATATCAATATTAGGAAACTTAAAAGTAATAAAAGTAAACAAAGACAACATAACAGTAAAACTACAAGGAGTTGGATTCTATCTACAAAATAAAGAAACAGGAAAATATGTAAAAAAAGCATCAGATGGAACAATTTCATATGTAGATAGTAAAGATCAAGCAACAGAATTTGTAACAGACAAAAATGGAGAATTCACTGTAGAAAAACTAATAGTAGGAACATATATAGCATATGAAACAAAAAATCCAAACTATGGATATGAAATGATAAAAAACGGTGTAGAAAAAACAATAGTAGTAGACAAAACAGCAGAATTACAAATACCAAACAAACAAATATATGTTAAATTATCAGGATATGTATGGGTAGACAAAATAAGTGGAAAACAATCATTAAGAAATAACCTATATAAAGACAATGACTACGACTCAAGTGATATATTACTAGATGGAATAACAGTAAGACTAAAAGACAAATCTGGAAACACAATAAAAGAAGCAACAACAGCAAAAGGTGGAAGCTATCAATTTGTAGATGTATCAGTAGACGACTTAGATAATTACCATATAGAATTTGAATATGATGGATTAACATACACAAATGTAATACCACATATAGATAGAGATAATGGTTCAAAATCAGCAGAAAGTACAGAAACAAGAGATGCATTTAACCAAAACTTCGCAGTAGTTGAAGGAAAAACAGAAAACACAGGTATAACAAGAGACCAAAACGGAAATCAAAAACACGAATTAAATTATAATATAGACAAAAATGAGCATACAGCAACATTAATAAATAATGGACAATACAAAATAACAGCAAACACAAATGAAGCTGGATATAGCATAAGAGCTCACTTTACATATGGACAAGAAGAAATAAAATACATCAACTTAGGTTTATATGAAAGAGAACAACCAGACATAGCATTAGTAAAAGACTTACAAAATGTAAATGTTGCAATAAATGGATATAATCACATATATGAATATGCACAAAGAACAAATAATCCAAGCGAATATGGTGGAGATGGATTTAATATTGGAGTAAAATTCGGAAGCAAATATAGCACAACAAAACCATATAGCAGAGCAATTTACAAAGCAGATTATGAATATGTAAATGAAAATGACAAGAGTAAAGAATTACAAGTATATGTAACATACAAAATCTCAATGAAAAATACAAGCTCAAATCTAAAAGTTGTAGTAAACAGCATAGCAGAACATTATGACAGCAGATACGAACTAGTAGGAGCTGGAACAGGATTAAGCAAAGAAGGACAAATAACAGGAAACTTACAAACTGGTAATACACAAAATAATGGAAAATACACAAAAACAATAGTAAACACTGGAACAAGAATAGAAAATCAACAAACAGAATCAATATATGTACAATTTAAATTAAACAGAGAAGCTGTTCTAAATATATTAAATGACAAAGCAAACTTAGACAATGTAGCAGAAATAAACTCATATTCAGTATATGATGAAAACGGAAAAATATATGCAGGAATAGACAAAAACTCAAATCCAGGAAATGTAACACCAGAAGACAAACAAACATATCAAGATGACACAGACTCAAGTCCAGCCTTAAAACTAGAAGTAGCAGATGCAAGAGAAATGTCAGGAAAAGTATTCTTAGATGCAACATCAGGTGAATTAATGACAGGAAAAATAAGACAAGGAAATGGAAAATATGATGATGGCGAAGAAAGAATACAAGATGTTAAAGTAACATTAAAAGAAAACACTGGAAGCGGAAAAGTATATGAAGCTACAACAAACGAAAACGGAGATTATACAATATCAGGATTTATACCAGGAGACTACACAGTAATATACACATGGGGAGACAAAACATACACGGTTCAAAACTATAAAGGAACAATATATGACAGCTCAAGAAACCAAAACGACAAAGAATGGTATAAAAAAGATGTAGACAACAGACTAACTGATGCAATAGACAATTATGAAACAAGACAAAAAATAGATGAAGAATTAAAAACACAAGGATATAACACAACAACATCAATAGACAAAATGGATTCAACAACTCCAACAATGGGAATAGGAGTAGAATATGAGTCAACAACTACAGCATCAGCTGGTAACAGATATGTATACAAAATATCAAATGTAGACTTTGGAATAGTAGAAAGAGCAAGACAGGACTTATCACTTGCAAAATCAGTAAAATCATTCAAAGTAACACTTGCAAATGGTCAAGTAATAGCAGATGCAAAAATTGAAAATGGTAAACTAACAGGAGAAACAAAAAATGTAACATACATGAAACCAGGAAACAACGTAATACCAAAAAACGGAAGCATAAAACTAGAACTTGATAATGAATTAATCCAAGGTGCAACAGTAGAAGTAGAATATGAAATAAAAGCAACAAACAACAGTGAATTAGATTACTTATCAGAAAACTACTATAAATACGGAAAACAAGAAGGAAAAGTAATTACAATTTCAGCACCTGGCATAATAGACTACTTAGACAAAAACTGGGCATTTGATGCAGAACAAAATAAACAATGGACAGTAAAAACAATAAATGACATAAAAGAAATTGTATCAGAACAAGTATGGAACACAAACAAAAATGAAGAAAATACAATTGGAGACAAAACAATACTATACACAGAAAGCTTAAAAGACAAACAAATAGAACCAACAAAATTAGAATCAGTAAGATTAACAGTATCTAAAAAACTAGCTAACACAGATGAAGTATCATTAGATAATGAAGCGGAAATTACAAAAATAGAAAAAACAGGTGGTTCAAAAACAGTATCAACTCCAGGTAACTATGTACCAGGAACAGGAAAAACAGAAACAGATGATTCAACAGCAGAAACTGTAATAGTAACACCAAGTACAGGTGCAAACTTAAATGTAATTTTACCAGTAGGAATTGGAATTATTGCATTAGTAGTACTAGGAGCAGGTGTAGTAATAATTAAGAAAAAAGCATTATAGTATTATAAATACTTAAAGCTAAAAGGAGAGGATTTATTATAAATCTTCTCTTTTTTCTGTTTGTAGGAGAAACTTTAAAAACATTGATTAAGAAGAACAGTTAAAAACATACGCAAAATAGCTTTACAGCGATTTTTATAAAAAATTAGCATACAAATGTTACAAAAATGTAAAATAAACTTAAAAAATCATGAAACAAAAACCGCAAAAACAGCTTCCCTAAAGGGAAAAAACCCGAAAAATGTAATATTTAGAAGATATGCCAAATATTGATATTGCTTTTAAAAAGAAAACTTATTACTATATATATTAAGGAAAAGTATCTAAAAACCTTAGGAGGCATAAAATGAAGGGAAGAATCGCAAAAATTTTAACCATCATAATGTTAATAATAACATTTGTGATGTCAGACTTTATCTTAATAGGCAGAGAAATAGCAATAGCAATGTATGAAGAGCTAGAATCTCAGGGAGTACGGAACAAACATCAAAAACATAGATTTTGATGTCTATTTTGCTGGAGATGGAGAAGCAAAACATGTAAAAGAAGCGAATTTAGAAGAAGAGCAAACAATAACACTAAGCATAAACGTAAAAGAAAAAGGTGTACTAAACGATGGCAAAATAAAAATAAACAATGCGAACTTCGAAATTGTAAAAGATAAAATTCAAAACTCATATGTAAAAGATGTAAATGTTGCTCAAAACGAAATAACACTAAACCAAATATCATATGGTAACAAAATAACGATAGAAATCCCGATAAAATTCAAGAAACAAGAAAATTTTGAAGATAATTACTTTGATAAAGAAAATGAAATAGCCTTAGAAGGAACTTATAAAGAAGATAGAGAACAAAAAGTTACAGGAACAATAAAAACAAAAATAATATGGCAAGCAGAAGCACAAATAAGTGAAAGCCAAGAAGTTCAAAAATATATAGATTTAGGAGAAAAAATACTACTACAACAAAATGTAACAACACAAATAGAAGCAAATAAATTACCAAGAGAAAACGAAAAAATTAATATAAATGTTCCAACACTAGATGAAACAGCACCATCTAAAATAGATGTATTATTAAATGGAGAAAAAATTGCAGATGACAAAATAACATATAACCAAGAAGAAAAAACACTTGAAATAAGAAACGAAGAAAAAGAAACATGGTCAAATGCTCAAAACGAATACAAAATAATATACACATATGACAAAGAGAGTAATAACAAAACAATAGAATTTGGAAATAAAACAATAACATTAGACACTAAAATATCAACAAAATTATACACAAAAGATGTAGTTGAAAATCAAGACACAAAAGAAGTTGAAATTCAACCACAAGGAAGCATAATAAGTTTAAGCAAAGTAGCAACAAACAAAATATACAAAGGATATATGTATGCAAATGTTGGACAAACAGAATATGCAGAAAAAAATGAAATAGAAATATCAGATGTAGAAAATGCATCAACAATAGAATTAAATGATATTGAGCAAATACTAGAAAATGAACAAGGACAAATCGCAGAAATATCACAAAAAACATTATACAGAGGAATAACACTAAATAAGCAAGAACTAGAAAAAATATTACGGACAAAATGGAGTAATAACAGTAACAAATGCGGAAAATATTCAAGTAGCAACAATTTCTAGTACTCAAGAAGCAGATAAAAATGGAAATATTCAAATAGAATATGAAGAACCACAAAGACAAATAAAAATAGAAACAACAAAACCAGAAGCACAAGGAAAAATATCAATAATAAATACAAAAGAAATAGAACAAAATGCAGGATTAAACAAAAATGCATTAAAACAAATTACAAAATTAAAAGCGAAAACACAAGTAAAAACAAATGAATTTACAGATACAGCAGAATCTGTAATAGAATTACAAGACACAGTAACAGAAGCAAAAATAGAACTAAATAATAACAATCTATCAACATTAGAAACAAATCAAAACATACAAATGCTAGTAACATTAAAAAGCAATAATGCACAATATGACCTATACAAAAATGCAAAAGTAGAAATAGTAATGCCAAATAGCTTAAAAGTAAATGTAAAAAACATAACACAATTAAATATGCAAGACAAATTACAAATCACAAATCCAAGAACATATAAAAATGCAAATGGAGAGCAAATAATAAGCTTAGAATTGGCAGGAGAACAAGTAGAATTTGCAAACAATATAAATGAAGGTGTTCAAATATCAATAACATCAGACATCGAAATAGAAAAATCAACACCAACAACAAAAGCAAATATAACAATGAACTATCAAAACGAAAACAGACCAAATGAAACATTTAGTACACAAGCAGACCTAAAATTGAACTCAAAATATGGAGTTTTAATGGTAAACAAATTATCAAACTACAACAATAATGGAGAAACTTTAGAGAGTGTAGATGACAAAGTAAAAAAAGGAAAACTAGATGTAAATTCAGAATCAAAAGATGCAAAAGCAGAGGTTGCAGTTGTAAATAATTATGAAACAGACATTACAGACATTGCTTTAATTGGTAAAATATCAGGATTAAACGGAACAAAAATAAATAACGAAACAGTAAAATCAACTTTTGAAATGAACCTAAAACAAGCAATTAATGTAGATGGAAAAAGTGCAAAAGTTTATTATTCAGAAGATGAAAATTTATCTAAAGATAGTGATAAATGGACAGAAAATATTTCGGATTTGTCAAATGTAAAAACATTTAAAATAGTGCCAGAAGACAACAAAATCTCTACTGGAGAGACTTTAAAAGTTTCATATGATTTACAAATACCTGAAAACTTAGGAAATAATGAAAGTACATATACAAATTTGGCAGTAACATATAATTACTTAGGAAATGCAGACACAACAAACTCAACAATAGATTTACAGACAGCAGAAGTACAAGAAGAACAAGGAGCAAATGTAGTTTCAGAAGAAAAAGACAAAATGAAAGTTGAGTTAATAGGTAGAACTGCTGGAGATGTATTAACAGAAGGTCAAGAAGTATATGAAGGTCAAGGAATAAAATATCTTGTAAAAATAACAAATAATACAGACCAAGAAATGAAAAATGTAAAAGTAAAAGCAGAACAAGCAAATGCAATTTTCTATACAGAAAAAGAATACAATGATGGTTGGGACTCAGCAGCTCCAACAGAAGAAGATGAAAATGCAGGTCAAAATGTAAAATATACAAGATATGAAGAAGATGAGAACTTAAAAGAAAGAAATTTAGAAATAGAGTCAATAAAACCAGGGGAAAGTGTAACAAAAGAATATGACATGACTGTAAAAGAAATTGAAGGAGCAGGAACAACAACAGGTAAAATTACAATAACAGCAGATGACCAAGAAACAAAAGAATACAATACATTAACAAACCCAATAAAACAAGCAGAATTAAAATTACAAATAGAAGATAAATATGAACTAGAGGAAAATCTAAAAACAGGTGGAACATATCCATTCTTCTTAAATGTAACAAATATCTCTGGAAAAGAACAAAAAAACATAACATTAAAATACAAAGTCCCAGAAGGATTCCAATTTGATAGTGGATATTTATGGGAAGCACAAAATGATGAATATAGATTTGTAAGCTATGAAAATAATATTTTAACTATTGAAATACTAAAATTAGATGCAAATCAAAAATTACAAATACGTTCAATGTTAAGTATAGACTCAATGGATACAAATGAAGATACAAAAGAATATGGATTTATATACAGTGCAACTGTGGGAGAAAACACATATTATTCAAACGAAAGAACAGAAACAGTTTATAATATGACATCAACAATAACAGCAAAACAAACAGGAAGTATACAAGGTGACAAAGTAAAAAATGGTGACAATTTAACATATACAATAGAAGTATCAAATGAAGGACCAAGATATCAAGAATTACAGCTAAATGATTTAGTTCCAACAGGTGCAGTTGTAAAAAAAGTAACAAAAGAAATTTATGAAGGAAATAAACTAATAGAACAAGAAAAAACAGAAGAAGAAAATAATAGTGTTTCATACTTATTACCATTACAAGCAGGACAAACAGCTAAAATATCAATTGAAACAGTTATAAATACAGATTATATTTTTGAAACAAAAATAACAAATAAAGTAAATATTATAGCAAAACTTCAAACAGTAGAATGTAATGATGTTGAATATCAAGTAGAAGGTGCAAAGGATCCAGTAACACCAGATAATCCGGATAACCCAATTACACCAGATAATCCAGACACACCAGAAACAGACAAAACTTATAAAATATCAGGAGTGGCATGGGTAGATAGCAATAAAAATGGATTAAGAGAAACATCAGAAGAATTATTAAAAGATATTGAAGTAATGTTAATAGATGCAGGAACAGGTAAAATAGTAACAAATGAAGATGAAACAGATAAAGTAACAAAAACAGATTCAGAAGGAAAATATGAATTTTCAGAAGTTAAAAAAGGAACATACCTAGTTGCATTCCGCTATAACAATGTAACATACAGAGTAACTCAATATCAAACACAAGGAGCTAATGAAAATGCAAACTCAGATGTTGTAAGCAAAAAAATAACTTTAAGTGGAAAAGAAGAAGAAATAGCGATAACAGGAAACTTAAAACTAGAAAATCAAGACTTAGTAAACATAGATGCAGGATTTATAAAAAATGAAAAATTTGATTTAAGATTAGATAAATCAATAAATAAAGTAATTGTACAAAACAGCAAAGGTACAACAGTTCATCAATATAGTAATACTCAATTTGCAAAAATTGAATTAGATGCAAAACAATTAGTAAACAGCACAGTAATAATAGAATACAACATTCAAGTTACAAACGAAGGCGAAATTGCTGGATATGTAAGTGATATAGTAGACTATAAACCAACAGATGTAACATTTAGTTCAGAAATGAATAAAAATTGGTATCAATCAACAGATGGACAATTACATACAAAAGAATTAGCAAATCAAAGTATAAACCCTGGAGAAACAAAAAATGTAACATTAACATTAGTAAAAAGAATGACACAAGAAAATACAGGAACAACAATAAATACAGCAGAAATTAGCCAAGCAAGTAATGCATTAGCTATAGTAGACAATGATTCAACACCAGCTAACAAAGTTCAAGGCGAAGATGATATGAGTACAGCAGAATTACTAATATCAATTAAAACAGGTGGAGCAATGATGTATATAGCATTAATTACAATAATAATTGCAGTTGTAGGACTAGGCAGTTATATAATTAAAAAAAGAGTATTAACAGAAGAATAGAAATATGAAAGAAAGGAGGTAACCATGAAAAATAAAATAATAGGAATGATAGTTGCATTTATAGCAATAATAGCAATGTTTGCAAATACTTCTAATGCAATGGAAATAAAAGATTTGCAAACTATTGCAGCAAATGATATTAACAGATTTTTAACAATGGATATACCAACAGTTCTATCAGGGCATAATGGTGACAATGGTAATGTAAAATGGGCATGGTATTGTATGCATGAACAATCTAAAAGTGGAAATGGATATAATATGCAATCAGCAATTGTAGACCTAGGAAGAAATGGACTAAACAGCATAGAAAGCAATAGTTCAACATATGGATATAGAAGTTATAGCACTGAAAATGGTGGTGGTGATTTAGCTGCGCAAATAGTTTATTTAGCTGCTAAATGCTATATGAACAGAGAGCCTTGGGCAGGAACTCAAAAATCACCATATAGACATGCCATGGTATACTATTCATCACAATATGCAAATAGTTTAAAAGCAAATGGACTATTTAATTCAGGACTAGATGCAGGGACAATGTCATATGGTGACCATATAAGTAAGTATAATGCAGGAAAAATAACAGAAGCACAAAACTATGTAAATGCAACGAAAACTTATAGATTTTTAAATCAAAGTACTGCAAATACACAAACAATAATAGATGATGGAGATTGGATGTTTGTAGGCCCATATAGAATACAAAAAGAGGGAGCAGATAGTGGTGGCTTAAGTAGCTGGATATCAAGTATTTCTGCAGTAGATGAAAATGGAGTTGGACATTCACCAGATGGCTGGGCAACAAATCCATCAGCAGGAAGTGTTAATGGAAATCTTGAATTACCAAATGGTTCATATTTCTACTTAGCATTTAGAAATAACAAACCAGAAACAGTTAAATCAGTATCAGTATCAAGAAAAGTGAAAGGTGGTTTAAGAGCAAGATTTGTATTTTGCAATAGTGATGGTGGTCAAGATATAGGAATTTATGCTGGTGCAGTAAGTAATGAATCAGATGGAGGAACAATAATTCTTCCAGGAGTACCATATTCAAGTATAAGGATAAATAAAAAAGATGAATTAACAGGTGCAAGCTTACCAGATGAAGTCCAATTTATTGCATATTTAAAAGGTTCAGGATATGTAAAAGGTACTAAAGAATATACAAATGACAAAAAAGAAGCAAAAGTCTTTACAGGGAAAAATGGTGTTATAACAATAAATAACTTAAGTAAAACTGGAGAATACATAATATATGAAATAGGAAATAAGAATGCTGGATATCTAGAAGTAACTTTAGACAGAGAAAAAGAAGTAGGTACTGTGACAATAGAAAGAATAGGACAAGCAAAATCTATTGAAGTAAAAAATACACCAGTAGTAAACTTAAGATTATCAAAAATAGATATTGACAGTAAAAAAGCAATGACCAATGTAGGTTTTGTAATAAGATATGATTCAACAGGAGAATATGTAATAAACGGAGAATATGGTGAAGTTGCAACATTTACAAAAGATATAAAATCTGCAACAACATATAGAGCTGGTGACATAGTAAATCATATATCAAAGTTAGGAAAATATTCTGTATTAGAAGTAATAAACACAAATTTTGGATATCAAGAAGTAAGTTATGATTCACCACTAAAAGTTGGAGAATACAATGTAGAAAAAATGGGAGTAGCATTAGGAACAGGAGAAGTAACAGTAACAGCTACAAACAAAAGAATCTACATCAAACTTTCTGGATATGCATGGGAAGACACATTACAAGGAAAACAAACATTGGGAGATAATCAATATAATGGAACAGGAGTAAATGATGCAAGCAAAGCAAAAAAAGAACAAGACAAAAGAATAGCAAATGTAAAAGTAACATTAAGAAAAGCAAATGGAGAAATAATAGACACAAGAACAACAAAAACAATAACAAACACAAGTGGAAACAAAGAAGATGGAGCATATTTATTTGGAGACTACCAAAGAGACAAAAATGCTAAAAAAATCTTAATAGATGACCTAAACGGAGCATACATAGAATTCGAATATAACGGAATGTGCTATAAATCAATAAGAGTAAATGCATCAGCAGCAAATGGAAATAAATCAACAGATGAAAAATCAAGAAATGCATTTAATGACAAATTCTCAACAATTGAGAACAATGCAGCAATAAATTCAAAAGGAGAAAAAACCGACTTAAAATATGACTTTGCTGAAAATCAAAGTAAAATTAACTATGAAGGAAATTATCTATATGGATATGGAAACTCAAATGATGAAGCAACAAAAAGACCAACATATCCAATAGCGGGAGTTGCAGACAAATACAAAATAATAGCGAACACAAAAGATGCAAGTGGTTCTGAAAAATTATTATTAGGACAAACAACATATGAATTTGCAAACTTAAGAAAAAATAGTGTAGAGGAAATACCAAACATAAACTTAGGAGTTTCTGAAAGAGAACAACCAGACATGAAGATAGAAAATGATGTGGAAAACGTAGAACTTACAATAAATAATAAAACACATAGATACACATATGGAAGCAAAAAACTAAGTGACTTCAATGTAAATCAAGATGACAGTACATACTTTAATGTAGGGGTATCTTTCAAAAATCAATTTACAGGAGTATACAAAAGAGCGGTATACCAAGCTGATTACAATTACACAATAGATACCAATAAACCTTCTGACAGAAAACTACAAGTATACATGATATATAGAGTAGCAGTATACAATGAAAGTACAAATTTAAAAGAAAGATTAAATAGCATAATTCAATATTATGATAGCAGATATGAAATTGACTCTATAGGAACAGAATTAAATTCAACAACAGGAGCAATAGCAAATGGAACATCTCTAAAAGGTATTACAACAGAAGAAACAAATGGATATAAAAAATCAATAATTGAGTATCCAATTGAAGTAGATGCACAAAAAGTTGAAAACATATATATAAGATTCAAATTAAATGATGAAGCAGTCTTAGCAGCATTAAACAAAACGAATGATTCAGAATTTAAAACATTAACAGAAATAAATTCATATTCTACATTAGACGCAAATGGAAAAGCTTATGCTGGAATAGATAGAGATTCAAATCCAGGAAATGCAGAAATAAACAAAACATCAGAATTTGAAGATGACACAAGTGCTGCACCAGGAATACAATTAGCTCTAGAAGGAAATAGACAATTAAGCGGAATTGTATTTGAAGACAAAGAAATTGCTAAAACATTACAAAAAGATAATGAAAGAATCGGAAATGGAATATATGATGAAGGTGAAAGCGGAATTGGTGGAATTGATGTAACTATGACAGAGAAGACTGGAAGTAAAGCAGTATATATAACAAAAACAAATGATGATGGGACATTCAATTTACCAGATGGATTTATACCAGGTACTTATGAAATTACATACACATGGGGAGAAAAGGAGAATTCAAAATATAATGTAAAAGATTACAAAGCAACAATATGGGCACCAAAAAATGAAGAGGAAAAGGAAGCATTAGGAGACAATTGGTATAAACCAGAAGTGTATAATCGAACAAACATAAGATATTCAGATGCAAAAGACAATTATGAAACAAGACAAAATATAGACTACGGAGGCATAAAAATAGTAGATGATAATAGTAATAATGCAGACTTAAAAACAATGAAATCTACAACAAACTTAATGAATATGGAAGTAGAATATGACAGTATTTACAATACTGTAAAAGATGAAAATGTAGACAAATTTATACCAGAAGGATTTGATGTTAAAAAAATAGACTTTGGATTAATACTAAGACCAAAACAAAAACTAACAATAGACAAATCAGTAGTTGGATTTAAAGCAACACTTGCAAATGGACAAGTAATAGCTGATTGCACAATAGAAAATGGTAAATTAGTTGGTGAAAAGAATAGTTTAACATATATGGGACCATTAAAAACTGGAAACACAGCAACAAGCAATGGAACCGTAAAACTAGAATTAGACAATGAATTAATTCAAGGTGCAAACATAGAAATCAAATACAAAATAACAATAAATAACGAAAGTGAAAAAGACTATCAAACACAAAAATATTATGAAAATGGAACTGATAAGACTAATCCAGTAAAAATTACACCAACAAAGATAAATGACTATTTAGACACTGAACTTGCATATCAAGAAAGTACTGATTGGCAAGTTGTATCACAACAAGGCAAAACATTTACAGAAGCAATGAAAACAACAATTACACACCCAGAAGATAAAAATTGGAAAGAGGTAGGATATGAAGAACTAGAAGATGGAAGAGAAGTAACATATTTATACAAATATTTGGGCAAAAAAGTAACCACAACACAAACAAACACAGCATGGAAATATACGACAATAAGTACAAAAAGAGAAGGCTTAGATAAAGCAACAATATTAACTCTAGTAAATGATGTAACTAAAACAGGACTAGAAGCTGGAACATCTACATCAATAGACTTAAATGCTAAAAAATTAATAACAAATGATGGAGAAATAAGCTTAGACAACAGTGCAGAAATTGTAGAAATGGATGTTACAAATGGTAGAACACCAGAAATAACAGAAAATGAAGAAACATTTGATGAAGCAGAAACAGTTGTAGTAACTCCAAGTACAGGTGAAAATAAAAACTTCATAATTCCAATTGCAGTAGGAATAACAGCATTAATCATATTAGCTACAGGAGTAGTAATAATCAAGAAAAAGTTAATATAGATTATATATTAGCTAAATAAAAAGAAAAGTCACATAGTGAAATGTAAAATTTCAATGTGGCTTTTTCTTTTTGAAAATCACGGAATAAGAAATTTAAAAACCTTAAAAACCTACGCAATAGCGACTTGCATCGAAAATGACTATTAAATGTCAAAAAGATACAAAAGATGTCATGAAAATGTAAAATAAACTTAAAAAATCAAGTAAAAAAAGTGCAAAACTTATATCCCTAGAGAGAAAAAAAAGAATTTTGTAATATTTGGTACAACTGGCAAATATTGATATTGAACCTATTATAAAAACTTTGTATTATATAAAAGAAAGAAAAGCATAAAAAGTAAAAAAATCGAAAGGGGCAATATATATGCTAAAGATTAAAGAAAAAATAAGAAAAACTGTAAAATACATAAGTAATGTACTGATATTATTAGTGCTATTATTAAACAGTTCTAGCATGGTAATTGCAAATGAAATAGTAGACAACTTACAAACAGAGAAAGCTGAAGCAATGATAGAAACAGAATTAACTAAATATAGCAATTATAATGTTCATGAGCAAAAAGGAAGCATAGTACAGCTAAATGTAAAAACAGGAATAAAATATCCGGAAAATGTGCAAACAGAAAATATAAAAAAATCAATAGTATTATTAAACATGCCCATTTTAAAAGAAGAACTTCCAGAAAGAGTAGAGGTAATTGCAAAAAGTACAAAAGCAACAAATGGAAAAGAAAAAGAGCAAGTATCATATGCATATGATAAAAACACAGGTGCATTACAAATAACAACATCAAATGAAGAAAATGCAGAATATGTTGCAAACTCAAAAGATGAATATGAAATAATAGCAATATATTCAGAAAACACATACGAAGAACAAGATACAAAACAAGAAGCTACAATGAAAATAGCAGTACAAGAATATCTAAACAATCAATCTAATGATATGATTACAGCAAATCAAGATATAACGCTAAATTTACAAGAAAAAGCAAATAGTGTAATATCATCAAAAATTGAAATTGGAGAAATATTTGATGGATATTTAAAAGCAAATAGAGTAAATGGAACAACATATGAAACAACATACCAAGAAAATTCAAATATACTTGTTAGTAACAAAGAATTAGAAGATACACTAGAAATAAAACAAGAAAATAAATACCTAAATGAAAACAGCGAAATAGTAGAAGGACAAAATGGAATAATATATAAATCAACAAAAATAAATAAGCAAAATGTATTAGACATTTTAGGCGAAGAAGGAAGCTTAAAAGTTCTAAAAGAAGATGGAACAATAATAAAAGAGATAAACAAAGACACAGAAGAAGATGTAGTAGAAATAGCATATGAAGAAAACACAAGCAAAATAGTAATTCAAACATCAAAGCCACAAAAAGAAGGCGAAATCTCTATAGAACATACAAAAGCATTTCCTGGAAATATTGAAACAGAAAAAATAAGCAAAATAAAGACACAACAAACAATAGAAAGTTCAAAAGAAAAAGAAATAGTAAATACAGAAGGAACAACAGAAAAACAAACAGAAACTCAAGAATTGGGAACTCAAGAAGCAATTAAAAAAATACAACAATCAAGCACTAATGTCGAAATGGCAATTGACAATAGTAATTTAACAAATGAGGCAATAAACGATGTAACAATAACAGCAATATTGCAATCAAACTCAGCAAAATATGGACTATATAAAAATCCAAAAATACAAATAGAATTACCAGAAGAAGTTGAAAAAGTAGTACTTGGAGATGTATCTGTATTATATACAGATGAATTATCTTTAAAAGATGCACAAGTAACAGAAAAAAATGGTAAAAAAGTGATAACTGTGGAATTAACAGGTACACAAACAAAATATATAGAAGACTCAATAAATAAAGGAACTGACATTATAATACCAGCAAAACTTATATTAAAAAATGATATAGAATCAAAAGAAGAAACAATAACAACTACATATTCAAATGAAACTATATCAGGAAATAAATATGTAAAAGAAGAAAAAAATACAAATGAAATAAAAGTAAATATAGCAGCAGTAAAAACAGAGGTAAAAAACCAAGAAGAAAGTAAATTAGATGAAGAGACTAAAGTTACTCCAACAAAAACAAGTACTATACAAAGTGAAGATATTGAATTAAATTCATATGCACAAATAGGAAAGAAAAAAATATCAAATGGAGACAGTATCCATGATACAGAAATAATAAAATATGTAGTAGAAATAAAAAATACAACAGATACTCAAATGAAGAACATAAATATAAATTGTCAAATCCCAGAAGGAACACAATATGCAACAATAAATAGAGGAACATATTATGAAGAAGACTACACATATGAAAAAGACCCAAGTAGAAAAGAATACACATTTACAGCAGAAAAATTAGATCCAGGAGAAACTAAAACAGGATTTTATGAAGTTGTAGTTGATGAATTGGCAGAAGGTATAGAAGAGAAAACTATAAGTAATAAAATTGTAGCTGTATCAGGTAAACAAGAAATAAAAAATGTAACATTAGAAAACAAAATAGTAAAAGCAAAACTAAAAGTAGATTTGAAATCATATATAGGAAGAGATTCTAAAAATTCATTTTACTATTTCTTAGATATTACGAATACAAGTAATGAAGACTTAAAGAACATAGAACTTACATCAAATGAACTACAAAAAGAAATGAATATAATTGAATCAAAATACTATGAAGATACAGAGAGCCCAGAGTTAGAAGACTTTGGAAAATTTGAAAACAACATACTAAGTGGACTAATATCAGGAATAAGTGCAGGTCAAACAAGAAGCATATCTATAAAAGTAAAAACTCAAAATTTTGATGAGAATGTAAATGAAGTACCAATATCAATGTCATTTGAAGCAAAATTAAAAGATAACGGAAATGAAATATATTATTCAAATGAAAATAGAAGAACATCATATCCAGAATATGTAACAGTACAAATGACTGCAGACAAAGAAGGAGAAGAAGTAAAGCCTGATGAAATAATAACATATAAAGTAACAATAAAAAATCCATCTAAAATTAGAACTTATATAGAAGTTGAGGATATATTACCTGAAGATGTAAAAGGTATAGAATTAAACTATAATAGATATGTGCTAGAAAATGACAATGCAGAAGAGACACAATATGATATAGAGGCAGAAGCAAATATTAAATATACTATTGAAAACCAAAAAAGAGATTTATTAAATGAAAATCTTACAGATAGATCAGACATAGATGAATATTTAGTTATACCAGCAGGTAAATCAGTAGAAATGACTTTTACTGCACAAACAAGACAAGTAGCAACAACAAGGGAGGTTTCTAATTATGTAACTGTAAAGGGAAATAACATAAAGACAGTTACATCAAATATTGTGAAATTCACCTTAGTAAGTAACTATAATAATGGAAATAATAATGGTTCAGATGACAACAATAACAACGGAGATAATGGAAATAATCAAAATCCAAATAACAATTCTATTTCAGGTGTTGTATGGAAAGATGAAAATAAAGATGGCAAACGAGATTCAAATGAGCAATTTATAAGTGGTGTTAAAGTAAAACTATATAATGTAAATACAAAAGCATTAAGTAAAAAACAAGATGGAACAGCACAAGAAATTCAAACAGATAGTAATGGTGCTTATAAATTTACTAATATAGAAAACGGGAATTATTGGGTATTATTTGAGTATGATACTGGGAAATATGGATTAACAGCCTATAAAAAGAGTGGAGTTTCAGAAGATAGCAATTCAGATGTTGTTGACAAACAAGTTTCAGTAGATGGAATTGAAAAGAAAGTTGGAATGACAGATACATTATCAATATCTAATTCAAGTTATTCTAATATTGATATGGGGTTAATTTCAAATGATACATTTGATTTAAAATTAGATAAATATATTAGTAAAATAAACTTAAATATTCCAAATGGAAATAAACAATATAGTTATGATAATACTCAATTTGCGAAAATTGAAATAAAGTCAAAACAAATAAAAAATGCAATAATAACAATAGAATATAAAATAAAAGTAACAAATGAAGGAAATATAGAAGGATATGCAAGTAAAATTGCAGATTATATACCAAATGGATATACTTTTGATGTTTCTCAAAATAAAGGGTGGATAAAAAATAATGATGGAAGTGTTACAAATACAAGTTTATCTAGTGAGTTTATTAAACCTGGAGAATCAAAAGAACTAACATTAGTATTGAAAAAACAACTTACTGAAAATGATACTGGAAGCATAAAAAATGTTGCAGAAATAGCTGAAAGTAGAAATGTTTATAATATTTCTGATAAAGATTCAACACCAGGAAATAAAAATGCACAAGAAGATGATTATTCAGAAGCGGAAATATTAATATCTATAGAAACAGGTATTGCAAAATACACAATAATAACAATAATTTCATTAGCAATATTAGCATTAGTTGTTTTTGCAATAAAGAAAAATTTATTTAGCAATAAAAAAATAGGTAAAGGTTTAAAATTATTCGTTATGTTACTATTTGTAACGGGAGTAATTACAACACAAACTTTTGCTGGAATAGATATTAGAACATGGTATGATTCTGGAAATAACAGACATTTTTACGAAAATGGTACAGCAACATGGGGAACAGAATTTTTCTGCTTGGATTCAGGATATCATCAATGTGCTTATGCATACCATTACTATAATTACACTAAAACTGATATTAATCATTATGATAATTGGTCAGGAGCAATAACAAATAAAAGTGTGACTATAAGTAGTAATGAGCAAAGTGCGGATACAGTATATTTAGATTCTGATAGTAATTTGGTTGGACCATATACTATAAAAAGTAATGCTGATGGAACTAGCATAAGTTCAATAAAAATAAATTATATGGAAAACGGCCAGTCAAAGGAATCAACTAATGCAGGAAGAATTGTAAATTTACAAGGAAATAGTTTGAACCTAGGATTGTCTCAAAATCAAGATTATACTTTTTATATAATGGTAAGTAAAAATACAGAGAAAATAAATAGCATAAACATAAAACTCAATACAACAGATGCATATAAATATACACAATCTTACTCAGGTACAAACATATATACTTGTTATGATGTACAATCAGGTAGAGTTCATAGCCATTCTTCTGGTTTTGGTACTGCATCAGTAGCGAAAACACAAAGAATGGGATCACATGCTAGTGGTCAAAATGTATCATATTCAGGAAAAACAGATGAAGTGAATTTTGGTGAAATATTAATTAAAGGAAATCTTCAAATCAATAAGACAGATGAAACAACAGGAACATCTCTAAATGGTGTAGAATTTACAATGAAAATGTTAGATGGTAAAATGCAAGGACAATATGTAGGAATAGATAATAATGGAACAGCAACATATTCTTCAACTCCACAAACATTGAAGACAGATAACAACGGAAGAATAAATATAAACTTAATGTATCCTGGAAATTATGAATTGGTAGAAACAGCAAATCCACATTATGGATATGAAGACTTGCCAAAAACAATAAATTCAAGTTTATATGTAAAAGCAGGAGGAACAACAACATCATTAGTAACAAACAAACGTAAATATATAGACCTATCAGGATATGTATGGGAAGACATGCCATGGAAAGTAGGAAAAGAAGAAACATCAAACGAACTATACCAAGATGTCTCAGATGATAAAAATGATAAAAAGCTAGAAAATATAATTGTAAGACTAAAAGAAGGAGACAATATTGTATCAGAAACAACAACAGACTCAAACGGAAACTACACATTCAAGAAAATAGAAATAGACAAACTAAATGGATATTATATAGAATTTGAATATAATGGAATGAGTTATCAAAGTGTAGACACAATAAATTTAAGTAAAGAAAATGCATCAAAAGCAAAAGAAGGAACAGCAAGAGACACATTTAACAACAAATTCACAACAATAAGAAAAGATGAATCAGCAGATGAAAATGGAAACAAGACATCAGACTTAAAATACAATGTAGAAAACAATAAGAGTACAATAATCTTAGGAGACAACTTGAAATATGGATATAGTGGAGCTAAAAATCCAGTAAATGGAGTATATAGTCAATATCTAATCAAATCAAACACAAATAATGCATATGGAGGAAATTTAGATAGAATAAAAACAGCAGAGCAAATAAGACAAGAAGCAATAACAGAACTTACAAATATCAACTTAGGCCTAAAAGAAAGAGAGCAACCAGACATAGCAATAAACAAAGACTTATATAGTGCAAAAGTACAGGTAGGAGACTATAACCACATTTACAATTATGCAGATAGATTTACAAACATAGCAACAGATGAAAATGCAACAGATCCAACAGTAAAATTTGGAAACAAATATGGAAACAAATCATATACAAGAGCATTATATGCATCAGACATACAAGCAGCAAAAGAAGGAAAAACAAGCTTAGCAGTAAATGTAATATATGAAATATCATTGAAAAACGAATCAACAAACTTAACAGCAGTAGTAAAAAGTTTAAATGAATATTATGACTCAAAATATTCATTTGTAAAGATTGGAAACAAAGTAGAAAATGGTAAAGTTGTAAATGAAATCGATAGTTTTAATAAAATTAATAATACTCTAATATATGATATAGGTGATGTAAATGGAGATGGAGAAGTAGATTTCTTAGATGCAACAATGATCCTAAGATATGTAAGAGGAATAACAACTTTTAATGAAGAACAAAAAATAAAAGCAGACTTTAACCAAGATGGAGTAATAGATGAAACAGATGCGCGTATGATATTAGAATATGATGCAGAAATAGGAGACAATGATAAAAATTACAGAAAGAACATATTAAATGCAAGTATTGCAATACCACCACAAAGTGAACAAAAAATTTATCTTGAGTTAAAAGTAAAACCAGACCAAGTATATCAAATACTAGATAAAGGAATAGATGTAAAACTAGATAACATCGTAGAAATTGCATCATATGGAATAAAAGATAAGAATTCTAATACATATGCAGGAATAGACCAAGACTCACAACCAGGAAACACGAATGTAACAGACCAAACAACATGGGAAGATGACACAGACAAAGCACCAGGCCTACTTCTAAAATTACAAGAAGAGAGAAAAGTAAACGGTATGGTATTTGAAGATGATACAGACAATAATATAGTTTCAGGACAAACAAGACAAGGTGATGATACAGACAATAATATAGTTTCAGGACAAACAAGACAAGGTGATGGAAAATACGATACGAAACAACTAGCAGACAAAGGAATAAATAAAATAAAAGTAAGATTAGTAGATGATAAGACCGGAAAAACAGCAAAAGTATATGATAAAGAAAATGGCTGGATACCAGCCGAAATAGAAACGGACGAAGAAGGAAACTATGAAATAGGAGGATTCTTACCAGGAAAATATCACATAGAATATACATGGGGAGGCCAAACAAACAAAGATAAAAATGGAAATCTATATGTATACAGAGTGCAAAATTATAAGTCAACAGTATGGACAGAAGATAGCAAAGCTGAAAAAGAAACTGGATTAGAGTGGTATAAAATAGATACAGACACAAGATATTCAGATGCACTAGACAACTATGAAACAAGACAAAAAATAGATAAACAAGGACAAGATGTAACAAACGGAGTACAACATTCATTAAAAGATTATAAAGATAATGATAATGGAATAAGAACACCAAATGATGAAAATATAATATCAACAATGACATCAACAACACCAAACTTTGAAGTAAATCTAGAATACAATACAGATGCAACAAATAGTGCTAAAGATGAATATGAACTAAATAAAGATGGAAGCATAAAAATAAAAGATGGATATCCAGTAAAAAAAGAAGGATACAAAAATGAATTAAAAAATATAGATTTTGGTATAGCAAGAAGAGCAAAACAACAACTATCACTAGAAAAATACGTAAAAGAGGCAAAAGTAGTATTAGCAGATGGAAACGTATTAATAGATGCAAAAATAAATAGTGAAGGACAATTAGAAGACACAGTAAAATATGTATCATATGTACCAAAAGTAGCAGGAGGATCACAAGGACAACTAAAAATAGAAATAGACAGTGAATTAATACAAAGTGCAACACTAGAAATAACATATGGATTCAAAATAAAGAATACAAGTGAAATTGACTATGCAACAGAAGAATATTATTACTATGGAAATGTAGATGATGAAAATAGTATAATCACATTAACACCAAAACAATTAATAGATTATGCAGACAATAATTTAAGCACAACAGATGCAGAAAACTGGAGTATAATTGATGGAATAAACAATAAAAATGCAATGACAAGAGGAAATGATAGAAAACTAGAAGATACAGATACTATGAGGACATACTTAAATTTAGTAAACAGAATATTATTATACACAGTACCAGAAAATGAACAAAAAGCTTTAAAACCAATAGGTGAAGATAGTGAAACAACATTTAATGTAGAACTAAAAGCAACAAAATTATTAGCAAACAACTCAGATGAAACATTTATGGAAAACAATGCAGAAATAATAGAAGTAGGAAAAACAGGAGGATCAATACTAGTAACAACACCAGGAAACTACATTCCAGGAAACACAGCAACATATGAAGCAGATAGTTCAACATCAGAAAGTCTAGTAATACTACCACCAACAGGATTAAGCACAAATACGATTGCATGGATAATGTTAGCACTAAGTTCTTTAGGAATATTAACAACAGGAATAATACTAATAAAAAAATATGTACTAAAAAAATAAACTAAATAGAAAACTCAGTTATTAAGGAAAACTTATAGCTGAGTTTTTTATGTATCCTTGACAATATTTGATAAAATGTAATAAAATAAAAATCGAAAAAAGAAAAACAAAAAAAATACATATAGAAAAAGCAAAAAACAGATCAAAAAAAGCAAAAAACTTTTTTGGAATTGCAGACCAAAAAAGACAAAAACCACAAAGGACAAGTAGTAAAATAAGCCTATAAAAATAAAGAGGTGGTAAGGATGTTTCAAAATATAAACGAAAACACAATAGAAATAGAACAAGAGGAAAAGACAAAAAGTATAAACATATTCTCAAACGTATTTGCAAAAGAAAATATTGCAATATACTTAATATCATTTATGTTATCATTAGTAAGCCTAAATGGAGAATTCTCAATATTTAGTTTAAGCATATTAGGAGCAGGAATAGGCTCATCAGTTCCAGTACTAGGAATATTAATAGTATCACTAATAGGAAACCTAATAAAATTTGGAATAGGCGGGCTTTTAGAATATCTTATAACATCATTAGTAATGATAGCAACACTATTTATAATAAAACCAAGATACAACGAAAAAGAAAGAAACGAAAAAATAAAAATTGGAAAAAACGTATTTATATCAACGCTTTTTATACAAATAGTAAAATTCGCAATATCAGGATTCACAATATATGATGTACTATACTCAATAACAATATCAATACTAGCACTAGTATTTTATAAAATATTTGTAAATTCTCTAGTTGTAGCAAAAGAATTTCACAAAAACAAAGCATTTTCAATAGAAGAAGTAATAGGAGCAAGTTTACTTCTAGCAATAGCTGTTGGAGGCCTAAATGGAATAAACATATTAGGATTTAGCATAACAAATATTTTAAGCATATTAATAGTAATGGCATTAGGTTGGAAAAATGGAATACTAGTAGGAACAACATCAGGAGTTACAATAGGAGTAACATTAGGTGTAATAACATCATCAGAACCAATAATGATAGCAGCATATGCAATATCAGGAATGATAGCAGGAATATTAAACAAATTTGGAAAAATAGGAGTAGTAATTGGCTTTACATTAGGAAACATAGCACTTGCATATGTATCAAATGGATACACAGTAGAATTAATACACTTCAAAGAAATATTAATAGCATCAATAGGGCTATTAGCAATACCAAAAAGTTTTAATATAGACTTAGAAGAATTTATAGGAAATTCAAAATTTCTACCAGTAGTACCAGAAAGAGCACTAAACAAAAGCAAAGAAGTAGCAACAAGTTTAAACAATGTATCACAAGCAATACAAAACATGGCAACAACATATAAAGAAGAACCAAAAGAAACAGAAGGAAAAAATGCATATTTAGAAGAAAACAAAGAAAGCTTTATATCAGAATTATTAAACAACTTAGAACCATACAAAGACAACATGCTATATGATGACATTGCAAAAGAAGATGGAAAAATAATAGATGAAATCTTCAAATTCATGTTGGACAAGCAAGAAATGACAAGTAAAGACTTACTACAAATATTTGCAGATTGTAACAGCTACATAGTAGGATTTGAAGACAAAAACATAAGCACATACCTAGAATCAAACATAATGCAAATGGTAAGAATGATAAACACATCATACAAAATATGCAAATCAGACTTTATATGGAAAAAGAAAATAGAACAAAACAAGAAAAACATAGTAAAACAACTAGATGAAGTATCAAAAGCAATAAAAGACATGGCAAATGGAATAGAAAGTGACATAAACTTAGAAACAGAATATGGAAAAGAAAAAATAGAAATTTTAGAATTAATAAAACAAAAACAAATAGAAATACAAGATATAAGCATAAAAAAGGAAGACAGATATTTAATAGAAATATATGTAGAAGAAAACTTAGAACTAGCCAAAATAGAAACAATCGAAAAAATACTAACAAAAGTACTAAAAGAAAAAATAGTATTTAATGAAGAAATAAGTGTAGGAAAAAGACTAAACTTCTTATCAGATGATAAATACATAATGGCAATAGGAATAGCAAAACAAACAAAATCAAAAAGTGAAGCATCAGGAGATAGCACATTAAACATAAGACTAAAAGATGGAAAATACTTAGTAGCAATAAGTGATGGAATGGGAAGCGGAAAACAAGCAAAAGAAAGCAGCAAACAAACACTAAAACTACTAGAAAATCTACTTTTATCAGGATTTAACAAAAAAATATCATTAGACCTAATAAACTCAAGTTTAATAAACAAAAATGTAGAAACATTTGCAACACTTGACATAGCGATAATTGACTTATACAAAGGTAACATAGAATTTATAAAAAGTGGGGCATGTCCAACATATATTAAAAACAAAAAAAGAGTGCAAATGATAAAATCAAACTCACTACCAACAGGAATAGTAGAAGGAGCACATGTACAAACATTTGACAAAGACATAGAAAAAGGCGAAATAATGCTTATGTGTTCAGATGGAATATTAGATTCAAACATAGAATACAAAAACAAAGAACTATGGGTAAAATACATGTTAGAAGATATAGAAACAAACAACACACAAAAAATAGCAGACCTAATAACAAATGAAGCAATAGACAACAATTTCGGAGTAGCAAAAGATGACATGAGTATAATAGTATGTAAATTTAGAAAAAAGGAGAGCTGAAAAGTTTGAGCAGGGGAAGAAGATATGAAGAACCAAAACTAAACATGAAAAAAGTATTTGCAACAATACTAGCAGTAATAGTAATAATAATGTCAATAGTAGTATTAGCAGGAATACTAGGAAAAGGCAAAGAACAAGGAAAAATAACAAGTGAAGACTATTTTGCAGCATATAAAGACAACAAATGGGGAGTAATAAACGCAAAAGGAGAAAACATAATAGACCCATCATATGCAGAAATGATAATAGTTCCAAACAGCAAAAAAGATGTGTTTATATGCACATATGACACAGACTATAATGCAGGAACATACAAAACAAAAGCACTAAACAGCAAAAATGAAGAAATATTAACACAATATGACCAAATAGAAGCAATATCAAATCAAGATGAAAACAACAACCTATGGTATGAAGACATGGCTTTAAAAGTAGAAAAAGATGGAAAATATGGACTAATAAACCTTGATGGAAAAGAATTATTAAGTTGCGAATATGACAAAATATTAGCATTACCAGGAATAAAAGCAACTCTAAAAATAGAAAAGGACGGAAAAACAGGAATAGCAACAACAGAAGGAAAAACACTAATAAAACCAGAATACCAAGAAATTCAAGCTTTAGGCAAAGAAAGCAAAGATGGATTTATTGTAAAAAACGAAAAATACGGAATAGTAAACACATCAAATGAAGTAGTTTTAGAACCAAAATATGATGAAATTGCAAACATATATGGAAACGAAATATATGTAGTAAAAAAAGGTGGAAAACAAATAGCAGTAAAAAAAGATGGCACAGAAGCATTAACATCAGGATATGATGAAATTACAAAAATATTAAAAAACTCAGATGGTGCAATAATAAAAAAACAAAACAAATATGGAGCTATAAAACTAGATGGAACAACACTAATAGAACCAACATATGAAGACTTAAAAGAAGCAAAAACAGGAATATATATAGCAAAACAAAATGGAAAATATGGTATAATAGACCAAAATAAAGAAAACAAAATTGACTTCAAATATGTAAGCCTAGTATATAACGAAAAAGCGGACTTATACATAGCAGAAGATGACAAATACAATAATGAAATAATAAACAGCGAATATGAAACAAAACAAACAGGAATCTTAGTTGATTTAGACACTGACAAAGGCTACATAGAACTAAGACAAAACAATGAAAATAAATACTATAACTTCAAATTTGAAGAAAAAAATGTAGCAGATATATTTACATCAAACACATTGTATTTAAGCAAAAAAGATGGAAAATATGGTTTTGTAGATAAAGATGGAAAAGTAGTAGTTAATTATAAATATGATGATGCAACTGAACAAAATTCATATGGTTATGCCGGAATTAAAAAAGATGGAAAATGGGGAGCTATAAATTCCAAAGGTGAAGTTGTTCAAGATACAACTTATGATTTGGAAGATTATTTGAAAATTGATTTTATAGGTAGATGGCATTTTGGAAAAGATATTAATATGAATTATTATAATCAATTGTAATTATAGATAGAAATAGAGCAAATTTTATAAACAAACTTTAATATATATTTTTATGCAGCAACAATTCGGGGGGACCGACTTTTATACTGTCTGTTATGAAATTACAGACAGTTAAAAGGTGGGAGTTGCAAATAAAAATTATATATTAAAGTTAAAAGTGATTTTATATATAAATATACTAAAGAAGGTGGAAAAAATGGAACTAAAGACAAACTATCAATACACATATTTTATACATCCGTTCATAATAAAAGAAAATAGATATCAAAAATACATATTAAAAATGTTAAAAGACAAAAGATGCAACTTAAAAATATTCCAAAAAGAAAAAGACTTAAAAATGTATCAATATTTCTTACCAAAAACCAGAGAATTTTTATTCTCAAGCTTTAGCTTTGGAAACACCAAACTAAAAAAACTAGAAGAATTACCAATAGAAACGCGAGCAGCGATACTTAGCAAATATGAATGCAACATATTTGAATACACTTTAAAAAAAGACATACAAGGAAAAATTGATGAGAAAAAAGGCATATTTTTTAACGTGCAAAAAATAGAAGTAATATGTTTTAAAACAGGAATATGCTTTTTAGCAATAAAAACAAGTATAGAAGACTATCAGAATTTTGCAAACATATTAAACTTCAACTACAAATTTAAAAGTATAAATCAAGAACAAACAAACTTAGATAAATATGACAATATTCGCTTACAAACAAGTAGTTTTGAAGATGTAGAAACATTTAGAGAATTTATAACAGGAATAACAGGTGCAAATTTAGGAGCTTCAAAACTAGACATAGATACAGAAAGATTTTTAACATATTCATATGTATGTATAGACCAATCAGCATGGAACCATGAAAACGAATTTGAGAAAATAAAGCACAACTTCGAAAAATATGCACTAATATTTCCAGCAGACAACAGCAGAAATATAGAAAGCGAAAATATAAAAACAATGTCAAAATGGAAATATGCAAAAGTAGCACTAAGTAAACAAGGAGTAATGTTATTTTCATCAAGTGCAGACATGAATAATTATACAATATTACCAGATGAATATGAAAAACAATACTTATATACATATATATTAAATCTATACAAAAAAATAGAACTAAAAAAAATAGAACAAGAATTTAAAAATCCGAAACGACTAAAAAAAGCAAGAAATAAATTCATCGAATTTACAAAAAACATGTGGATACAAGAAATAACAGAAGATGAAACAGGTACAATGTTAAACCATAAAATTCAAGAAGCACTTGAAACAGAAAAACTATTTGCAGAAGTAAAAAACAAGTATGACATTTTATATAAAGACTTAAATATAGAAAAAAACAAATTTGCAACAATAGCCATAAGTGTAGTTTTAGTGGCATCATTAATATTTAATATATTGAATTTTATAATGTTAGGCACAAATAAATTATAAAAATAATTGAAATTTAGCATAATTTCAAAACCTGTATTTAAACGAAAGGGATAAACCAAAATGAAAATAGCATGTGGCACTGATATAATAGAAATTGAAAGAGTAAAAGAAAGTATCGAAAACTTAGGAGAAAAGTTTTTAGAAAGAGTATATACAAAAAAAGAAATTGAATATTGTGAAAGCAAAAAAAAGCAAAAATATCAACACTATGCTGCACGATTTGCAGCCAAAGAAGCCTTATTTAAGGCAATATCATGGAAGCTAGAAGACAAATATGAAATATGTTGGAAAGATATAGAAGTATTAAACAACAAGCAAGGTAGACCTGAACTAAAAGTAATAGGGGTAGACTTGAAAAACATAGAAAATATAGATATAAGTATATCACATTGCAAAAGTTATGCAGTAGCAAATGTAGTTGTACTTGCAAAATAAAAAATGGGTTGGAAAATAATTTGTTTTTCCAACCAAATTTGCATTTTAGAAGGGAATGATAAAAATGAAACTTTTTGACAGTCATGCACACTTAGATGATGACAAATTTAATGAAGATAGAGAACAATTAATAGAACAAATTCATAACGAAAATGTAGAAAAATTCGTATCAGCAGGATATAGCTTAGAAACATCAAAAAAAGCAATAGAATTATCTAAAAAATACGAATATATTTATCCAACATGTGGTATTTCGCCAAACGATATTCCACAAACTGAAGAAGAACTGTGGAAAGAACTAGAAAAAATAAGAAAATTAGTAAAACAAAATTCAAAAACAGTTGCAATAGGCGAAATAGGATTAGATTACCATTGGAATCAAGAAAATAAAGAACTACAAAAAAAGGCGTTTATAGAGCAAATAAAAATAGCAAATGAATTTCAATTGCCTATACAAATACACACAAGAGAAGCAGTTATGGATACATTAGAAATTTTAAAAAACAATTATGTGAAAAAATGTGGTATTTTCCACTGTTGTCCATTAAATAGAGAATTAGTAAAAGAAGGATTAAAACTGGGATTTTATATATCATTTGCAGGACCTGTAACATTTAAAAATTCTAAAAATGCAAATGAAATAATTGAAATGGTTCCAAATGATAGAATGTTAATTGAAACAGATAGTCCATATCTTTCTCCAGAACCATTGCGCGGAAGAAGAAATGATCCTAGAAATGTTAAATATATGGCTGCAAAAGTGGCTGAGGTAAAAGGTTTGACAGTAGAAGAAGTGGCAGAAATTACATATAATAATGCAATGAAAGTGTTTGAAATAGATGAATAAAAAATATATAGTTCCTTTTTCACATTATAAGAAAGTTAATATTTTCATAAATGAAAGAGCCAGTGCATGTACTGACTCTATTTGATATTTCTTAAAGCTTCAATACGATTTTCTGTACTAGGATGTGTTGACCACAAACTAGAAGATTTTCTTTTGCCCTCATCTGTATTTTTCTTAAAAGGATTAACAATATACATATTTGCAGTAGCAGAATTTGCTGTTTTCAATTGGTTAGCATCTGCTTCTAATTTTTGCAAAGCAGAAATCAAACCATCTGGGTTACGAGTAAATTCTACAGCAGTACTATCAGCTAAAAATTCTCTTTTTCTAGATAAAGCAAGTTGCATTAATGAACCAAAAATTGGTGCTAAAATTAAGCAAACCAATCCGAAGTAATATTAAAATGCCATTTGCTTTGCTATCACTATCAGAATCATTATCCTTCAAACCACCCCAAAAGATGGTTCTAGAAAACATATCTGAAAGCATAACAATAAATCCGACCATAACTGAAACAACTAAACTAAGGCGAATATCATAATTTTTAATATGGCTCATCTCATGAGCAATAACGCCTTCTAATTCATAGTAGTCAAGTTTCTCAAGAAGTGCTGTAGTAACACAAATAACTGCATTTTCAGGATTCCTTCCAGTTGCAAAAGCATTTGGCTGTTCATCTTCAACAACATATAAACGTGGTTTATGTGAAAGCCCAGAAGCAACCATCAATGAATCCAATATATTTGTTAACTTTAAATCCTCTTCTTTAGTTGCAGGTCTAGCATTACTTAAAGACAAAACAATTTTATCACTGTAATAATAAGAACCCCATGCAGAAGCAATAGAGAAAATCAAAGCAATAACAATTGACATTTCTCCAAGTTTCAATGCATTACAAATGTAATACACAATTAGGGTAATAAATAACATGAAAATCCCAATAATAATGCCAGACTCAAATTTGTTCTTTTTTGTAGTTTCAAACATAAAATTCAGACTCCATATTATTAATTATTATTTCCAAAATCAACTTTAACATTTTTTCTAGCCTCATCGCTTTCAGCTTTAAATAAGTCACGAGCTGTAAAATTAAACATTCCAGCAACGATGTTAGAAGGGAATAGTTGTAATTTGGCATTATACATAGTTACTGCATCATTATAAAATTGTCTTGAAAAAGAAATTTTATTTTCAGTATTTCTTAATTCTTCTGATAAATCAGCAAAGTTTTGATTTGCTTTTAATTCAGGATAACTTTCAGAAACAGCCATAATTGTTTTTAAAGTGTTTGAAAGTTCACCATCTAAATTAGCTTTTTCAGAAACACTAGTTGCATTAGCCCATGAAGTTCTAAGTGCAGCTATTTTTTCGAAAGTTTCTTTCTCATGTGTCATATAACCTTTCACAGTTTCAACAAAGTTTGGAATTAAATCAAATCTTCTTTGTAATTGAACGTCAATTTGACTCCAAGCATTGTCAACTTTTAATCTAGCTTGAACTAGACCGTTGTATAAGCTTATAATTGCGACAATAATTATAACTAAGACAGCTAAAATAATTAAACCAACCATAGATAATTCCTCCTATCTTAATAAATATAAGTTATAATATCATAATAGAATAAAATATACAATAAAAAATATTCAAAAAGTATTGCAATAATGCAAATAATTTGTTAGAATAGGTAACATAAGTTTTGCAAGTACTAGCAATATCAAAATTTATAAATTATAATTTATTCAAAAATTAAATCAAAAGCCGATTCGGGCAAAAATTCAACAAAATAGAAAATAAAAAGCAAAAAAAATAATATGTATTAAAAATATTATCAATATTACCAATAGGTAAATATTGAATGAAATAGTATTGAAACCAAGTTACGTTTTTTGTAAAATGAAAGGAGAAGAAAACATGCAAACATACACATATAAAGAATGTTTGCCATACCTGAATCAAAATAGGGTAATGGAAGAAGGAGAGGAAGATGATACTATGTTCATAGACATATTAAGAAAATATTTTGATGATAAGGAAGAAAAGGCTGTAAAAGAGGCAGTAGAAAAAGTAACAAAAACTGTTGAAAAAAATACAACAAAAACAACTACATATGAATTAATAAAGGAAATGCTAAAAAATAATGCAGATGAAGAATTCATAAAAAAAGTTACAAAAATATCAAATCAAGAACTAAAAGAAATAAAAGCAGCAATGTGTTAATAAAATAGGGGCTATATATAAACATGAAAGGAGCAAATACATGCAAAAATATACATATATAGATTACCTAAGATATCAAGAAGGAAGCTTAGGAGTGAGAGAAGAAGAAACAAAATATGTAATAGAAAAAACAAAGAAACAAAAGCATGACAAAATCTTTAAAGAAATATTGGACAATAAAAGAGAAGGTGCAAAAATTATAAATAAAAAATCTGATTATAAAATATCAGAAAGTGAGTTGGAAAAATATAATAGAAAGTTTGTATTACCAGAACTTGAAAACAGAGAATCAGATGTAATATATAAATTAAAAGGTAAGCCAGTATTTTTTTTAATAGAACATCAAACCAAAGTGGATTATTCAATGCCATTTAGAATGTTGGAATATAGTATGGCAATAATAAAGAGTGCTATAACTAAAGAAAAAATGAAAAGTAGTAAAGAGATATTTCCTGTAGTTATACCAATAGTTTTGTATACTGGAAGAGAAAAATGGAAAGTTCCAATAACACTAGAAGAAAGACAATATGAGAGCAAAAGCCAAAATCTACAATTCAAATATAACTTAGTAGATGGAAGCAAAATATCAAAAGAAGAGTTGATGAGAAAAGACAGTATTTTATCAAAAGCAATACTTTTAGAAAAGCTAGATAATCCAGAAGAAATATTAGAAACATTAAAAGAAATAACTAAAAAAGATTTGGATTCAGATGAAAAATATTTTATAAATTTAATATTAAAATATTTATTACCGGAAAAATTAATCAAAGAGAAAACAAAAGGAATTTTAGAAAATTTAAAAGGAAAGGAAGATGATACTATGTTTATAGACATATTAAGAAAATATTTTGATGATAAGGAAGAAAAGGCAGTGAAAGAGGCTGTGGAAGACACAACAAAATCAACTACATATGAATTGATAAAAGAAATGCTAAGAAAAAATATTGATGAAAAAACGGTAATAGAGGTTACAAAAATAACAGATCAAGAATTAAAAGAAATAAAAGCAGCAATGTGTTAAAAATAAAATGTAATAAAAATGAAATAAAAGCATATAATAAAATATAGCAAAAAATGAAAAACTAGCAAATGGACAAATTATTTATACTTCAGAAAAGAGCAACATAAAACGACAAAAATCGAAAAACACAAAACATATGCAAGAGTAAGAAAATCGGTAGAATTTGACAAAACAGCAAAAAAATAGTATAATAAACATGTTGCCAAAAAGGAGGTAATTAATTTTTATGAAAAGAGAAGAAAAAGCTTCAATTTCTATAATGAAAATCATATGTGTAACAATAATCTTGATTTTAATATCAGGAATCGGAGTATTAGCAGTAAACACAAACCTAAAAGATGTAAAAATTATTTTACAAAACGGATATGAAATGACAGCACTAACAGGAAAAACAACTGTTAAAGAAGTGCTAGAAGAAAACAACATAGTACTAGAAGAAAAACAAAAAACAATTCCAGACCAAGAAACTGAAATAGAAGCTGGTCAAACAATACAAATAACAGACAAATCATACAACGAAGTTCAAATATCAAAAATATCAGAAGAAGGTGTAAAAACATCACTAGACCAATTACTAGAAAACTATGCACCAATAACTGAAAAAATAGTAGTTGAACAAGTTGCAATACCATATGAAACAGTTACAAGAAACACAACAGGAACAGAAGAAAATGTAACAAACAAAGTTCTAAAAGAAGGAAAAGATGGACTAAAAGAAGTAACATACAAAATAAAATATCAAAATGACGTAGAAATTGAAAAAACAGTAATATCAGAAGTAGTAGTAAAAGAACCAGAAAACAAAATAGTTCAAGTTAAAAAAAAGGCTACAAAAACAACATCAAGAGCTGCAGAAACATCAAGAACACCAGTATCAACAACATCAACAGCAGTAATTGGTGGTGAAACATATAAAATAACAGCATACTGTTCATGTGCAAAATGTTGTGGAAAATCAACAGGAAGAACAGCATCAGGAGCAAAAGCAACAGCAGGAGTAACAGTTGCAGCACCAGCCAAATTCGCATTTGGAACAAAACTAAATATAGGTGGACACGTATATACAGTACAAGATAGAGGTGGAGCAATACAAGGAAACAGAATAGACGTATATGTAAGCTCACACTCAGCAGCATTACAATGGGGAGTAAAATACTTACCAGTAAGTGTTGCTAACTAAATAATTGAATATAAAATCAAAACCAGCCAAAAGCTGGTTTTTTGATATTATAGGAAAATTCTAAAATAAATCACAATAAATATTGCTAAAAATCGGGAAAAAGTGATATACTTATAAAACAAAGAAACAATGGTTTATAGGTAGAACCACGAAAAATCTAAATATATAAAAAGGAATTAAAATTATGAAATTAATATCATGGAATGTAAACGGAATACGAGCATGTATAACAAAAGGATTTAAAGAATTCTTTAAAACAGCAAATGCAGACATATTCTGTATACAAGAAACAAAATGTCAAAAAGGACAAGTAGAATTAGAATTCGAAGGATATAAAAGCTATTGGAACAGTGCAGAAAAGAAAGGCTATTCAGGAACAGCAATATTCACAAAAAAAGAACCGTTGAATGTAACATATGGAATAGGAATAGAAGAACATGACAAAGAAGGAAGAGTAATAACACTAGAATACGAGAAATTCTACATGGTAAATATATATACACCAAATTCAAAAAGAGAATTAGAGAGACTAGAATATAGACAAATATGGGAAGATGAAATAAGAAAATACTTACTAAAATTGAACGAAACAAAACCAGTAATAATGTGTGGTGACCTAAATGTAGCACACAAAGAAATAGACTTAAAAAATCCAAAAACCAACCATAGAAGTGCAGGTTTTACAGATGAAGAAAGAAATAAAATGACAGAACTTTTACAAGCAGGATTTATAGACAGTTTTAGATATTTATATCCAACACAAGAAAATATCTATAGCTGGTGGTCATATATGAGAAAAGCAAGAGAAAAGAATGTAGGGTGGAGAATAGACTATTTTATAGTATCAAAAGACATAGAAAGCAAAATAAAAGAAGCAAGAATAGATACCGACATTTTAGGAAGTGACCACTGTCCAGTAGAATTAGAAATAGATATAAAATAATAGAGATTGGAGAAAAATAAAATGAGCGAAATAAAAAATCATTGGAAAAAATGGATATACTGGTTTTTGCTAGGAGTAGCAATAATAGTAGTATATAAAGCATTAGACAACTTTGGAAATATAATGGGAGAAGTAGGGAAATTTTTTGATATACTAGGACCATTTTTAGCAGGAATACTAATTTCGTATTTACTTTACATGCCATGCAAAAAGATAGAAGAAGCATACACAAAATCAAAAAGCAAATTAATAAGAAAAAAATCAAGAACATTAAGTATAATAACAGTTTATTTAATAGTAGTGTTATTAATAATGATACTAATAAACTTTATATTACCAGTAGTAATAGAAAGTGTCACAGAGCTATTTAACAACCTTCAATGGTATGTAGACACAGCAATTCATAAATACAATGAACTACCAGAAGACTCAATGCTAAAAGGAGAAATAGTAAAAGAATTAATAACAAATGTACAAAATATTAATTTAAAAAAATACTTTAATTTAGATAATGTGTTAGGATATTTAATGGGAGCAATAAATGCCGTAACAAGTGTATTTAACGTATTTGTAGCAGTAATTGTATCAATATATATATTATCAGAAAGAACACAAATTATAAAATCATTAAAGAAATTTGCAGCAGCAATGTTTAAAGACAAAACATATAAAAACATAGACAAATATTTCAACAATTCAAACGAAATATTCTTCAAATTTGTAGCAAGTCAATTTTTAGATGCAGTTGTAGTGGGAATATTAACAACAATAGCAATGACAATAATGAAAATAAAATTTGCTCCATTACTAGGATTCATGATAGGGCTATTTAACATGATACCATACATAGGAGCAATAATTGCGGTAGTACTGGCAGGATTAATAACATTAATAACTGGTGGATTATCACAAGCAATATGGATGTTAATAGTTGTAATAATATTGCAACAAATAGATGCAAACATCATAAATCCAAAAATAATAGGACAATCATTAAAAATAAGTCCATTACTTGTAATATTTGCAGTAACTGTTGGTGGAGCATATTTTGGAATATTAGGAATGTTCCTAGCTGTGCCAGTTATGGCTGTTATAAAAATAGTAATAGAAGACTATGTTAATATGAAATTAGCAGAAAAACAAAAGGATAATATCGATTACTAAAGAGCCTTTACAACTACAAAACCTTATAGTATAATGAGGCTTGGTAAAATAAGAAAATAAGGAGAATAAACATGTTAAAAAAATATATATTAGTATTTTTAATTTCAATGGTACCATTAATAGAACTAAGAGGAGCAGTACCAGTAGGACTAAGTACATTATGGGGAGAACCAATGCAATTACTTCCTTTATATGCAATATGTATAATAGGAAATATGCTACCAGTTCCAATAATCTTCTTTTTTGCAAGAAAAGTATTAGAATGGGGAGCAGATAAAAAATACATAGGAAAATTCTTCACATTCTGTTTAGAAAAAGGTGAAAAAGGTGGAAAAAAACTACAAGCAAAAGCAGGAAAGGGACTATATTGGGCACTATTCCTATTTGTAGGGATTCCATTACCAGGAACAGGTGCTTGGACAGGAACTTTAGCAGCAAGCTTGTTAGATATGGATTTCAAGAAAAGTATTATAGCAGTAATGGCGGGAGTAGTACTAGCAGGAATCATAATGGGACTAGCATCAATGGGAGTATTTGGAGCAGTTGGAGCAATGCTTAGTTAATAAAAATTAGAAATGAAAAAGATATGTTATGAAGACATATCTTTTTTTGAAAATAAAATGTAAAAAAATCTCTAAACTATTGACATCCGTAGAAAAAATATGATATCATATTGTAGATTAAAATATAGTATGGGGAACTATACGAAAAACGAATTTAAATCAAGCAATTTTTGCAAAACAAACATAAGTTAAAAAGTTAAAAGAAGAGGAATTAAATATAAGGAGCCCTAAGGAAAGAGCTTGTAAGAGCAGACAAGCAAAATCCAAAGACAAGCAAATTATATTTAAGAAGGACTTCTTTTAGAAAAATAAATTTCAATCTGCTTAAAAATTTTTTATGAGGTGATTTTTTTGAAAATTAAAGAAGTGAAATACGAGAAAGCCTCTCGTAAAGATTTCGCAAAAGTTGGCGACTATATCGAAATGCCAAACCTAATCAAAGTCCAAAAAGACTCATATGACTGGTTCATAGAAGAAGGATTAGGAGAAGTACTAAAAGATATATCACCAATTGAAGACTACTCAGGCAATTTAGTTCTAGAATTTTTCGACTATTACATGGAAGAGAAAACAAAATACTCAGTAGAAGAAGCAAAAGAAAGAGATGCAACATACTCTACAAGATTACACGTAAAAGTAAGATTAATAAACCGTGAAACAGGTGAAATCAAAGAACAAGAAATCTACTTAGGTGACTTCCCACTAATGACAGACAGTGGAACATTTGTAATCAATGGAGCAGAAAGAGTTGTAGTAAGCCAATTAGTACGTTCACCAGGATGTTACTATGCAGAAGAATTCGACACAAAAACAGGAAAGAAAACATACACATCAACAGTAATGCCATTACGTGGAGCATGGTTAGAATACGAAACAGATGGAAACGACATATTCTGGGCACGTGTTGACAGAACAAGAAAAGTACCTGTAACAACAGTATTAAGAGCAATAGGTCTAACAACAGACAGCCAAATGCTAGAACTATTTGGTGAAGAAGAAATGTTAAAAGCAACATTAAACAAAGACACAATAAAAGATCAAGACGAAGCCTTAATAGAAATATACAAAAAATTAAGACCAGGAGAACTACCAACAGTAGAAGCTGCAAGAAATCTATTTAACGGATTATTCTATGACAACAGAAGATATGACTTAGCAAAAGTAGGAAGATACAAATTTAACCAAAAACTAGCATTAGCTGGAAGAATAGAAGGAAAAGTATCTGCAAAAGACATAATCGACAGTGAAACTGGAGAAGTATTAGTACAAGCAGGAGAAGTAATCTCAGAAGAAGCAGCAGAAAACATTCAAAATGCTGGAATCAATGTAGTAGATATAACAATGGGAGACAAAACAATAAGAATAATAGGAAATGCTACATGCAATATCCACAAAGTATTACCAACAGTTGATTTAAGCAAATTACATATAAAAGAATTAGTAAACTACAATGTACTTAAAAACATAGTAGACAATACAGAAGAAAAAGATTTAGTAAAAGCATTAGAAGAAAGAATGGAAGAATTAATTCCAAAACACATAACAACAGAAGACATGATAGCATCAATAAACTACCTATTCAACTTATCACATGGATTAGGAAAACCAGATGATATCGACCACTTAGCAAACCGTAGAATTAGATGTGTTGGAGAATTATTACAAAACCAATTCAGAATTGGATTAACAAGACTTGAAAGAGTAGTTCGTGAAAGAATGACAATTCAAGACTTAGATGTTGTAACACCACAAACATTAA
>USHX01000014.1 GCA_900554565.1 uncultured Clostridium sp.
ATATTTTTTTATTATTTTTTAATAAATATTTTATTATTAAAAAAATTATTGTTGTTTTTCCTGATTTATTTTTTCCAAATATATTTATTATTTTATTATTATTTATTTTTGTTATATTAATTTTGTTTTCTATTTTTTTACTAATTATTTTTAATATATTAATTTCATTTTTTATTTTTTTACTATTTTTATTTTCTATATAAATTTTATCTATTTTTAATTCTTTTAGTTTATTTATTTTTTCTAAATCATTTTTATTTAATATGAAAATAATTTCAATTTTTTTATTTACTTTTCTTATTTTTTTTATTAATTCTTCTATACTTATTTCTCCTGGTATTAATTCACTTATAATTATTACATCTATATTTTTTATTTTTTCTAAAATTTCTAATATGCCTTCTCTATATTCTAAATTATTAAAAATTATTTTTAAATTTCTATTTTTAGATATCTTTTCAATTATATTTTTATCATCAATAGCTGTTATTACTCTTTTCATTTTTGTCTTCACCTTCTAGAATTTCTATTTCCTTTTCTGAACTTTCTATTTTTGTTAATATATGATCTTCTCCTACGAACATTAAACATTCTCCTCTTTTTAAGGATTTTATTTCTATTTTTTCTTTTTCTGATAAATTTGCAAATTCAGATAATATTTTTATATTCTCTTCTTCTAATGCAAAAAAAGTTTTTATACTAGAGTTATTTAAAATACTTTTTCCATATGTACCATTATCTAAACTAAATATATCTGATATGTCTTGTGTTATTGCTACTCCACTTCCACTATATTTTCTAATTGTTTTAAATATTTTATAAATAAAACTTGCAACTTCTTTATTAGAAGTAACTCCTATTAACCTCCAAATTTCATCTAAATATATTGCTTTTTTCTTTTTTCTATTTTCTTTAATTTTGTCCCAAAAAATTTCTGTAAATAAATACATTCCATATTTTATATTTTCTTCCCCTAAATCATAAATGTCTGCAACTATTAAATCATTATCCAGTCTAATATTTGAGTGTTCATTAAAAAATTTCATTGAACCTTTAACGAATGGAATTAGTTTTGTTTGAAATTTTTTAGTGTTTTTATCTTGCCCTAATATTTCATATAGCTCTCCTAATATTGGCATTTCATTAGGCTCCTTAAAAACTATTTTATTTTTTACTGTTTTATATAAACTATTATCATCGAAATTTATATTTCTATTTTTATATGTTTTTATTAATTTTTCTTCAATTATGGCTTTTTCTTCTTCATCTAATTCTCCAAAAATCAGATTAAAAAATCCTATTAATTTTCCAATTTTTGTAGCTAAATATCCACTTTCTCCTTCTTCTAAACTTTCTTTCCTTATTTCTAAAATATTTATATATGTATTTGAATTTGGTCCTATTTTTATTTGTGTCCCTTTTAATTTTTCACATAAATTATTGTATTCTCTCTCTGGGTCAATTATATATTGATTTATTCCTAATAATTTATATCTTAAAATTAACAATTTTGTATAAAAGGATTTCCCGGCACCACTTGTTCCAAAAATACACATATTAGCATTTTTGTATTTTTCAGTATTATACCTATCTATAAAAACTAATGAATTATTATAAATATTAGTTCCTATAAATATTCCATTTTTATCAAATATCGTAGAAGATATAAAAGGATAAGTTGACAACAATCCTGATGTTAGAATATTTCTTCTTGCTGCTTCTTTTATACTTTTATTATTTTCCATTATTGGTAAATTAGTTAAAAATATTTCTTCTTGTCTAAAATTTGCTCTTCTAGTTTGCATTCCCTTACTTTCTGCTATTCCTTCTATTTTATTTAAATAATATTCTAAATCTTTTTTATTATCTGCATAAACTGTAATATAAATATATAGAAAATATATATCTTGATTATTTACTTGAATCTCTTTTCTTATATATTTCGCATCATTATATGTAAAAGCTGCTATATCAATATCTTCTCTATTTTGATTGCTTTCTTTTAATTCTACTCCTACATTTCCTATGTGATAAGTTAAATCTTTTATTGTTTTATATGAATCTTGCTTTTCATAAAAAATTGAAATATTCATATTTATGTTTGTTTCTATTAATGTCTTTAGTAATATATCGTTTTGCTCTCTATAATAATTTACCACTATTAACCCTGAATAATACAAATCATCTATTTCTAAATATTTAGGATTTTCCATATTTATATATGATGGACTTATTTCATCTTTTTCATCTATTGCTCCTGAAAAAAAATTGTTTTTATCTTCTTTTTGCTTTTTTATTTTTTTCTCCTCCTTTAATTTATTATTTATTTAATTTTATTTATTATTTTTTATTTTTAAATTTTTTTATATTTTATTTTTCTATTTTAATTTCTATTTTTATATTTTTTTATTTTAATTTTTATTTTTATATTTTTTTATTTAAATATTTTTTAGTATTAAGAAAAGAAAAAAATATTTTTTCAATTTCTTGTTTTGTTGATAGTTCGAATACAGAATTTCCTGACCTTGATAAACATTCTTTTATTTTAAAATATTTTTCTTTTAAATCATTTTTTAAAATTTCTTCTGAATTAAATGAATCTTTTTTTGAATTAATTTTGTTTGAAATAATTATAAAAAAATCTTTTGATGCTGATTTTCTATTTAAATTAATTTTATTTATATAATTAATATATTCTTTTGAAATTTCTTTTAAATATTTATTTTCTTTTTTGGAGATATTTTTTTGAATATTTTTTATGTGTGGAGTTAAATCCATTTTATTGCTTTGAATTAAAATTTGGATATCAAAATTACATGTTTTTAAAAATATTTTATAAGAATTTAAAATTGCTTCTTTTTCTAAATCCGATTTTAAATTATAATTAATTGGATTTATTTTTATTATTTTTATTAATCTATTATCTTTTGTTTTTACAATTCCATCATCATATATTTTTTGAATTGGCAGCCATTCCTGCAAAGTTTTTTTTCTTATTTTTTTCACCTCCAATTTATTTTGCATTCTACTCTCTTTTTTTATCTTTGTCAAGAGCTTTTCATCGACAAAAATCGACAAAAGTTAAAAATGAATTTTATTTTTTATTTTAATATTTTTAAAAAATCCTTTATTAATACATTTTATTTATCTAAAAATTCTTCTTTCAACTTTTTTTAAAATTTTTTTATTTTTTTGAATATTTTTTTTCGTTTTGTTCATAATAATGTTATAAGGTTAATAATAGTTGAGCGAAGAATATTATTAGATAATTTTTTGTTTAATAATATTCGAGCAAAGATTTATTATAGTGTATGTATATATATTATAATAGGTCGGCGATAAGAATTTATTATTTGTATGTAGGCTGTATAAAAATTATTTTTATATTTATTCTATATTTTTAATTTAAAAATATATGGTCAAATTATAGGTAATAAATTCGAGCTAAGATTATTTTTATATCTAATATATTTTTAGTGGTTGTTATTAGTCCTTTCAGGATGAATACAGTTACTTGTGGTGTACTAATGGTCAAGCGACTGATTAATATATTTGGTATCTAGCTTATTTATATAGCAATATATATTAGGTTACAATATTAGATATATTAGTTTTAGTTAAGATTATTATTAGCTTTATAGATTAATGGCAGAGAAATTAATTTTCTCTGCCATTAAATTTTATTTTTAAATATCTAAATTTTTAACATATTTTGCATTTTGTTGAATAAATTCTCTTCTTGGCTCAACTTCATCTCCCATTAATAAAGAGAATATTTCATCTGCTTTTATAGCGTCATCCATAGTTACTTTTACTAAAATTCTAGTTTCAGGATTCATTGTTGTATCCCATAATTGTTCTGGGTTCATTTCCCCTAAACCTTTGTATCTTTGAAGTCCTAATTGATCTCTAGAAATTCCTTTTTCTTCTAATTCTTTATATGCTTTATCTAGGTCTTCATCAGTATAACAATATACATCTTTCATACCTTTTTTAGATAATTTATATAAAGGTGGTTGAGCTAAGTAAACATTTCCGTTTTCAATTAATGGTCTCATATATCTAAAGAAGAATGTTAATAATAATGTTCTAATATGTGCACCATCAACATCTGCATCAGCCATAATTATAACTTTTCCATATCTAATTTTTGTAATATCAAAGTCAGGTCCTATTCCAGCTCCAACAGCTAAAATTACAGGGTTTAATTTATCATTTCCATAAATTTTATCTGCTCTTGCCTTTTCAACATTAAGCATTTTTCCCCATAAAGGTAATATAGCTTGGAATTTTCTATCTCTACCTTGTTTTGCACTTCCACCAGCAGAGTCTCCCTCAACTATATAAACTTCGCATTCATCAGCGTTTTTGCTACTGCAATCTGCTAATTTACCAGGTAATGTTGAAGTTTCTAAAGAATTTTTCTTTCTTACTAATTCTCTTGCTTTTCTTGCGGCTTCTCTAGCACGAGATGCACTAATACATTTTTCCAAAACAGATTTAGCAACATTTGGATTTTCTTCTAAAAAGTTTGATAAAGCTTCATTTACCATACTTTGAACAACACCTGTAACTTCACTATTCCCTAGCTTTGTCTTAGTTTGTCCTTCAAATTGTGGTTCTTTAACTTTTACAGATACTACAGCTGTAATACCTTCTCTTATATCTTCACCTTGTAAGTTATTATCTTTTTCTTTTAAAAACTTATGACTTCTTGCATAATCATTAAAAACTTTTGTTAACGCTCTTTTAAATCCCTCTAAATGAGTTCCACCTTCTATTGTATTAATATTATTTACAAATGTATAAATATTTTCTGAATAACTTGTTGTATATTGAATTGCAATTTCAACTGGAATTTCACCATTTTTTTCTATATAAATTGGTGATTTGTGTAATTTTTCTTTATTTTTATTTAAAAATTCAACAAAAGAATTTAAGCCACCTTCAAAACAGAATTCTGCTTTTTTAGGAGTTTCCTCTCTTTTATCTTCTATTATAATTTTTAAACCTTTTGTTAAAAATGCCATTTCTCTAAATCTTTTTTCTAGAGTTTCGTAACTATAATCTAAACTTTCAAAAATAGTATCATCTGCTAAGAATCTAACTTTAGTTCCTGTTCCTTTTGCATCCCCTATTTTTTCTAATTTCTTAATAGTTTTTCCTTTTTCAAAATACATTTGGTAAAGTCCGCCATCTCTTTTTATAGTAACTTCTGTCCATGAAGATAAAGCATTAACTACAGAAGCACCAACTCCATGAAGTCCGCCAGAAACTTTATATCCACTGTCTCCACCGAATTTTCCACCAGCATGTAAAACAGTATAAACTGTCTCAGCTGTTGATATTTTAGTTTTAGGGTGAATTTCTACTGGTATACCTCTACCATTATCTTCTACACAAATAATATTTCCTGGTTCTATAGTTACATTTATTTCTGTACAATATCCTGCTAAAGCTTCATCAACACAGTTATCAACAATTTCATAAACCATATGATGAAGACCTCTTACAGATGTACTACCAATATACATACCAGGTCTTTTTCTTACGGCTTCAAGGCCTTCCAATACTTGAATCTGCTCTGCTCCGTATTTATGATTGTACTTTTCCATTTAATTTCCTCCTTTTATTACTTTACCTTCTTTTACATTATATATTAAAATATTTTGATTTTCAATGTCAATTTTATCTGTACAAGTTATAATAACTTGAGTATTATGAATTTTTTCTAAAAAATGTTCTCTTCTCTTTTTGTCCAATTCTGACATAAAATCATCTAATAATAAAATTGGATATTCTCCTATTTCATCATAAATAATATTTAATTCTGACAATTTTAAAGAAAGTATAGCTGTTCTATGTTGTCCTTGCGAACCATAGATATCTAATTGTTTCTTATTAATATATATCACAAAATCATCTCGATGTACACCCTTTGTAGTAAAACCTTTTACAATATCTAACTTTCTCCTTTGTTTTAATAAATTCAAATATTCTTCCTTATTATTACACTCAGAAATATATTCAATTTCAATTTCTTCTTTTTTATCTGTTATTTCACTATGAATGTTTTTTATTTTATTTTTTATTTTTTCAATAAATTCATTTCTATATCTATTAATATTAATTGCATATTCTGCTAATTTTTCATCCCAAATTTCTAATAATTCTTCACTTTTATTTTCTTCTCTTATTTGTCTTAAATAATTATTTCTTTGTTCTAAAGTTTTTAAATATAAATTTAAATTATGCATATAATTTGGTTTTAATTGACTAATCATTATATCCAAAAATCTTCTTCTATTTTGTGGTCCACCTTTTAAAATGTTAATATCATCTGGAGTAAAAATAACAACATTAATATTCCCTAATAATTCACTCAATTTTTTTAATCTTACTCCATTAACAAAAACACTTTTTTTATTTGCTAAATTAATTTTTATTTTTCCATCACGGTCTGATTTTTTATATTCAATTTCTATAGTTGAATTTTCTGAATCTAATTTAATCATTTCTTTATCTTTTTTTGTTCTAAAAGATTTTCCCATACTGCACAAAAAAATAGCTTCTATTATATTTGTTTTTCCTTGTGCATTTTCTCCATAAAAAATATTTACATTTTCTTTTAAATTAATTTCTTCATTATTATAATTTCTAAAATTATTTATTTTTATTTTATTTATCCACATATTATTCTCCATTTGTGTATAACTTTTATCTCTTTTTTTCTTTTTTTTACTAATTTATTCTAATTTATTCTAATTTTTTTGATTTTTTATATATTTTTTAAATATAAAATTATATTACTAAAAAAATAAATCGGCTTATTTTTGATTTTAACGCTTCGTTTTTTTGCATTTTTTTATAAATTACTAATATTTTTTTATTTTTATTGCATTTTTATAATTATATTATATTTAAAATTAATTATTTCGGATTGTTTTTGCCGATTTTAGCTTATTTTTGGTTGTTTTTATATTTTTTGCTTTTTTTTTCTAATTTATTCTTTTTTTTTCGATTTTTTACTATTTTTTTAATAATAAAAATTTAATTATTATTTTTAAATTGATTTTATTTTTATTTTTTATATTATTTTTTTTAAAATTAATAAATAAAAAGTTATCCACACCCCTATTATCTCTCGAAATCTTTTTTTTTCGATTTTTAACTAATTTATTCTATTTTTTTCATATTTTAAAAAATTAGTTTTCCACAGAGGTTATCCACAATTTGTAAATATAAAGTGGATAACTTTTTTCATAATAAATTAGAAAGGCAGAATTTCTTCTACCTTTTTTACATTTTTTTATTCTTCTTTTAATCTAATTGGTAAAATCATATAAGTATAATCATTATTTTCAACAGACTTAATCAAACATGGTGAAATACTTGTACCAAATTCAACAAAAACTTCTTCATCATCAATAGCTTTTAAACTATCTAAGAAATATTTTGGATTAAATCCTGCTTCTAAATTTTTCCCTTCTGTTGAAACATATAGCTCTTCTTTTGCATCTCCAGTTTGGTTAGTACAAGAAATTGTAACTTTTCCAATATCAACTTGTACTTTTACCGGATACTTTTTTTCTTTTTCAACACTAGATGCTGAAATTAAACTAACTCTTTCAAAACTATTTTGTAAACTATTTTTATTTACTCTAACTCTTGTTTCCCAATTACTTGGAATAACATTTTTATAATTTAAAAATTCTCCATCTAAAATTCTTGTTACAACTTTACAATTATCCATTTCGAATAATGCTTGATTCTTAGAAACCCCTATTTTCACTGGTTCGAAAGAATCAGAAATAATTTTATTAACTTCGTTTAAAGTTTTTCCTGGTATTACTGCACTAAAATTATTGCTTTGTTTATTTAAATAAATACTTCTTAATGCAAGTCTAAATCCATCAACAGCAACTAAATTTAGTTTATTATTTTCGATTTCAAACAAGCATCCTGTAAAAATAGGTCTACTTTCTTCACTACTAACAGCAAAACTTGTTTTTCTAATCATATTTTTTAGAACATTTTGGTCAATTTCTATAGAATTTTCAATTTCTATTTTTGGAAGTTCTGGAAATTCTTCTGGATTCATTGTAGCTAATTTATATAAAGATCCTTCACATTCAATTTCTAATAAATTATTTTCATTTAGTGAAATATAAATTTCTGTATCAGGTAATTTTCTAATAATTTCACTAAACATTATAGCATTTACAACTGTACTTCCTTGTTCTTTTACTTCACAATCCATTACATACTCAATACCGATTTCTAAATCGTATGTAGTTAATTTTATTTCATTGTCATTTGTTTGAATTAGAATTCCTTCTAGTATAGGCATTGTAGTTTTAGAAGCTACACCTTTTACTACGGAATTAATAGCTTTAATGATTTTGTCTTTATAACAAACAATTTTCATTTTGCTTCCTCCTTTATTTATTTATAATATATAAAATATTTTTAGTAGTAATAGTATTAGGTCCTGTGGAAACTGTGGAAAACTATGTTGAAAGTTAGAATCCCTAGCAAAAATGATGTTTATAACTTAGTGGATAACTTTCAAAATAATCCACAGGTTAAAATTGGAAATGTGGAAAAGTGAGATATACACAGTTTATACACAGGTTATAAACACCCCCATGTGGATAACGCATGTAAGGCTTCCGTAGGAATAGCTAAGATATCATTTTCCAAACAATCATTTTTCCAAACACAAATTTCAAAAAAATCTTGAAAGTATTTTGGTTATTATTGTTTTCCATTTATGATAATGTTTTTCACACTATCCACAATTAACTTAGTATTAGTTTTTTCTTTAACTTCTTTTTCAATTTTCTTGCAACCATGCATTACTGTTGAATGGTCTCTACCACCGAAATCTATGCCGATTTGAGGGTAAGACATATTAGCAATTTCACGGCATAAATACATAGCAATTTGTCTTGGAAAAGCAATATCATTGGACCTTTTATTACCAGATAAATCATCTTTATTGATGCTAAAATATTTTGCAACAGTTTCTTTTATAAAATCACAAGAAATAACTTTCTCATTTTCATATTTAAACTCATTTATAATATTTTCAGCAAGTTCAATAGTTATAGGACTATGTGTTAATGAAGCTCTGGCAACAATTTTATTAAAAACTCCCTCTAACTCTCTGATGTTAGAATCAATTTTGTTAGAAATATTAGAAAGAATAAAATCATCAATGATAATATTCTCATCTTGAGCTTTTTTTCTTAAAATTGCTAAACGAGTTTCATAATCTGGACAAGAAATATCAGCTAAAAGTCCCCATTCAAATCTAGATTTTAGCCTATCTTCCAAAAATTGAATATCTCTTGGAGGCTTATCACTAGAAATGATAATTTGTTTACCTTCTTCATATAAAGCATTGAAAGTGTGGAAAAACTCTTCTTGAACTCTTTCTTTTCCGGCAATAAATTGAATATCATCAATTAACAAAACATCAATAGTTCTATATTTATTTCTAAACATTTCATTTTTGTTATCTTTAATTGCATTAATCAATTGGTTTGTAAATTTCTCAGAAGTAACATATAAAACATTAGCTTTTCTATTATTCTCAATAATTCTATTACCTATCGCATGCATTAAGTGAGTTTTACCTAAACCAACTCCACCATAAAGAAATAGCGGATTATAAGCATTTGAAGGTTCATTTCCAACAGCCAAAGCGGCAGCATGAGCAAATCTATTATTATTACCAACAACGAAAGTCTCAAAAGTATATTTTGAATTAAGTGTTGACTTATTAGATTCAATTTCAGCTAGATTTTCATTTGAATTTTCACTAATAATTTCAGAATCTTCTAACTTATTCTCTTTAGAAACATCAACAACAGAAAAAGTCCACTCCATGTTTGTAATGAATTTTAAAGTGTTGAAAATTAAAGATCTGTACTTATTTTCGATGAAATCTTGTTGAAATTCTGAATTAGTTGTAAAAACAATATGGTTACCATCAATGCTTCTGATTCCTAATGGCACAATCCAAGTTTCATAAGATATTTGTGTTAATTCTGGCTTTAAAACTTCTTTTATTTTTGCAATCAATTCTTCTTTTTCGATAGCCATCTACAAATCATCCTTTCTTTAAAAATTATCCACAAAGTTATCCACAGGTGTTGATAACTTTGTAATGTTTTTGTAAAAAATCCAAAAGCTTACACGAACAAAAATTCAAGTAATACCAGTAAAAATCTTACTTATTTTTTACTTTCACATAATAACAAATTTTGATATGATAAGTCAATATGATTGTGGAAAAAAATTTTTTCTTGTGGATAATTTGTAAAAAAACTGTGGATAATTCAAAAAATATTACAAAAATATTACAAAAAGCAAAAATAAAATAAAATTATGTAAAACAAAAAAACAGAAGAAATTGCAAAAAACATCTTGACATTTATAGCAAAGCTAGGGTATAATCGATATACTTGTTATTTTGTAAAAAAATAATATCCGTAGCGATACGGAGATTTTATAAAAAAATCAATTAGGAGGTGTTAAGAATGAAAAGAACATTCCAACCAAAAAACAGACAAGAAAAGAAAGAACACGGATTTATGAAAAGAATGAAAACAAGAGCAGGAAGAAACATATTAAAAGCAAGAAGAGCAAAAGGAAGAAAAAAACTAAGTGCTTAATTAATTTGAATTATGTTTTATTAATATAATAAAAATATTAGTAAAAGAAGGCCGCGAATTAACATTAGCGAGCCTTTTGCTACATGATTCAGGGAAGTAAAACAATGAAAAAAACAAAAATGTTAAAAAAAAATTATGAATTTAAAAATGTATTATCAAAGGGAAAATACTATTCAGGTCAATGTATAGAAGCATTTGTTAAAAAAAATAACAAAGAAAAAAACTACTTAGGAATAGCAATAGGAGTAAAAATAGCAAAAGCAACAAAAAGAAACTATATAAAAAGATTAATAAGAGAAAATTATAAAAATCTTGAGAATAGTATAGAAACAGGAAATAGCATTGTCTTTTTATGGAAGAAAAAGACACCAATAGAAAATGCAAAATATGAAAACATAGAAAAAGACATGAAAAAAATCTTTGATAAAGCAGAAATAATAAAGGAAAAATAATGAAAAAATTACTTATAAAACTAATTGAATGGTATCAAGAAAACATATCAATATGGTTTAAAAGTAAAAACATAAATTGCAAATTTCATCCAACTTGCTCAGAATATACAAAACAAGCAATAAAAAAATATGGAGCAGGGAAGGGTACAATACTTGGAATACGTAGAATTTTAAGATGTAACCCTTTTTCAAAAGGTGGATATGATCCATTAAAATAGAGCTAGGAGGAATTAAAATGTTTCAATTTTTTGCAAACATATTTGGTTATTTACTGCAATTACTATATATGCTGATAAATAACTATGGTTTAGCAATTATATTATTTACACTAATAATAAAATTGTTATTGCTACCATTATCAATAAAGCAACAAAAAACAATGAAAAAAAGTGCTAAATTACAAGATAAAATGAAAGCAATTCAATTTAAATACAAAAATGACCAAGAAAAAATGAACCAAGAAATGATGAACTTATATAAAAGTGAAAACATGAGTCCATTTAGTGGTTGTTTAGTAGGAATATTACAATTTGTATTGTTAATATCAATATTTTATCTAGTAAAAAGTCCATTAACATATATGGAAAAAGTGCCACAAGACAAGATATCACAATATGTACAACAACTAAAAGATGAAGAAAAAGTTGTAAGTAATGTATATCCGGAAATAGACTTAATACGTGAGTATGACTTCTTAAAAGAGAAAAATCCAGAAGATGAAACAGTAGAAAAATTAAATGTTAAAATGGATTTTTTCGGATTAGATTTAAGCAAAATACCACAACAAAACATGACAGACTATACAGTGTATATAATCCCAGTATTATATATAATTTCATCATTTATCTCAATAAGAATGACAACACAAATGCAAGAAAAACAAAACAAAGAAAAAGAAGAAGTACAAATTGATGGAACAACTGGAAAAGAACTAGAACCAAAAGAAGAAGAAAATGAAATGGATGCAGTAATGCAAACAAATAAAATGATGTCATGGATGATGCCAATAATGTCTATATCAATAGCCTTTGTAGCACCATTAGGACTAGCTTTATATTGGCTAATGAGCAATATACTTATGATTGCTGAAAGATTAGTTTTAAACAAAATAATAAAAGACTAAGGGAGGCAAAAAATATGTCAAACAGTATAATAGCAGAAGGAAAAACTACAAATGAAGCAATAGAAAATGGACTAAAACAACTAAAAGTATCAAAAAAAATGGTAGATATAAAAGTACTTGAAAATGAAGAAAAACGTAGCTTTTTCAGTATATTAGCACCAAGAGTAGTAAAAGTTGAATTAACAGTAAAAGAAAATCCGGAAAAAGAAGAAAAAAGTACAAAAACAGAAACAAAAAAGCCTAAAAAAGAAATAATATTAACAGAAAAAGAACAAGAAGAAGCTGAGAAAAACATAGAAAAATTCTTAAAAGAGCTAAAAGAAAGCATAAAAGAAGAATTTGAATATGAAATAGTCAAAACAAGTTCAAAAATAAATGTTAATTTAAATGGTGAAGGACTAGGATATTTAATAGGATATAGGGGAGAAACACTATATGCTATGCAAAATATAATGTCAACAATAGCTGGAAAAGGAATACAAAATAGAGTAAGAGTAATCTTAGACATACAAGGATATAAAGAAAAAAGAGAAAAAACATTAGAAGAATTAGCAAAAAAAGTTGCTAAAACAGTAATAAGAACAAAAAAATCAATAAAATTAGAACCAATGCAAGCATATGAAAGAAAAATAATACATAGTGCATTGCAAGAAAATGAAAAAATAGAAACAATTAGTGTTGGAGAAGAGCCACACAGAAGAATTGTAATATCATTAAAAAAATAAATATAATAAAATCGGAGGTCAAAGGTCGGATTTTACAAAAATAAACATTTGTAAACTCTAAATTTGGCCTTTTTTATTTTATAAAAGAAAGGAAAATAAAATGAGTACAATAGCATCAATATCTACGGCTCCACGGAATTGGCGGAATTGGTATAATAAGAATGAGCGGAGAAAAATCATTTGAAATATTAGAGAAAATATTTGAACCAAAGAAAAAGCAAAGCATAGAAGAAATAAAAGGATACACAATAAAATATGGAAATATAGTAGAAAATGGGGAAGTAGTAGATGAAGTATTAGTTTCATATTTTAAAGCGCCAAAAAGCTATACAACAGAGAATATGTGCGAAATAAACTCACATGGTGGAACTGTAATAATAAGAAAAATACTAGAATTATGCTTAAAAAATGGAGCAGATTTGGCAGAACCAGGAGAATTCACCAAAAGAGCATTTTTAAATGGCAGAATAGACCTATTACAGGCAGAATCTGTAATAGATGTAATAAATGCAAAATCAGAAAGAGAAGCAAAAACAGGGATAAAACAGCTAGAAGGATATCTTTCAAAGGAAATTGCAGATATAAAAAAAGAGATAATGGAAGTAATGATAAATATAGATGTATCAATAGATTATCCAGAATATGATACACCAGATGTAACAAACAAACAAATAGAAAACATGTTAGAAAATGTACAAAAAAAGCTAGAAAAACTAGAAAAAAGCTTTGATAATGGAAAAATAATCAAAGAAGGAATAAAAACAGCGATAATAGGAAAGCCAAATGCGGGAAAATCATCATTATTAAATGCGATTTTAAAAGAAGATAGGGCAATAGTTACAGAATATGAAGGAACAACAAGAGACACAATAGAAGAATTTGTAACAATAAATGGAATACCGTTAAAACTTGTTGATACTGCAGGAATAAGAAATGCAAAAGATGAAGTAGAAAAGATAGGAATAGAAAAGTCTAGGGAAATAGCAAGTACAGCGGATTTAGTAATTGCATTATTTGATTCATCTAAGGATCTAGATGATGAAGATTTAGAAATTTTAGAAATAGCAAAAAACAAAAAATCAATAATAATATTAAACAAAATGGACTTGGCAACAAAAATAAATGAACAAAATGAAAAAATAAAACAAACAAATGCACCTATAATAAAAATATCTGCACTAAAAAAAGAGGGAATAGAAAAATTAGAAGAAGAAATTACAAAATTATTTAATCTAAACGAAATAAATTTAGATAATGAAATTGTAATAACAAATGCAAGACATAAAAATTTAATATCAAAAGCGATAGAAAATGTAAAAAAGACAAAAGAGACTATGAAAAATGAAATGCCACTTGATATTGTTGCAATATTTATAAAAGATATTTTAGAAGACTTAGCAAACATAACAGGAGAAATTGTAACTGATGATATAATAGATGAAATTTTTGCTAAGTTCTGTTTAGGAAAATAATAGAAAAATAACACACGAGAATTAGAAATAAGGCAAAAACATACAAAAACCATATAACTTGTAGGCGAAAATAATAAAAACGAAATACAAGCATTCTGAAAACAAATATGAAGATGGGTTAAAAAGTATAAAAAATAGAAAAAGCAACAGGAACCTATAGATAAATGTTATAATAATTTGTTAGGTTACATAAGAAAAAACTAATAAGTTAAAATTTATAAAATACATTCGACAAAATTCGACAAAACTGGGAATAATAGTAAAAATAAAGAAAAACTAATATTAACAGACTAAAAACTATAAACTAATAAGTAAATGTTATACTAATAATAAATAAAACGGTGATTTTTGTTTCACACGGAAGGAACAAAAAGAACAAAAAAACATATAAAATTGGGAACAAAAATCGGACCAAACTAGAATCTATAAGGAAATAATTCAAAATATAGAAAGTTTTTTTAATAACAAAATAAAAATAGATATATAAGAAAGGAAGAAAATTGATGGAACTAAAAAATGGAGAATATTTTGCAGGAGAATATGATATAGCAGTAATTGGTGCGGGACATGCTGGGTGCGAAGCAGGACTTGCAGCAGCAAGACTTGGAATGAAGACACTAATATTTTCAATAAGCCTAGAAGCAATAGCAAATATGCCATGTAACCCACATATAGGTGGAAGCTCTAAAGGGCATTTAGTAAGAGAAATAGATGCTTTAGGTGGAGAAATGGGGAAAAACATAGACAAAACAATGATTCAAATTAAAATGCTAAATACATCTAAAGGACCAGCAGTGCATTCATTAAGAGCACAAGCTGATAGAAAGAAATATCAAGCAGAAATGAAACATACTTTGGAAAAACAAGAAAACCTAGAAGTGAAACAGGGAGAAATTGTGGAAATCAAAGTAGAAAATGGCAAAATAGAGGCAATTAAAACTGATTTAGGTGCAGTATATAAAGTAAAAGCGGTAATAATGGCAACAGGTACATACTTAAAAGGAAAAATATTTATAGGAGAATATTCAAAAGAAAGTGGCCCAGATGGCGTAGCTGCAGCGAATAAGCTATCAGATTGCTTAAAGAACATTGGAATCGAATTAATAAGATTTAAAACTGGAACACCTGCAAGAATAAACAGAAGAAGTATAGATTTTAGCAAAATGGAAGTACAAAAGGGAGATAATGGAATAGAAGCGTTTTCGTTCGAAAATGAACCAAAAGATTTCGAACAAGTTGACTGTTATTTAACATATACAAATGAAAAAACACATGAAATAATAAGAAAAAACTTAAAACGTTCACCATTATATGCAGGTATGATAGAAGGAACAGGGCCAAGATACTGTCCATCAATAGAAGATAAGGTGGTTAGATTTAGTGATAAACCAAGACATCAAGCTTTTGTAGAGCCTGTAGGACTAGACACAGAAGAGATGTATATACAAGGTATGAGTTCATCATTGCCAGAAGATGTACAAATAGCCTTATATAGAACTATTCCAGGATTAGAACATGCTGAATTTACAAGACCAGCATATGCTATAGAATATGACTGCATAGATCCATCAAACTTAAAACTATCATTAGAATATAAAAAAATAGATGGATTATTTATGGCAGGACAAATAAATGGAACTTCAGGATATGAGGAAGCAGCTTGCCAAGGCCTAATTGCAGGAATTAACGCAAGTAGAAAAATTGAAGGAAAAGAACCAATAATATTAGATAGAACACAAGGATATATAGGAGTTTTAATAGATGATATTGTTACTAAAGGAACAAATGAACCATACAGAATGATGACATCTAGGGCAGAATATAGACTTTTACTAAGACAAGACAATGCAGATTTACGATTAACACCAATTGGACATGAAGTTGGCTTGATTTCAGAAGAAAGATATGCAAAATTTGAGCAAAAAAGAGAAAATATAGAAAAAGAAATAGTAAGACTAAAAAAACTAACAGTAAAACCAAGTAAAGAAGTAAATGAAATACTAAAAAATGCTGGAACATCAGAATTGACAACGGGTACAAAGATGGCAGAATTACTAAAAAGAACAGAAATAAACTATAATATGTTAGAAAAAATAGACCAAGAGAGACCAAAATTAACAAAACAAGAACAAGAAGAAGTAGAAATTCAAATAAAATATGAAGGATATATAAAATTACAAGAAGCTCAAGTAGAAAAATTTAAAAAATTAGAAACAAAACTATTAGATGAAAATCTAGATTATGAGAAAATAAAAGGAATAAGCTTAGAAGGAAGACAAAAATTGAACAAATTTAAGCCACACTCAATAGGCCAAGCTTCAAGAATATCAGGGGTTTCACCTGCTGATATATCAGTACTTTTAGTTTATTTACAACAAAAAAATAAGAGCAAATAATATAAATATAGAAAGGAAAATAACATGGAGTTAGAAAAATTTTCGGAAATTTTCGCAGATTATTTAAAAGAAATAAATATTGTGCTTAACGAAGAACAAGTTGAGCAATTTTATAAATATATGAATCTATTAATAGAATGGAATGAAAAAATAAATTTAACAGCAATAACAAAACCGGAAGAAATAATATTAAAACATTTTGTAGACTCATTAACAATTGCAAAATACATAAAAAAAGAAGAAACACTAGTAGATATGGGAACTGGAGCAGGATTCCCAGGAATACCATTAAAAATATATAAAAAAGATTTAAAAGTCACATTAGTAGATTCATTAAATAAAAGAATAAAATTTTTAAACGAAGTAATTGAGCAACTAAATCTAGAAAAAATAGAAACAATACATGCAAGAGCAGAGGAGTTTGGTAAAAACAAGAAATATAGAGAAAAATTCGATATATCAACTTCAAGAGCAGTTGCAAATCTTTCAACATTATCTGAGTACTTAATACCATTAGTAAAGGTAAATGGAAAAGTGATAAGTATGAAGGGACAAGAAGTACAAGAAGAAGTAAAACAAGCACAAAAAGCAATACAAATATTAGGTGGAAAAATAGTAGAAAAAGAGAGCTTTAATTTGCCAAAAAGTGACAATAAAAGAAACATAATAATAATAGAAAAAATGAAAAATACGCCAGCTAAATACCCTAGAAAACCAGGCACTCCAGCCAAAGAGCCAATACAATAAAATAAGACAAGTTCTAAAGGAACAAAAAAATAGAAAAAAGTCAATAAATTTGCAAAAATTCATTGACTTTTTTACTATAGTTTTATATTATATTAGTGTAGAAAAAACAAAAACCAATAAATTAAATTTAACTAAAAATGGAGGCTAAAAAATGGGGAAAGTAATATCAGTAGCAAACCAAAAAGGTGGGGTAGGAAAAACAACTACAACAGTAAACTTGGGAACAATAATAGCAAAAAAAGGAAAAAAAGTCTTATTAATAGATGCAGATCCACAAGGGAATGCTTCAAGTGGGCTAGGAGTAGAAAAAGATGTAGAATACTCAACATATGACATACTAGTAAATGACACAAAATTAGAAGACACAATACAAGATACAATAATAAAAAATCTAAAAGTATGTCCAGCAAACATGAGCCTAGCTGGAGCTGAAGTAGAGCTAGTGTCAATGATGTCAAGAGAACAACGACTAAAAGAAAAACTAGATGAAATAAAAGATCAATTTGACTATATCTTTATAGACTGTCCACCATCACTAGGATTAATAACATTAAACTCATTTACTGCATCAGACAGTGTATTAATACCGGTACAATGCGAATATTTTGCCCTAGAAGGCCTAGGACAATTGTTAAATACTATAAATTTAGTAAAAAAACACTTAAACAAAAACATAAGAATAGAAGGGGCATTACTTACAATGTATGACATAAGAACAAACCTTTCAAATCAAGTAGTAAAAGAAGTAAAAAAATACTTTGAAAACAAAGTGTACAAAACAGTAATACCAAGAAATGTAAGATTAAGTGAAGCGCCAAGCTATGGAATGCCAATAACGGAGTATGATCCACGCTCAAAAGGGGCAAAAAGCTATACTAAATTTGCAAGAGAATTTTTAAAGCAAAATGAAGAAGAGAAAAAAGCAAAACACATGCTATAATTGCTGAAATTTAAAGTATTTTAAACTTATCAAAATAACTGAAAATCAAAAGAACAATAAGACAAAATGAGAAAAACACAAGATATAAAAGGAGGAAGAAAAATGGCAAAAATGACAGGACTAGGAAAAGGGCTAGATGCATTATTTGGACCAACACCAGAAGAAGAACAAGTACAAGAAAATGACACATTAAAAACACTAAAAATAACAAATGTAGAACCAAACAGAGACCAACCAAGAAAAAGATTTGATCAAGAAGCGCTAGAAGAACTAGCAGAATCAATAAAAGAATATGGATTAATTCAACCAATAGTAGTAACAAAAAAAGATGGATATTACAGCATAGTTGCGGGAGAAAGAAGATGGAGAGCATCTAAACTAGCAGGGCTAACAGAAATACCTGCAATAATAAGAGAAGACAATGAAAAAGTAAACTCAGAAATTTCATTAATAGAAAACATGCAAAGAGAGGACTTAAATCCAGTAGAAAAAGCAATGGGAATAAGAACTTTAATAGATAACTATGATATGTCACAAGAGGAAGTTGCTAAAAAACTAGGAAAAGGAAGAAGTACAATTGCAAACTGGGTAAGAGTTTTAAATTTAGAGCCGCGTGTGCTTGAAATGGCAAAAGAAGGAAAAATAACAGAAGGACATTGCAAAGCATTACTTGCAATAACAGACCCAGAAAAACAATATCAAACAGCAATACATATGTTAGAAAGAGGACAAACAGTAAGACAAATAGAGAAAAAGGCAAAAATAAAAGAAACAAAAGAAGAGCAAAGAAGAAATCATATATTATATAAAAATATAGAAGACACTTTCCAAGGATTTTTCGGCTCAAAAGTAAAACTAGATGCAGGAAAAAGACGTGGAAAAATAATAATAGAATACACATCAAATGATGATTTAGAGAGAATTTTAGGATTAATTAAATAAAAAGAAAAGAGTTGATTAAATGGCAAATATAATAAACGAAATAGGTATAGAAAACTGTTTTTCAATATTAATAATAATAAATTTAATATTATTAATAGGATTTATAATAACAATACTAAAAACTGAAAAACTAAAGAAAAAATATGAAAATTTCATTAAAAAACTAGGAAATGGTAAAACAATAGAAGAAGACCTAGAAAATTACATGTATAGAGTTGAAAGAGTAGAAAAACAAAATGCAGAAATGGCAAACTTTATACAAACATTAGATAAAGATTTAGAAAAATGTATACAAAAAATAGGAATTGTTAGATACAATGCTTTTAAAGATACAGGAAGTGATTTAAGCTTTACATTAGCATTATTAGATGAAAAAAATAATGGTGTAGTTCTAAATGGAATATATTCAAGAGAAATGTCAAATATTTATGCTAAACCAGTAAAAGATGGAAAATCACAATATACTTTATCAGAAGAAGAACAAGAGGCTATAAAAAGATCAATTGAAATGAAATTATAATAAAATAAATATGAAGAAGCTCCCAGTTAGTGTTAATAACTAATGGGAGCTTTTATAAAAAGTCTAAATAAAGCTTTTTATTTATGTTTTTGACTTACTCTTATAATGTACTTATTCCCGATTTTAAAACTAGTTTTAAAAAAGCGTTTAGTACAATTATTTTCAAATACTTTAAATGTTAAATGATTTGAAAAACAGAATATAAAAAAGTTTTGACCATTATTGTTAGCAGAGTTAACTAAAGAAATTAATTCCACTAAAATAAGTTTTTCCTTAACTTTTAAACTTGTTTTTGTTTTTCGCATTTGCTTTTTAAACCGTGGATTTATTATATCCATGATGATTAAGTTATTTTCAGTCAAAATATATACCTCCTTTAGGCTATTTGCCGTGCATGATAGTATAACACAAATTACAAATATTTACAATAGTAAAAGGCAAAAAACTTGAAATTGGGCATGAAATTAAGTTTTATAATTAGGGAAGTTGAATGGCTGGCAAAAAAATGAAAAATTAATAAATTTACTATTGACAAATGATAATAAAAATGCTATCATAAGTACTGTCGCTGGACATTTGTCTAGAATATGGAGAGGTGGTCGAGTTGGTTTATGGCACCAGTCTTGAAAATTGGCGTGCGTTTGTAGCGTACCGTGGGTTCGAATCCCACCCTCTCCGCCAAAACAAAAAGGGCTAGATATTTCAAAAAGATATAGTAAATATCTAGCTCTTATTTATAAATATGGAGATGTACCCAAGTGGTGAAGGGGACTGTTTGCTAAACAGTTAGGTCGTGAAAACGGCGCGGAGGTTCGAACCCTCTCATCTCCGCCAAAGAAAAATGCAAAGCTTAAAACTTTGCATTTTTTGCGTAATTAATGTGATTTTATAAATAGATCATTTGGATTACATTTCAAAATATTGCACAATAATTCTAGATTTTCATATTTAATAGAATGAGTTCTGTTTGATATTAAATTATTAAAATTTGTGTATGAAGTTGGCTTTCTGTTATTTAATTGATTAAAAAGCCAATATTTTGATTTGTTTTGAATTTTTAAAATATTTAATACATTTAACTGCAACATATAAATCCTCCTTGTAATATCAATATTGAATATTTTATTATAATATTAATATATAATGCAACTATTAGGAAGTTAGCATAAATGAAGAAAATATGAGTTTGACATAAAATTAGATAAATGTTAGAATAGTAAATTGTAAAGCGTAAATACGCTTCTTGGAGGAAAAAATATGAAAATAATTATTTTCATTTTGGCACTTGTATGTGTCTTTGCATTTTTGGAAATATTTTTAAGCGTTTTTAAATATTTTATAATACTTAGTGGTATTTCACTTATAATTTTTGGATTTATAGTGTTTTTTGAAAATATAAGAAATTTATACGTGGTTAGAGAATCAATGTATATTCCTGCTATTATGATTTTAGTTGGAATAGTTGTGTTAAAAATATTTTCATAATTTGATAGTGGTGCAAAATTGCACTGCTATTTTTGTTGAGAAATTTTGTATGGAGCATATTAAAATGACAAAATTGTTAATAATTATCAAGAAAATAAAATAAGGCCTGCAAAAATTGTTGAAAAAAGCAATTGGGTATAGTATAATTAATATAGATGTGGAAAAATCAATAAAAGAGGTGAGGTAATGAGAAAAATAATAGGAAAAATAATCTTAGTTTTATTGTTAAGTATAATGATTCTAAGCATGAATATACAAGTATTTGCGGATTACAATGATTTTCAAAAATTATATTTGGATGTAACATTAGAACAATTAGTTAGTAATGTAAACAGTGGAAAGATATCAAAGAAAAGTGCAGCAGATGCTATAAAATCTGGAAAAACTACAGACAAATTTATATCTATAAGTTGTTATCCGTTATTTGAAAAAAATAAAAATTTTAAGAAATATAAGGATACATATCTAGATGCAACAAAGAAAGCGGAAAATCAAGAGGCATTTATAGAAAATTCTGTTAAAAGAATAGCAAGTGGTAGTGAAGCAACTAAATTAAAAAATGTTGTAAAAGCATACTTAGAGTTAGAAAAAATAGAGGCATATGTAGAAGGCATTACGAAGGAAAATGAAACAAATCAGAAATTAAATGACAATGAAGAGGCACAAAATGCAATGATTGATTATAGTGTTACACAAATGGTTGACACATATGTTAGCCATGGACATACTATAGAAAAAATTAAAGGATTAGCAAAAGGAAATAGTATATTGAAAGCCTGGTATAAAGCTATTGTAACAGATAATAAACAACCAGATAAACCAGGAGATACTGTTTCAGGAGATTCACATACATATAGAGATGATAGATATAGTTTAAGGACAGCTTTAATAAATTGGAAAGATGATAAAGACAATGCAGAAGATAACCCAATATATCAACAACCAGGACAGAAGAACGATGGGAAAAATTTATCATCAGAAAAAAGTTTAGAAGATATGGTAAATGATGCAGATTCATTTGTAAATACAGGGACAGCACAATATAACCAAGAGAGTATGCAAAACTTTTCAAAAACAATTTATAATATAATGTTTACAATAGGTATATTTGCTGCAGTTATTGTAGGTGGAGTTATAGGAATTAGACTAATGATTTCAAGTGCTTCAGAAAAAGCAGAAGCAAAAAAATTATTAGTACCATATGTTGTAGGTTGTGTTGTAGTATTTGGTGGATTTGGAATATGGAAACTAGTAGTAACAATATTACAAGGAATATAGGAGGTGTAGCTTATGAAGGCAAGAAACAAGGTTGTGGTAATATTACTGATGTTAATTATATTAATAGCTTCATTTTTTGTAACAAATTATTGCTATGCTGATGATTTAGGATTAGGAAGTTTGAATAATTACAAAGGTGGAGCTGCTACACCTGAAAAACTTAGTAACAGAGTAGGAAAAATACTAGTAATTATTCGAATAATAGGAACAGTAACCTCTGTTGTTATGCTAATAGTAATAGGACTTAAGTTTATGCTAGGCAGTGTAGAAGAAAAAGCAGAATATAAACAAAGTTTAAAACCATATATAATAGGTGCATTATTATTATTCACAGGAACATTAATACCACAATTAATGTATGAATTTTCAAAAGAAATATAGAAAATTTTGAAAAAAGTTGCAAAAAAAAATAGTAAATGATATAATTAAAAAGATTAAAGTTTTTAAAATTCTAAAAAAGAGTTTTTATATAAATAAAGAGGGAGGGAAAAAGATGAATAAAAAAATGTTAAAAATAGTTAATATTTGTCTAATAGCTATATTTGTAATAACAATTGTATCAACATCTGTTTTTGCAATTGAACCAAAAGATGTAGTATCTAATGGAACAGTTCAAGGCGCAACAGAAATAGGTAGTGTAGGTAATAGTATTGTTGGAATTCTACAAACTGTTGGAATTGTATTATCAGTAGTTGTATTAATAGTATTAGGTATTAAATATATGATGGGTAGTGCAGAAGAAAAAGCAGAGTACAAAAAAACAATGATGCCATACTTAGTTGGTGCAGCACTTATATTTGCAGCATCAGCATTAGCTCAAGTAGTATATCAATTCTTTATGGGAATATCTTCAGCTAAATAACAAGTATATAAACTATAAAAAAATAGAAATATCTAGGGAAACATATCCTAGGTATTTTTTTGTATTTATTACGACATTATTACAAAACCATTAAAAATATATTATTTTGACTTTTTTCGCTTAAAATAGTTACAATTCGCAGTTTTTTTGGTATAATTATATACAAGTGAGAATGGATAAAAAGTACAAAGGAGGAACAAACTTTGGGAACATATAATTTACCAAGAAATGTAAAAGGTGAAGGAAGAATACTATTTGTATTTTCAACAAAAGCATTAATATATACAGCAATAGGAGCAGTAGTAGGATTAATATTTTATTTTATATTTAGTCTATTTAATTTTACCATAGGAGGCTTAATAGCAATAGGAGTATTTGGACTAATAGGGTTTATAATAGGAACATTTAAAATGCCTGACTCAACAGCATTTGAAATAACTAAAAAAACAGGTGGAGAAAACATAGATGATGTAATAAAAAGAGCAATAAAATTCAAAATGCAAAAAAATAGAATATATGTCTATGAAGAAGAAAAAGTAAACAAAACAAAAGAAAAAGAAAGTGAGGAAGGTAAAAATGAGTAATGATGAATTATCACAAATACTAGTTGCAGTTTTAGGGATAATGATTTTCATATTTTTTATACTAGTTGCTATATTTATAATATTAAAAATTAGAGAAAAACAGCAAAATCAAAGAACAAAGGATATATTAGAAGAAAGTGAAACAAAGAATAAAAAAGCAGAAAAAAAACAATCAAGAATAGTAGATTCAAGTTATACAAAACAATCAATAATGGACTTTATGGAATTTGACAAAATAGAAGATAATATGATTGTGCAAAAAAAAGGAAGAAGATACTTGATGGTTGTTGAATGTCAAGGAATAAACTACGATTTAATGTCAAAAGCGGAAAAAATAGGAGTAGAAGAAGGTTTTCAACAATTCCTAAACACATTAAGACATCCAATTCAAATATATATCCAAACAAGAACAGTAAACTTAGAAAACAGCATTAGCACATACAAAGACAAAATAAAAGAGATAGAAAATGACTATAACCAAATGTTATTTAGATACAACCAAATGAGAAATGCTGGAACATATGATAGAACAGAATTAGACAAAGCGTTTTATGAATTAACAAAAAGAAAAAATCTATTAGAATATGGAAAAGACATATTAGCAAATACTGAAAAAATGAGTTTAAACAAAAGTATATTAAATAAAAAATACTATGTAATAATTCCATATTTTGCGGAAGAAACTGGTGATACAAAATATGATTACGAAGAAATAAAAAATATGGCATTCTCAGAATTATATACAAAATCACAATCAATAATAAGAACATTATCATCATGCTCTGTAAATGGAAAAATATTATCATCACAAGAATTGGCTGAGTTATTATATGTAGCATATAACAGAGATGAATCAGAAGCATTTAGTATAAAAAGAGCATTGCAAGCAGGATATGAAGAATTATATTCAACAGCACCAGATGTATATGAAAAGAAAATAAGAGTATTAGATGAAGAAATTGAAAAACAAGCAATAGAATTAGCAAATCAAACAATTGAACAAGTAAAATCTAGACCACAACAAATAGCAGAAGAAAAAGAAGACAATATGCAAGAGTTAATTAGAAAAATGGCAGAAATGGTACTAAATGAAAATAGACAATATGTTGGAGATGATGTTGCAGAAGCAGCAATCAATAAAATAAACGAAACAGAAGAGGAAGGAGATAATGAAGATGAGCAAAGCAAAGAAAAAACAACTAGCAGAAGAAAGAGAAAGACAACTAAATAGACAAGAAGAACCAGGATTTTTAAAATCTAAAACAATAAAAGAATTAATAGCACCATCAGGAATTGATGCATCAAAAATTGACCACTTAGAAATTATATCAAATGTAAAAAGATATGCTAGAAGTTTCTTTATATCAGCACTACCACGTATGTGTACATTTCCTGAATTATTTAGAGACTTATATTTCTTTGGAGACATAAACACATCAATATACATTACACCAATTGCAGAATCTAGATCTCAAAATGAATTAAATAGAGTAATAAACGAATTAGAAACAGAAAGAATTGTAGCAGCAGATAGAGGAAATATAAACAGAGAAAGTACATTAACACAAAAAAGATTTGAAGCAGAACAATTAAGAGATGAAATAGCAGCAGGATTTAATAAAATGTATGATGCTTCAATAGTTGCAACATTATTTACATATAGTTTAGAAGATTTAGACTCATTAACAAAACTACTATCAACAGAAATGTCAAAATCATTAGTAGGAATAAAAAGTGCTTGGGCAATGCAAGAAGATGCATTTCAAGCAAATTTACCACTAATGCAAGACAAGCTAAAAAAAGTTCACTCTTTTGATAGCAGATCAATGGGAACAGTATTCCCATTTACAACATCAGAGGTTGGACATTCAACAGGTGTGCCTTTAGGATTTAATAAACAAACAGGAACACCAATATTATTTGATAACTTCCATCCTTCTTTAACAAACTATAACATGGTTATATTTGCTAAATCAGGTGCTGGTAAATCTGTAACAATGAAAACATTAATATCAAGATCATCTGTATTAATGGGAATTGAAAGTTTAGCACTAGATGCAGAAGGTGAATATTCAATAGTTGCCGAAAGTTTAGGTGGAATAAATGTAGTATTAAGTCCAAATTCAAAAACAGTTATAAACTTATTTGATATAGAACCAGAAGTTGTAAAAGATGCAATTACAGGTAGGGAAAGAAAAGTTTTAAATGTTGAAAACAAAGTAGAAGATGTTACACAAGCGCTTTTAACAATGGCAAGAGGAAGTACAAGAAGTTCAGATGTTAATGAATTAACAAAACAAGTTATAGCAGAAACTGTAGCAGAAGAATATGCAAGTGCAGGAATAAATAGCAATCCAGCAAGTCTATATAGGTCAGGTGATGAATTTATGCAAGGAGAAAAATTATATAGAGATAAAAAAGATATGCCAACTATAGGCTCATGGTATAGAAGATTGCAAAATAAAGCGCAAGAAAATACAAACCAAGATTATCAATTTCATTATAGCTATTTATTAAAAGTTATGAAACAATATATAAGAGAATATAATGGACAAATGGCTTATTTTGATGGACAATCTACATTTGAGTTATTAGATGGAGCACCATTTATAAATTTGGATATATCTCAATTAGAAGAAAGATTTGCAAGACCACTTGCACAACAAATATTACTTTCTTGGATTTGGGAAAAATATGTAAAGAAAAATAGTGAAGATAGAACAAAAGCTAGAAAGAAAAGGGTTTTAGTAGATGAAGCTTGGATGTTACTACCATATCCAGAAGCTGTAGATTTCTTAAATACAATGGCAAGACGTGCTAGAAAAAGAAATGTATCTCTTGCAATTGTATCTCAAAGATTTCAAGATTTCTATGAAAAACCAGAAGCACAAGCAGTATTAACATCATCAGATACAAAACTATTTTTGGCACAAGATAAGGCTGAAATAGAGTATTTAAAATCAGTTTTTAAACTAAGTGATGGAGAAGCAAATTTCTTAACTACTTGTTTAAAAGGTGAAGGTTTATTAAAAGTAGGTTCAGAAACAGCAATATTACAAATAACACCTACTTCAAAAGAGTTTGAATTTGTGGAAACAAACTTGAATAATATAGTTAAACAAAGAAACAGAATGGCAAATGTATAAAAACAAGGAGGAAAAAATGAAAAAACTAACCACAAACAAAATATTTCAAAAGATAATTTTAACATTAATAATGATAGTATCCCTATGTTTTATAACTCCGCAAAGAGCTTATGCAGATGCATGGAGCAGTTTAGGTGGTTCTTTATTAAAAGAAGTAATGCAATTGGTATCTGCACTTGGAGATGTAACAATGGGATTCTTGAATAATGTTATGTTAGGGGCAAATTTAGGGTCTGCAATGATAAGCGAGGATGACCAAAACTTATCTAACAAAGATTCATGGCTTTATTATGATGGAAATGAATTTACTAAAGAATTCAAAGATGGAGAAATTGATACAAATTCTTTTATAACATTACCAGGAGAAAAAGCTTTTGAAGTTCCTAATATGTTATATTGTCCAGAAAATATTTTTGCAAACAATATAGCAGCATTAGATGTAAACTTTTTGTCACCAAACAAATTTACATCGGCAGTACAAGGAGTTGATAAAGCAAATGATAAAGCTAAATCCTCAGCAGAAGTATTAAGAACAACAATTTCATCATGGTATAAATCTTTTAGAAGTATAGCTGTGGTTGGACTATTATCAGTTCTTATATATTTAGGAATAAGAATTTTATTAAGCTCAGCAGCAGATGATAAAGCAAAATACAAAGAATCATTAAAAGATTGGTTAGTGGCTTTATGTTTGGTTTTTGTAATACATTTTATTATGTCAGGAATACTTATGCTAACTGATAAAGTTACAAACTTATTTAGTACATCAATAACAAATGGAATAACAGTAAGTGCAGAAGATGGAAGTAACACGGTGAAATTTAGAACAAATTTAATGGGACTTGTAAGATTCCAAGCACAATCAGATGATGCTCAAACAACATGTGCATATACAATAATGTATGTTGCTTTAGTAATTTATACAGTAATTTTTACATTTTTGTATTACAAGAGATTTTTATATACCGCGTTTTTTACTATGATAGCACCTTTAGTAGCTTTAACATATCCAATAGATAAAATTGGAGATGGAAAAGCACAAGCTTTTAATATGTGGTTTAAAGAATATACTATGAATGTAATTATACAACCAGTACATTTAATCTTATATACAGTGTTTGTGAGTTCAGCAATTGATTTGGCTGCTGATAATCCATTATACGCATTAGTAGCAATTGGATTTTTAATTCCAGCAGAGAAATTTATTAAGAAAATGTTTAGATTGGATAGGGCAGAAACCACAAGTGGATTTGGAAGTTTTGCAGGTGGAGCTCTAGCAATGTCAGGATTAAAAAAATTAGCAGGCATAGGTTCAAATTCTTCAAGAGGAAACGCAGGAAAAGGTGGAAATAGCGGAAGTGATGATTCTGGAAGTGCAAATGATGGTAAAATATTTATGCCAACAGGAAGTGCTGGAAAATTAGGTACATTTGAAAAAGGAAATAACATAGTAAATGACAAACCAACATCAGACGGAGGACTAAATACTAATTTATTTAATGATCCAAATGAAACAGAACAATCAAGATTTGATGCACAAAATGAATATGATAAATTAAGAGAAAAAGAAGAAGCAGATAAGCAAAGAGAAATGAATAAAGAAGCTATTGAAAACTTAGATAATAATCAATTATCAAATGATGAACTAAGATCAATTGCAATGAATCCAAATAATTCATTTGAAGACCGAGCTAATGCAGCAAGAAGATTATCAGGTTCAAATACATTACAAATGCCGCCAATGAAAAAGGGTGGAGCAAAACAAGTATTAATAAGAGGAGCTAAAACCTTAGGTAGAGGAATTTGGAAAAATAAACGTAAAATTGTTAGAGGTGCAGCAAGAGCAACAGGAACTGTAATGGGAGCAGCAATTGGACTTGGTGCTGGATTAACAACGGGAGATTTATCAAAAACATTAACATATGCGAGTGCGGGAGCTTATGCTGGAAATGCTGTAGGTAAAAATGCAACAAATATTGTTGCAGATACAGCAATTAATGCTGGAAATTTTGTCAAATCAAAAGCAGGAGAAGCTAATAATGCAATAAATGAAGAGCTATATGGAAGAACAGCAGCAAAAGAGATGAAAGTAGAAGCAAATAATCAAAAGGCAAGAAAAACACTTATGAAAGACCAAAAACAAAGAGCCAAATGGGAAGATAAAGCTGCAGATATGGGATATGATGGAGACATGGAGCAATTCATGAACAGTGTAGCAGATTATCATGAGGCAGGAATTTCAGATGAAAAACAAATAGTAAATGCTTTAAAAGTAGAAAAAGAAAAAGGTGGAATTGGCGGAGCTAGCCATGAACAAATTGTTGATATGGCAGTATATGCAAACAAAGGTGGATATGGAAAAGAATATATAGAAGATGAGAAAAAACGAAATGCTATGGAAGATCAATTAGCAGCAGCTGGATTAAGTCAAAGTGGACAAATCAAAGCAATGGAAACATTTGCAGCATTACAAGGAAAAGAAGAATACTATAAAAAGGTCTCTAAACTATATCCTGGAAATAATGAACCAAAATCAGAAAGACAAGAGCAACCTAAAATGCCAAAATCACCAAAACAACCAAGAAAATCTAAAAACGGTAAAAAATAATTAATAATGAAAATAAGCAATAATCCAAGTGATAATTAACTTTACAAGGAGGAAATATGCATAGATTAATTTCAATGTATAGCAAAAATAGGTTAAAAGTATGGGCGATAATCATAATGATAATTTTAGGATTATCGCTAATACAAGTTTTAAACAAATCAGCAAAAAACAAAGAAAAAGAAACACAAATAGAAAAAAGTGAAAATATAGTAAAATCTAGCAATAGTGAAGATGATCAAGAAAAAGATTATCAAAAAGAAAGTAATACACTTACATCAACTAGTGAAATTTCTGAAAAATATCAAGAAAAATTTGGAAAAATTATAGATGAATTTTATACAGCATGCATAGAAAATGACATAGAAAAAGCGTATGGGTTACTATCAGATGAATGCAAAAATTTAATGTACCAAAATCAAGATTTATTTGAAAGTTTATATTGTAGAGAAAAGTTTTCAAATAACAAAGAATATTCTTTTCAATCTTGGGCTACAGGAAGAAATACGTATATATATCAAGTAAAAATTTTTGATAATATGTTATCAACAGGAAAATCATCAGATCAAGGGTATATTGAAGATTATGTAACATTAGTCCCAGATGAAGATTCATTTAAATTAAATGTGAATAGTTTTATAGAAACTAAAGTAATTGGTGAGAAAAGTGCAGATGGAATTTTAACTATACAAGCAGATTCGAAAGAAATTTATAAAGATTATGAAATATATAAATTTAAAATAAAAAATAATACACAAGACAGAATTTTATTAGATACAGGGAAAAAAACAGATACAATGTATGTTGTTGATGATATAAAAAATAGATATAAAGCTTTTTCGTATGAAAAGAGTAAAACTGAATTATTGATAGAACCAGATGAAACTAAAGTAATAGAAATAAAATACGATAGAGCGTTTAATTCAAAAAGAAGTGTAGAAAAAATTGTATTCTCAAATATAGTAAAATATGAAGAATATCTTGCAAATCAAGATGCAACAGGGGAAACAATATATATAAATATGGACAATTAAAAGAGGTGAAAAGATGAAACTGTCAAAATTATTAAATCAAAGTAAAAACAACAAAGAAAAAGGAGTAGGCAAAAATATAGCAAAAAATGGATTTAAAGCAGTATTAACAATGTTTATTCCAAAGATATTAATAGTTTCAACAGCTGCAATACTTATTTCATCTTTTTTTGATTATGTAATAGAACTAGTAACAGCAAAATCAACGCCACAAACCATATATGACAAATTAGAAGTTGAATCAATGGCAGATTTGGTAGAGGTAAAAGAAGATGGAAATGGTGGATATTATTTAGACTTTAAAGAGGATACAGATGAAAAATTAAGTAAAATAGTAAAATTTATGAACTCAAAAGCTGGAGTACATAATCTTCCAGATTCAGAAGAATTTTTAAAAAAGTTAATAAAAGCAGAAGTTATTACACAATTTCCAAATTTGGGAGGACAAGTTCCAGATAATAGTGATGGATTTCAAGGAGCTGTAAAAATAAGAAGAGTTACTCCAGACAAAGAAATTGGCGAAGTAAAAAACACAGGAACTGGAGAAACAACAGCTTTGGAAGATGATGTTGAATATGATACAGAAGATAAAAGTGATTATGAAGATATTGTTAAACAATGGCAAGCAGGAAAAAAATTAGTAATAAATTCACAGGCAATTGTATATGAGCAAACAGCATCAAAGTTAAATCCAGGATCCGATACAGGTGATTGGAACCCTGTGTATGATGAAAAAAGTAGTGGCAATTTAAAACTAAAAGTAAATACAGAAGTTGAATATACAGGGACATATAAAACAAATAAAAACCTTATGAATAAAAAAGTAGTGACTTATGTTGAGGTAAAGACAGGTGATACAACAGGATTTGTAAAAGCTCAATTTTTATCAGAAAAGGAAGAACAAAAAAATTCAAGTATTGTGCGAAAAGTAGCTAAAATAAATAATGCAAAAACAAGTAGAGCAAAAGAAGAAAAAAAGACAGCTGGAAACAAAGATGAAGAATATGTAATAGCTATTGCAGCCGGACATAACAACACAGATAATACAGGAGCGCACAACGGTGATTTAAAAGAAGAAGAATTAACTATAAAAGTTGCAGAAAAAGTTGAAGAATTATTTAAAGATTATTCTAATGTAAAAGTTGTACAAACAGGTAGTACCAAAAGTAATCCAGGTGGAATAAAAAAAGAAGAAAGAACAAAGCTAGCAAGAGATGCAAATCCAGATTTATGTATTCAAATTCACTTTAATTCTGGTGGAGGAACAGGAGTTGAAGCAATTTATAAAGATGGAGATGAATGTTCAGCACAGCTTGCAGAGTTATTATCAGAAGCAATGTCAAATTCTATGGGGATAAAAAATAGAAAAGCTGGAACAGATTTAGCAAAATCAAATAAAAGTTTAGGAATAATAGAAAGTTATGCGAAATCAGGGTTCCCATCTGTTGTTACAGAAGGAGGATTTATAGATGGAGATGCACAACTAGTTGGTTCAGATGATGGGATAGAAAAATATGCTAAAGGAATTGTAGATGGAGTTGTAAAATACTTAGGAACAGAGCATAAAGGAACTAGTGCAACAACAATAGAAGAACAAAAAGTTTCAAATAGTGTGTCATCGATTGTAAAAAATCTAAAATATGTACCTAAAGAAAAAATGGATGAATACATAAAAAATGGAGATAAAGAGGCTCTAAACGTATTTACATTAGATGAAGAAAATAAAGTTATTACTGCTACATGGAGCATAAAAGATGATGGAAATACAGAAATTTCAACTAACTCAGCAATGGACTTAAAGACAGCATTACAAAAATACGCAGTTCCATTTGAATATTTATTATATTTTTATATGGATACAAATGAACAGTATTTTTCAGAAGATTTAGCTGATAAAATATTAGAAACAGATATTGTAATGGCAGTTCAAGATAATATAACGACAATAAGAGATAAACAAACAACACAAGAAAAAAGTATACCAGCAAAACCTGGTAAAAGTTCTGATTGGCAAGATACAGATAAAACATCAACAAAAGTAACAGAATCAGTAAATACAATAGTTGATATAACATATGTTAATGCTTGGTGTGTAAAAGCATACAAAACAAATAGTTATAGTGATGCAGCATTGAAAATGGGAGATGAAGATGAGAAAAAGATTGATATATCTGGAAAAGTAACAGAATCAGATACAACAACAATGTCAGCTGAACAACATGTTAGAACAGATGAAACTAAAAAAATGGTTACTACTACAAATGAATATGGAGATATAGTAACTGAGGAGGAAATAACAAAACATAAAATATATCAAAGAACTAGAACAGATACAAAAACAATAGCCAATACATATGAATCAGGAGACTTAAAAACAGAAGAACAAATTGGTGGATTTGTAGATTTATATAAAGAAAATAAAATGGCCAATTTAGTAAGAGAGCAATATTTATTTACTATAATTGAAAATAATGAAAAAACAGCGAATTTATTGGACCTTACTAAATACTTGATTTATAAATCTACAGGTAGAAATTTTGGGGTAGTAGAATATGATTTTAGCGTATTTGATTTACAGACATTCTCAGAAACATCATCTTCTACAGGAGGTTTAGATACCTTCATAGAATACTTACACACATGGGAAGGTAATGAAGGACTTAGCCCAGATGGAACTAAATACAAAGTAGGTGATGATGGTGCAGGACATCCGACAGTTGGATATGGTGTAGATATTTATAATTCTGGATATTTAGATAGATTTAAGGCAGCAGGTTATGATGTTAGTATGGGATCATATATAGATAAAGACTTCGTTGATGCAATAGAAAGAGAAGAAATAGAATCTAAGTTACAAGCAATTGAGAAAGAAACAGCAGGATTAAATCTAACTACATATCAAAAATATGCATTATTAAGTAGAGCATATAACTGCGGTACAGCGGGAGCACTAAAATCGAGAAATGGAAAAACGTTTGTACAAGCATATAATGCTTACTGGAATCAAGAAAGAGATGATGAATATAAAGTAACACCTAATGAAGGAATGTATAGCCATAGCTTATTTACTACATATATGAACAAACCAGATACATCTGGTGGAAAAACTTTGAACGGACTTGTAAAAAGAAGAAGATCAGAATGGATTTTATTTAAAACAGGATATTATGATAATATTGATAAATGGTGTTCAGAATCTGAAGGTGGAAGTATAGTTGAAAAAGCTATAGAAGTTCATAATTATTTAAGATCAAATGGATACCATTATGCACAAACTGGTGGAGCAGTTCCAAGAACTTCATCAAAGGCAATAGACTGTAGTTCCTATGTTACATGGGTACTAGTAGAAGCAAATGTAAGTGGATTTACAAGTGGAATGGCACAATGGACATCAGCAAAATTTGCAACAAATCCATTAGGTTGGCAAGAAGTATCTGCAAATGATGCACAACCAGGAGACATTGTTGTATATTCAGGGCACGTTGAAATTATTGCTAAAAATGATCCAAGTAGTACTCAATTTAGAGTATATAACTGTGGAAGCAATAATTCTATAAATGCAGATGGTGGAAACAGTGGACTGCCAGAAAGCAGTAACTCAGGAAGAAATAAAAGTACAGCAGTAAAAATCTTAAGAGTACCACAGTAAAGGAGAAAAATCTAGATGAAAAAAATAAAAAAATGGATTTATATATTAGCAACCATAATTGTCATAACCATAATTGTTATAATATTATTTAAGATTTACTCAAACAAAAATAGTTCAGATAATAAAGAAACAGATTTTGAAAATCAAATAGATTATCAAGCTAATCAAAATATAGAGGAAGAAACAAATAGAAATAAATATTATGCTACAAAAAATATTGCTAATAAGTTTATTTCTGCTATAGTACAAGAAGATAGTGAAACACTAAACTCTGTATTAGAACCAACATATAAACAAAAATATAATATAACAAAAAATAATGTCTTAAATAAAATGAAATTTACAGAAATAAATAACTTAACAGAATATGAAATGGATAATTTAGAAGTTGAGTTAGAAATAGATAAAATGTATGTTAAAGAAAAAAGTGTTAATATTAGTACATACTTAGTAACAGGAAATTTAAAATCTAATATATTAGATATAAATACTGAATATAGTATGATAATATTAGAGGATTCAACTAATACTACATTTTATGTGCTTCCAAATGATTTTGTAAATGACAACAATTATAATGACACAAATAAATTTAAAGATTATATAAATAAATATGAAAATATTGATGCAAATGAGTATAACAAATTTGAATACAACAATATAGATGATGTAACTATAATAAATGATTATTTAAGTAAATATAAGGATTACCTAGCTACTGATATAGAAAAAGCATATGATTTACTATCAGATGATTATAAAAAAGAAAAATTTGAAGATTATTCAAAATATGAAAAATACATAAATAATCATAAAAGACAATTGTTAACAATCTCATTTACAAAATATAAAGTGACAGATAAAGATGATGGAAAAGAATATGTATGCTTAGATAGTAATAACAATTATTATATATTTAAAGAAACATCTATTATGAATTACAAATTGTATTTAGATGATTATACAGTGGATATAGAAGAATTTCTTGATAAATATAATAAAGCAAATGAAACTACAAAAATTGGTATGAATACAGATAAAATAATAAAAGCTATAAATAGGAAAGACTACGATTATATTTATAAAAAGCTAGATCAAGACTTTGCTAATAATAACTTTGGAAGCTTAGAAGGATTTGAAAATTATATGAATCAAAATTTTAATGCTATTTATGAAGCAACATATTATAATTCTAGTAAAGAAAATAATGTATATGTTCAACCAGTAACTTTAAAAGTAAAAGATTCAGATGAACAAAAATCTTTAAACATAATAATGAAACTAGAAGAAGGAACAGACTTTGTAATGTCATTTAGTATAAAATAAATCAAAAGCCCTAAATCTTTTATGATTTAGGGCTTTTAGCAATCATATAAAACTATTTAAACATATTCAAAAAAGGATCAATAATAAGCTTTAAAAAAGGATTATCTAAATACAACTTAAAAAAGAAATTCTGTACAAAAGGAATTTGCCAAATTAAAAACAAAACAAAAACAGTAATCATAATAGAAATACCACTACGAACATAATCAGAAAAAGACTTTTTATATCTAATCTTATAACCACGATTCTTCAAATCTTGAATATAAGCATCATGATAAGCTTTTTCTCTAGCATATTCAACCTGTTTTTGATACTCTAACTCTTCTTGTAATTGCCTTTGTTTTCTTAATAATTCTTCATTATATACATCTTCATAATTAGAATTAGAATCATTCCAATTAAAATCCTGCTTATTCACATTAAAATCAAAATTACCAGACCTTTTTGTGTTAGGAGAGTAATTATCTGCATTGTATAAATTAGATTCTTCTGGTTGAATATGGCTTGAATTTTCAAGCTCTAAATCATATTCTCTTTTCTTTGTTTCATCAGATAAAACTTCATATGCTTCATTAATTTTTTTCAACTTGTTTTCATATTCTTCTTTTTTAGAATCATCTTGTAAATCAGGATGATATTTTTTTACCAAAGTTATGTAAGCTTTTTTTATAACTTCAGGTGAAGCTTTTTGACTTACTTCTAATATATCATAATAATTTTCTTTCATAAAACCACCATTTCTAAATTTTATAAAATTAATATAACACAAAAAAGTGACATCTTCAATAGAGGTGTTTCATAATTATAAATAAAAGAGACATTTTTATGACTGACAGATTAATAAAAGGGGGATTGAATTTGAAAAATGGAATATGTTTAGCAGGTGGTGGGGTAAAAGGTGCTGCGCATATAGGAGCAATAAAGGCATTAGAAGAGGCAAATTTGAGTTTTGAATATACTGGAGGCACATCTTCCGGAAGTATTGTGGCTAGCTTATATGCATGTGGATTTACTGCAGATGAAATGTATAAAATATTTAAAAAATATTGTAGAAAAATAAAATATGTGGATTTTATAAATATTATAAAATTAATTTTAGGACTAATTTTTACAGGAAAAATTATTATAGGTGGCTTAAATTCAGGTAAACAGATTGAAAGACTTATAAACAAGCAGTGTGAGAAAAAGCAAATTGATAATATAAATGAAATAAAGAAAAAGCTAGTAATTCCAAGTGTAGATTTGTGCACAGGTGATGTTATATGTTTTTCTTCACAATTGTATGAAAATAGGGCAAAGATTTCGGATAAGACAATTTTTATAAATGATGTAAATATAGGAAAAGCAGTGAGAGCAAGTTGTAGTTATCCTGTAGTTTTTGCGCCTTGTAAATATAATGGAAGATATTTGGTTGATGGCGGAATAAGAGAAAATGTGCCTTGGAAAGAGCTTAATTTGCTTGGGGCAAAAAAGGTTATAAATTTTATGTTTGAAGATGAACCAAATGAAGAGTGTAAACATGATTTAGTAAATAGTGCTACAAAATCAATTGGTTTATTATGTAGAGAACTTTCTAATTATGAAATGATGGGTTCAGATTTTACTATAAAATTTAGAAGTAAAAAAGTTGGACTCCTAGATATGAAAAAAATAGATGAATTATATAGTTTGGGATATTATGAAACTAAAAGGAATATTAAAGAAATTAAAGAATTTTTAAAATAAAAAAGCCCCTAATTTAAAATAATAAATTAGGGGAGAATAAATCTTCATGAATATAGATTAAGCGCTTTTTTAGGGTGTGACTTTTCGCTTTAAAGTCACGTAATTAGTATGAAGATTTATTACTTATGTAATGTGTATGAAAAAGCCATTACATTTATATTATACTACTGTTTTATGTTTACTGTCAAGTTTTTTAGAATTATTATTTTCAGCAGTAGAATTATTTTTTGTATTATTAGAATTTTCTTCTTCAGATTTTAAGTTGTCTTTTGCAACAGTCATAAGAAGTTTAATTCTATTTGTTTGGTTAGCTTCACTTGCACCAGGGTCATAATCAACTGGAGAAATATTAGCCATAGGGTAAATACTTCTAATTGTTTTTATAACACCTTTACCAACAACATGGTTTGGAAGGCAAGCAAATGGTTGAACGCAAATGATATTAGGAATTCCATTTTCAATATATTCAATCATTTCAGCTGTTAAGAACCAGCCTTCACCAGTTTGGTTACCAATAGATAAAACATCTTTTACTTTATCTTCTAGATGCCAAATATCGCAAGGTTGTAGGTAATCTTTTTTCGAATTAGCTAAAGCAATTTTTACATCTTTTTCTAGAATATCAACTAATTTAATAGCTGTTTTCATTATTTTTGATGATGTTTTATTTGTATTTAATAAACTATTAAATGTAATTTTATGTGTGCACATGAATTTAACAAATCCCATAAAATCAGGTAAAATAACTTCTGCACCTTCTTTTTCTAAGATATCTGCAACATAATTATTTCCGAAAGGATGATATTTTATTAGTACTTCTCCAACAATTCCAACTTTAGGTTTTTTAACAGATGTATCTAATTCAATTTTTTCGAAGTCGTTTACTATATCATATATACTTCGCTTAAATTCTTTGTTTGTTGATTTTTCAAGCAATTTTTTGCATTTGTCCATCCATTTATCAAATAAGGCTTGTGTTTCGCCTTTGTTTACTTCATATGCTCTATTTTTTGTAAGCATTTTTTGTAATAAATCTCCATAAACTACCATTTTTAATAGTCTTTCAGCCATTGGAACAGTTAGTTTAAATCCTGGCATTTTTTCCATTCCTACAATATTAAATGAAATTACAGGAACTTGGCTAAATCCAGCATCTTTTAGAGCTTTACGAATAAATCCAATGTAGTTTGTTGCTCTACAGCCACCACCAGTTTGAGACATTATTAAAGCTGTTTTATTTAAATCATATTTTCCAGATTGTAAAGCTTCAATCATTTGTCCTGTAACTAAAATAGAAGGATAACAAGCGTCGTTATTTACATATTTTAGACCTGTTTCAACTGTTTTTTGAGTACATTCTCTTAATAATTCTACTTTATATCCAGAAGCTTTTACAGCAGCTTCTAGTAGCTCAAAGTGTATTGGTGCCATTTGTGGTATTAAAATTGTATAGTCTTTTTTCATTTCTTTTGTAAAGATTACTTTTTTAAGACCATAATCACCATCGGCTTGTTCGTGTATTTTGTCTTGTTCACGTTTTTTCATGCTAGCTAAAAGTGAACGGATACGGATACGAACAGCTCCCAAATTGTTTACTTCATCGATTTTTATTAATGTATACATTTTATCATAGCTAGATAAAATTTCCTCAACTTGGTCTGTTGTAACAGCATCAACACCACAACCAAATGAGTTTAGTTGAACAAGTTCTAAGCAATCGTGTTTTCCAACAAAATCTGCTGCAGCATATAATCTAGCGTGATATACCCATTGATCTACAACTCTTATAGGTCTTTTTGCTTCAGATTTATCAGATATACTGTCTTCTGTTAAAACACACAATCCCAAAGATGTAATTAAAGTGTCAATTCCATGGTTTATTTCAGGGTCTACATGGTAAGGTCTACCTGCTAAAACTATACCTTTTAAATTATTTTCTTCAATATATCTAACAGTTTCAGCACCTTTATCTCTTATGTCTTTTTTACATTTTTGATATTCTGCTTCTGCTTTTGTTGCAGCTTCTAGCAATTCTTGTTTTGTAAAGTTATATTCTTTAAATTCATCTAATTCTAATATTTTTTTAACCAAATTTTTCTTTTCAAAAGGCAAGAATGGGTTAATAAATTTTATTGATGGGTCTTTTAAACCTTCAACATTGTTCTTTAAAACTTCTGAATATGAAATTACTATTGGGCAATTGTAGTGGTTGTCTGCTTTTTCATATTCTTTTCTAGAGTATGGAATACATGGATAAAATATAGTTTTTATTCCTTGTTCTAGTAAGCTTTCAATATGACCATGTGATAGTTTTGCAGGATAGCAAACTGATTCAGATGGCATAGATTCCATACCTTTTTCATAAGTGCTACGCTTACTTTTTTCAGATAAAATAACCCTAAATCCTAAACTTGTTAAAAATGTAAACCAGAATGGATAATCTTCGTACATATTTAAAACTCTAGGGATTCCAATTGTTCCTCTTGGTGCAAATTGTTCTTCTAGTGGTGTGTAATTGAATATTCTTTCAAACTTGTATTGTACTAAGTTTGGTAATTTTTTTGATTTTGTAACAACTCCGGCTCCTTTTTCACAACGGTTTCCAGATACATGGATTTGTCCATTACTAAATTTGTTTATTGTTAATTTACAATGATTTTCACAGTTGTTACATCTTGTATGTGTTACTTTTATTTCTAGTTTGTCAATTTCATCAGCTTTTAATATTTTTGAGTAATATTCCATATCTAGGTTTGTTTCATATTGTTCTTTTGAAAGTAAGGCCATTCCATATGCACCCATAAGACCAGCTATATCAGGTCTTACAACATTTTTTCCTACTATTAATTCAAATGCACGTAAAACAGCATCATTATAAAATGTTCCACCTTGTACAACTATGTGGTTTCCAAGTGTTTCTACATCTCTTACTTTCATAACTTTTTGAATTGCATTTTTTATAACTGAATATGAAAGACCACTTGATATATCTCCAACTGAATATCCTTCTTTTTGAGCTTGTTTGATTTTTGAGTTCATAAATACTGTACATCTTGAACCTAGGTCAACAGGTGTTTTTGATTTTATAGCTTCTTTTACAAACTCTGATATTTCAATATTTAAGCTTTTTGCAAAAGTTTCTATAAAAGATCCACAGCCTGAAGAACAAGCTTCATTTAACATGATATTGTCAATTGAACCATTTTTCATTTTTATGTATTTCATGTCTTGACCACCAATGTCAACAATACTTGTAACATCTGGTTCGAATTTTTTGGCAGCTGTATAGTGTGCAATTGTTTCTATTTCATTTAAGTCAACATTTAAAGCTGTTTGAATAAGTTTTTCACCATATCCTGTAACTCCACTAAATCTTAGTTTTGCTTTTTCAGGAAGTACACTATATAGTTTTTTCAACATATTCATAACACTTTTTAAAGGATTTCCTTCATTGCTTCCATATAATGAATAAAGTAAATTTCCTTCATTATCTATTAAAACAAGTTTTGTTGTTGTAGAACCTGCATCAATACCTAGGAAACAGTCTCCTTCATATGTTGATAATTCTTTTTTTGTTACTGTATCTTTATTGTGTCTGTCTTTAAATTCTTTGTATTCATCTTCATTTTTAAATAGTGGGTCCAAAGGTTTTGTTGTATTATCATGAGAGATTTTTAAGTTTTCAATTTTTGCTTCTAATTCTGAAGGTGTGAAAGCTTCAGTATTCATAGAATCTAAAGCAGCACCTTTGGCTACAAGTAGATGAGCTTCTTCTGGCACAATTACTTCATCATCTGTTAAATTTAAAGTTTCTATAAATCTTGTTCTTAATTCAGATAAATAATTTAAAGGTCCACCTAGAAATGCAACATTTCCTCTAATTGGTCTACCACAAGCAAGTCCACTAATAGTTTGGTTTACAACTGCTTGGAAAATTGATGCTGCTATATCTTCTTTTGCTGCACCTTCATTTATTAAAGGTTGGATGTCTGTTTTAGCAAAAACACCACAACGAGAAGCAATTGGATAAATTGTTTTATAGTTTTTTGCAAGTTCATTAAGACCTGCTGTATCTGTGTGTAATAAAGAAGCCATTTGGTCTAAAAATGCTCCTGTACCACCAGCACATGTTCCATTCATACGTTGTTCAATTGATTGATCAAAATAAATTATTTTGGCATCTTCTCCACCAAGCTCAATAACTACATCTGTTTTTGGTATGTATTTTTCAACAGCACGTTTACAAGAAACAACTTCTTGAATAAAGTCAACTCCTAAGAATTTTGCTGCAGACATTGCTCCAGAACCTGTAAGTGCTAATGTAAAGTTGTTTGAAGGATATTTTAAAAGTAAATCTTCTAACACATTACATACAGTATTTTTAGTATCTGAAAAATGTCTTTGATAATTTTTATATATAGTTTTTTTGTTTTTATCCATTACGATAATTTTAACTGTTGTTGAACCAACATCTAATCCAACATGTAATATTTCATTCATGACAAAATCTCCTTTTTTGTTTATAATTTTGCGCTTTTAAACACCCTAATTGTATACGGAAAAGAGCTTTTTGTCAAATGGAAAATACAGGAAAATTATGTTCTAAATAGGACAAACAAATAATAGAATTAAATAGAAAAAGCAGTATGAAATTACAAGAATTAAAACTAGGTTTTTAAAGCATGATTTTATAAAAGAATTAACGTATTTGAATGAAAAAGTAATTAATATTGCCAAAAGAAAAAATAAGGAGGAGCTTATGAAAAATAAAAAAATTATTATAATTTTTTCAATTTTATTAATATTGGTTTTAATTGGAGGATATTTTGCAATAAAATATGCAAAGCAAAGTAAAGAAGAAACAATAACAGAAGAATATACACCACAAGAAGAAATCTCAGATGAACAATTAAGACAAACAATAGTAAGTTTATATTTTATTTCCAAAGACACAAAAGAAATAGTGCCAGAGGCAAGACTTATAAATATTAAAGAAATAATAAATGATCCATGTGATAAATTAATTAATTTATTAATAGAAGGTCCTAAGAGTGATAAACAAGAAAAAATAATGCCTGAAAATACAAAATTGTTAAAAACATATATGGAAGGCGATTGTGTAACAATAGATTTATCAAAAGAATTTTTAAATTACGATAAAACAGAAGAAAATACAAAAGAAAAATTACTTCAAAGTATAGTACATACATTAACTCAATTAACAGAAGTAAATAAAGTAAAAATATTAATAGAAGGAAATGTAAACGAAGAATTTAATGAAACATATACTTTAAAATAATTTATTTAAAAAGCTTATAAAGTGTTACATATTTTGTAAATCTTTTAAAATCATTTAAAAAATGTTCAACATCATTTAAAGATTTTATTGTATTTTTCTTATAGGTTTTGAAATTCGGTTTCTTCTTTTTTGGAGGTGGCTTTTTTCCACCTCTATTATTTTGTTCCATAAACTCAGTCCTTTTTGATTTTTTATGTATATTGTTATATAATATGAAGCGAAATTAAAATTGTGATAAATTTAGAAAATAAAAAAATTAGCATAAATTCGAAAAAAATCGAATAAATTAGAAAACAAGAGAAAACAAAAGAATTTAAATTTACTGATAAATTAAAAATGAAAAAATTAGTATAAATTCGAATAAAATCGAATAAATTAGAAAACGGAAGAAAACAGAAGAATTTAAATTTACTAATAAATTTAAAAATGAAAAAATTAGTATAAATTCGAATAAAATCGAATAAATTAGAAAACGG
>USHX01000015.1 GCA_900554565.1 uncultured Clostridium sp.
TTACATTTTGTATATCTTCTTCATTTTTACATAATGCAATTTCTTGATATATTTCTATTTTCTGATTTGCATCATTTATGTATTCATCTGGTATATAGCTTGTAACATTTAAATCTATTTGTACCTCTGCTTCTTTTTCTACTTTTATACCTTTCATTTCTTTTACAACTTCATCTAGTAAATCACAATATGTTTCATATCCTACTTGTTCTAAATGTCCTGACTGAATTTCTCCGCAACATGCTTCCAGCTCCACGAATTTCTAAGTCTCTCATTGCAATTTTAAATCCTGACCCAAATTCTGTAAATTCTTTTATTGCTTTTAGTCTTTTATCTGCAACTTCTGATAGTAGTTTGTCTCTTTTGTAAGTTATATATGCATATGCTTGCCTATTTGACCTTCCTACTCTACCACGGATTTGATATAGCTGTGCAAGTCCCATTCTGTCTGCATTTTCTACTATTATTGTATTTGCATTTGGTATGTCTATTCCTGTTTCTAAGATTGTTGTACATACTAAAATGTTTGATTCTCCATTTACAAATTCTTGCATAATTTCTTCTATTTGATTTCCTGTCATTCTTCCATGTGCATATGTTACATTTGCTTCTGGCACAAGTGCTTTTATTTGTTCTGCTTTTCTCATTATTTGTTCTACATTGTTAAACAAATAGAATACTTGACCATTTCTTTCTAGTTCTTTTGTTATCGCTTCTTTTATTACCTCTTCATCATATTCTAAAACATATGTCTGAACTGGTTTTCTGTTGTATGGTGGTTCATATATTACAGACATGTCTCTTATTCCTACTATTGACATATGTAATGTTCTAGGTATTGGCGTAGCTGTCATTGTTAATACATCTACATTTGTTTTTAATTGTTTTATTTTTTCTTTTGCTTTTACACCAAAACGGTGTTCTTCATCTATTATTAACAATCCTAAGTTTTTGAATTCTACATCTTTACTAAGTAATCTATGTGTTCCTATTACAATATCTACTTCTCCTAGTTTCACTTTTTTGATTACTTCATCTTGATATTTTTTTGTTTTAAATCTGTTTAATATTTCTACTTTTATAGGGTAATCTTTCATTCTTTCTTTAAATTCTTGATATTGTTGCTCTGCTAGTACTGTTGTTGGGGCTAAATATGCTACTTGTTTTCCATCTGCTGCTGCTTTAAATGCTGCTCTTATTGCTACTTCTGTTTTTCCATACCCTACATCTCCACATAATAACCTATCCATAGGTTTTGGACTTTCCATATCTTTTTTTACTTCTTCTATGCATCTTAATTGGTCTTCTGTTTCTTGGTATGGGAATTTGTCTTCAAATTCTTGTTGCCATGGAGTATCTTTACTAAAACTGTATCCTTCTATTTTATCTCTTTTTGCATACAATTCTATCAATTCTGTTGCAACTTCTCGTAAATTCTTCTTTACTTTTGCCTTTGTGTTTTCCCATTCTTTGCTTCCTAATCTATTTATTTTTGGAACAGCTTTGTCTCCACCTACATATTTTCTTATTGTATCTAGGTCATTTGTTGGAATATATAATATGTCATCATTTTTGTATTTTATTTTTATATAATCTTTTATTGTTCCATCTGCTTTTATTGTGTTGACCCCAATATATATTCCTACTCCATATTTTTTGTGTACAACATAATCTCCAATTTTTAGGTCTGCAAATACTACTTTTTCGCCTTCTTTGTATGCTGTATGAACTACTTTTTTTGTTTTTCTTTTTCCATCTATTAAATCATTTGCATCTATTACAATCTGATTTGTCTCGTAGTTTTCAAATCCTGTTGATATCTTTCCTATTGTTATTTTTACAATTTCGGTTGTTCCTGAAATTATTGTTTTATCTAGATTTTTTTCTATTTTGCATACAATTTCTTTTTCTTCTAATAATTTTTTTAGCTTATTTGCTTTTTCTTTGGTTTCTAATAAAATATATATTTTCTTTTTCTCTTTTTGCCATTTTTCTAAGTCTGAAAATAATCCTTCCATTTCGCTTTTATAGTAATTGATTTCTCTATAATTAAATTTATATTTTTCTGCTTGAATTTTACTTTGTGTATCTTGTTTTTCTATATAAATTAATTGTTTTTCTTCTAGTTTTTCACTAATTTGTTCAAAACTCAAATTATTTATTATTGTATCTGGAATAATTTTTTCTTTTTCTACTAATGCTTTTTCTAAGTTTTCTCTATCTTTTGCTAAGTTTATTTCTCTTTGTTCTATTTTTCCTATTTCATCTAAAAATATGCAATATTCGTCATTTATATAATCTATAATTGTTTCTTGTTTTTCATAAAAACTATCAAAATATTTATCTATTTTGCTTATATAATTTCCTTGTTTTATTTGTTCTATATCTTCTTCTAAAATATCTTTTTGCTTGATATTTTTATTACTTTCTTTTATTTTTTTACATATTATTTCTGTTTCTTGTTCTAATATGTACTCATGTGCTGGATATATTGTTGCTTGCTTTTGCTCGCTTATTGACCTTTGGCTTGATATGCTAAATTCTCTTATTGAGTCAACTTCATCTCCCCAAAATTCAACTCTTATTCCAGTTTTGTTGTTAACTGCAATATCTACAATTCCACCTCTTACACTAAATTGGCCTCTTCCTTCTATTAAATCATATCTTGAATAGCCTAAGTTTACTAGTTTTTTCTTTATTTCTTCTAGATTATAACTTTCTCCTACTTTCATTTTTAGTGTATTTTTATATAGGCTTTTCTTTGCTGGCAATTTTTGAATTGCTGCTTCTATTGTTGTTATTACTATTTGTTTTTTCTTTGATATAATTTTATTTAGAGCTTCTATTCTTTCATATGGTAAGTCTTTACTTTCTGCAATATAGTCATATGTAACAATTTCTTTTTTTGGAAAAAATACTACATCTTCATTGTAATATGATAAATCTTCATATAATTGTTTTGCTTGTATTTCATTATATGTTAATATTAGAATTGATTTTTTTCCAAATTTATGTATTGCTTCTGCTATTTGTGACTCTCCCACGCAAACTAAGCCCGATACTAAAATCGGACTTTGTTTTGATTCTATTTTTTTTAGTAATTCTATAAATTTTGGGCTTTTGCCCATTTCTCCTATTATTGTATTCATATCATGCCTTCTTTTACATTTTTATTACTAATTTATCAAATTTTGAATAAATATATTTTTCTAGTTTCCCCATAAATTCTTTTGGTTGTATTTCTTTTTTTGCTACCATATCTAGTCCCTTTTCCCAGCTTGCCGTTAATCTTGGATTTAGCATATCTGGCATTGAACGAAAAACTATATCATATATTATTTCACCTTTATTTGTTGGTGTTATTATTTGAGTTTTTGTGTTTATTTCTATATATCTTATTTTCTCAAGTTTTTTTATTATTTCTGCTCTTGTTGCACTTGTACCTATTCCTGCACCTTTTATTTGTTCTCTTAATTCTTCGTCTTCTATTAGCTTTCCTGCATTTTCCATGGCTAATATTATTGAACCTGAATTATATCTTGATGGTGGTGATGTTTCTGCTTCTTTTAATTCAAAGTTCTTTATTTCTATTTCTTGCCCTTTTTTTAGTTTTTTTAATATTTCCAAGTCTGTTTGTTTTTCTTCTTTTGACTCTTCTTGCTTGTTTTGCTCAATGTTTTCCACATTTTGAGCTTTATTTGTGGATTTTGCAGTCACTTTTTTATCTATAGGTTTTAGTATTTCTAAAAATCCTTGATTAACACATACTTTGCCACTACAATTAAAACTTTCTACTGTTTTTTTACCATTTACTTCGTTTTCTATATCCACTGTTACTTGTACTTTATTATATTCTGCTGGTGGATAAAATATTGCTAAAAATCTTGTTACTATTACTTTGTATACATTTTTATGAAGTTCTGGTAAATTGTTATAATTTTCATATCCTTGTCCTGTTGGTATTATTGCATAGTGGTCTGTGATTTTGCTGTCATTTACATATTTAGTTTTTACTAAATTTGTAGAATACTTCTCATCTACCATTTTTTTAATAAACCCTTGAACTTCCTCATCTTTGTACCCTCTAGCTATTCCATTCAAATTTTTTGATATTTCTTTTGCAACAGCTGTTGATAATACTCTTGCATCTGTTCTTGGATATGTTACTAATTTTTTTTCATATAAGTTTTGTATTATTTCTAATGTTTCATCTGGCTTTATTTTAAATCTTTTTGTACATTGATTTTGAATTTCTGCCAAGTTAAATAATAATGGTGCATTTTCTTTTTGTTTTGATTTTTTTAGTTGAGTTACAATTGCTTTTTTTCCTTGCAAGCTTTTTATAAATTCTTTTGCATCATCTTCTTTTTTGAATCCTGATTCATTATATAATTTGATTGATTCATACATTCTTGATTTTTCGGTTACTTTCCATTCTGATTTAAATGATGAATTTTCATCTCCAAATTCTCCAACTATTTTGTAATATTTTGTTTTTACAAAGTTTCTTATTTCTCTTTCTCTTGATACTATCATTCCTAACACACATGTCATTACTCTTCCTACAGATATTGATGCTTTTTCTTCATTTATTCTGCTTGCTAAGTTTCTTCCATATATTATAGATAATAATCTTGAAAAGTTTATTCCTATTAGATAATCTTCTTTTGCTCTTAAATATGCACTGTCTGATAAGCTATCATATTCTGACATGTCTTTTGCTTCTTTTATTCCTCTTAGTATTTCTTCTTCTGTTTGCGAATCTATCCATACTCTTTTCATTTTTGCTTTTGGGTTTGGCTTTGCCATCATAAATACAAGTCTTTGTATATATTCTCCTTCTCTTCCTGAGTCTCCTGCATTATATATTTCTTCGATGTCTTCTCTTTGCATTAGTGTTTTTACTATATTAAATTGATTTGCCACTTGTGGAATTATTTCGTATTTCCATTCTTCTGGTATGAATGGTAATGTATCTAGTCTCCAGAATTTTAGTTTTTCATCATATTTGTCTGGATAACTCATTGTTACTAGGTGTCCTACACACCATGTTATTATCCATTTTTCTGATTCTAGATATCCATTTTTCCTGTTTGTTGTTATTTTTAGTGCTTTTGCAAATTCCATTGCTACTGATGGCTTTTCCGTTATTAGTAAGCTTTTGCCCAATTTTATCATCCTTTTTTCTCTTTTTTTCGCATATGCCTATGATATCATAAATGATTGGTTATTTCAATTTGTTTTTAGTAAATTATTTGCTTTTTGGGTAAAGGTATGGTATTATATTTACATAAGTAATTGCTTTTTTAATTACTTATTTTCTTTGTTCACTAATTAGTGAGAAAGAGTCCCTCACTTTTTGGTTTTACATATATATTTTTAGACATCTAAGGAGGACATTTATGAAAAAATCAATTAAAAGTTTTATTGTAGTATTTATTTTGTTTGTGGGATTGTTTCAATCCTCAGCTGTGGTATTTGCACAATCAAATATCCCTAATGCAACTTCTGACTTCTATGTCAATGATTTTGCAGAAGTTTTTTCAGCTGATGAAAAATCTCGGCTTATGGATAATGCAGTAAAACTATCTAATGAACACGATGGAATTCAAGTAGTTGTAACCACTGTAAAAACTCTTGATGGAGACAGTATCGAAAATTATGCTTTACAAATGTATAACCAATATGGAATTGGAAAAAAAGACATGGGAATTTTGATATTGCTTGCTACAAAGGATAGACAAATCCGTATAGAAATTGGAAGAGCTATGGAAGCATATGTTACAGATTCAAAGGCTGGAAGATTTATAGACAAATATGCATATCCATATTTGAAGAAAAATCAATTTAATACTGGTCTTATGAAACTTCAGGAAGCTTTAATAAATGAAGTAATTTCTGCAACTTCAAAAGATGAAGTTACAGATTCTTCTAAAACCAGTACTGAAGAATCATCTTCAAGTTTTCTATCTGTACTTATTTTTATCTGTATCATTTTTATTCTGTTTGTAATTATATTTTCGACTATTTACTCTATCTGTTCTAAATTTAATCAAAAAAAGGAAAAGATAGATGAATTAGAAAAACAGTTAAATGATCTTTTAGAAAAGAATCGAGAAATGTATAACTCAGCCATAGCTGAAAGTGATAATCTTCATGCTAAGCTAAAAAGTTTAACATTTAATAACGATACTCTAGCTCATAAGTATGATTGTCTTAAAAAATCTTATGACAAATTAAATGATAAATATAGAAGAATTCAAACTTTATATCCTAATGCTGATAAAGAAGTTTCTGATATGATAGAAGAAGAAATTCGCCAAAAAGATTTGACTATTGCCAAAGAAATGGATTCTGTTATTCAAAAAGTAATAGCATTAAAGGCTAGTAAAGATTTAGTTTCTAAACTTTCTGAAATTAGAAATTCTTATTCAAGACTAAATGCATCACAAAAATCATTTGTGAAGTCTGATATTTCTAAACTTGAAGATTTATATAATGATTCTTTAAAGTTAAAAAAAGATTATGATAAAAAAATTGAAGAAGAAAAAAATAGGAAAAGCGCTAAAAATGCTGAAGAATCAATTAAGTCTATCATTTCTGGTATAAGTACTGGTAAAGAAAAGAATTTAAAAGACTTGAAAAAAGCCAAATCAATATATGATGCCTTAAGCCTTGGTGCTGTAACATATTTTGATACAAAACTCATTAAAAAAGTAAATCTTCTATATAAAGAAGCAAAAAAAGATAAAAAGCATAGAAAAGAAATGGAAGAGGCTGAAGAGCGTAGGAACAACACATCTCATTCAAGCTTTGATGATTTTGATGATTTCGATGGTCCTGGCGGATTCGGTGGATTCGGCGGATTTGGCGGAACATCTGGCGGTGGTGGCGCATCACGTGGATTCTAAAATTGATTATTTTCTAAAAAAAGATATTGCAAATGCAGTATCTTTTTTATTATATTTTTGTGCATTTCTTGCTTTTTTATGTAAATTGTAGTATCATATATAAACATTGGCTATTAGCTTATGTAGTAATAATTTCAGATTGTAATCTGAGAAAGGAAGGTAAAAGTTATGAAAAAAAATCGGATATTTTCATTTGTAATGCTTTTTCTCTTATTAGTTTCACTTATAAATGGAACTACAGTACGGGCTATTTCATCTGAAAAAATCCAAATTCCCAGAGCTGAAAAAAATGTTTTTATTTATGATGAAGATAACATCATAAATAATAAAACAGAAAACAAGCTAAACCAAATGTTGGTTGAACTTGAAAAAAAGACTGGAGCAGAATTTGCTGTTATTTCAGTAAAAAGTTTGCTTGATAACAGTATTGAAACTTATTCTAATACTATATTTAATGAACTTGGTATTGGAAAAAATGGCAAAGATAATGGAGTATTACTCTTATTCTCTCGTTCTGACAAAAAAGTTAGACTTGAAATTGGAAGAGGCCTAGAAGGTTGTTTAAATGATTCAAAATGTGGTCGAATACTTGATAACTATTTTGTTCCATACAGAGAAAAAGATAACTATTCAAAAGCCACCAAGATGACAGTTGAAGCTGTTTTAAATGTTCTTGCCAAAGAATATAACATCTCTATTAAAGATTTAGAAGATGTTTCTGTTGATGATGATACATCAGATTTTGGTGCAGTAGCTATATTCATTCTTATACTTATAGCTTACATAGCCATTTCTCTTAGCAGCGACTCTGTTGGTTGTTCATCTGGTGGTTTTTTTAGTGGAGGTTCTGGCGGTTCATCTGGTGGTGGATTCGGCGGCGGATTTTCTGGCGGTGGAGGTGCTTCACGTTAGAAAAAATTATTATATTAAATTGTAAATAAAGACAAAATTTTAAATACATCAGGAGGTAAATTTACAATGAAAACTATTTCAAATTTAACAAAAGCGCTCATTGCAATCGCTTTAGTTTTAGTACTAGCAGTATCATGGTTCTTTATGACCCAAAACAGTTTTGTAACTTTAAAAGAAGATGCTGATATGCAACAATCACAAGTAGAAACAGCTCTTCAAAGAAGAAATGACTTAATTCCAAATTTAGTATCAACTGTAAAAGGTTATGCTACACATGAAGAAAAGGTCTTTACAGAAATTGCCGAAGCAAGATCTAAGCTTTCAGGAAGTATTGAAAATGGAAATATTGAAGATATTAGTGAAGCAAACAACAATTTAAGTTCAGCACTTAGTAGATTACTTGTAATTACTGAAAATTACCCTGAACTTAAAGCAAATGAACAATTTACTGCTTTACAAGATGAACTTGCTGGTACAGAAAATAGGATTTCTGTTGCAAGACAATACTATAATGAAAAAGTAAAAGCATATAATTCAAAGATTAAAAAATTCCCTTCCAGTATCGTAGCTGGAATGAGCGGGTATAGTCCTATGAAATACTTTGAAGCTGATGAAAGCGCTAAAAAAGCACCAGTAGTTAGTTTTGAATAAATAACTTTAACCTAAAAAACGTATCAATAAATTAATAATTATTGATACGTTTTATTTATGCTACTTTTAATTCTATTATTATATTCCCTGCTCCTTTTATAAGAATTTTTACTGACCAGTAACTCAAAAAATACTCTTAACTAAATTTTATCAGTATTTTATAAATTGATATAATATAGATGTTATAATTTATCTTACTAACTATTAAAATAACTATCTATTTTTCCCTTCGAATCTAAAATTTCATCATTTGGTATTCCATAAAACTTTGCTATTTCAATAGAACCTTCAAATATTTCTTGAACATTTGCTGAATATAGTTTTTCTAAAATTTCCATGTATAAATATACTTCTTGTTTTATTTTTTCAATAAGAATATTATATTCATCTAATAAATCTTTTTCCAATAATTTTATTTCATTGTAATATTCTTGAATAATTTTTTGTTCATTTGCTTTAAAATTATTTTTTGCAACTTCATACATTTTTAACCCTATAGTATTCCCTATAATAACTCCAATTATTGGAATTGGAATAATAGTTTGTCCTAATATAGAAGATATAGCAGAAACAGAAGCATCTAAGTATAACAATTCAGAATTTTCTAAAAGTTCATTTTCTGTAATTCTACCTTTTTTATATAAATAAACTTGTTCCGCTACTCCAAAGGCCGATGTTGTCAATGCATTAGAGACTGCGGATGGAGTTTTAGTATAATTAGTAAAAAAATATAAACTTGCTCCTCTAACACCTCCCTTTACAGTGCTAATTCCCGATTTCTTTATAATTTCTTGCCAATCCTCTAAAGTAAAATTTTTTATAAATTTCTTTTCTTTTTTCTTTTTAATTATTAAAGAGACAAATGTTGTACCACCTTCCATTACTGATGAAACTGTTGCAACTTTTATTCCTTCACCTAAAGTAGGTTTGTTTTCTTCATTAATCTTCTTTCTAATTTCGTTATCTGTCTCTTTTATTTTTTCTTTTTCATTATTGATAGTGTTATTTATAGTATTTCTTTGAACTTCCGAATATTCTAAATTTGCCGGCTCTACTGAATTAATATCTATTGTACCATTTTTAAAAAAATCATTTACTTTTTTCCATTGTTTTAATGAAAACATTCCATCACTTGTAGCTAATTTATTAGCTTCATCTTCTGTAATTGATCTTAAGTATTGTATTTTTTCATATTGATCTTTTGGAATTTGGTATTTTCCACCTTCTTTTATAAAATTAGGATATTTTTTTAAATGTTCATTTATTGCACTTAAAGATAAATCTTTTTGATAATATTTTTGCTGAATATTAATTCCGTTTCTTAACAAATCAGTAGCTCCATTATCATTTATCCATTCATATACACTATTTTTACCCTTTATATTTTCTTTGGCATTACCGATTCCGACTTCTGAAATTTCAGCAATAAATCCGTGAATTCCTTTTTCACCACCACGGTTACTATTAATCAATTTATTGATTTCATTTAAGGTATTATCTAAACTGGCAACAGCCTCATCTAAATTCGTATCTTGCTTATTTAAATTATTCATTAAATTTTCAAATTTTATTGTATTTAAATATTGTACCCAAGAAGCAACCGCTTGCTCTTGTGTATATTTTATATTTTTTTCATTCATTTTCTTAAATTCCTTTTTCAATAGATTTTGAAATTGCTCTTGTTTCATTTACAATACTTCCTAAAAGCAATTTGTCATCATCACTAATCTTATTGTAATCTTTATTAAAAACATATAATGCTTTTTTATAATTATTTATTATACTATTATATAATCTTTTATTTTCCTCTAATAATATTTTTATTTTTTGAGATGTTTCTACTATTCTTTGAATATTTACTTTTATTTTCTTTATTTCATCTCTTTTTTCTTTATCAATTTTTCCTTTGTTCTTACTAAAAAGTAAAATTGATGCAAGTAATGTTGCTCCTGCAATACTCCAACCTATTGGACCAGCTAATGCTAATAATGCATTTCCACCTGACATTCCAGCTCCACCAGCTGCTAGACTTCCTCCTCCTAGCCAAGCAAGCGCAGCATTAGTTGCTGCCGCTCCAGATAATGTAGAAATAGCTGTTCCTGTTGATGCTGTTCCAAATGTTGTAGCCACCCACATTGCAGCACTTGGTGCCAAATTACATATTGCTAATCCTCCAGTAATTCCTACTCCTGCTGTAAGCGCTGATTTTTGAGTCGTTTCCAATTCTTCTTTGGCAAAGTCACATGTTTGTTTAAAATTTTCTTTTATAATATTTATATCAGAAATTTCTTTATCAAATTTTTTAGGGTGATTTGCAATACTGTTAATTAAATATTCCACATGTTCAATTAAGTCTAACGTTTTTTTCCTCATATAAAACAATTCAATTCCTGCATCATTTAAAATACCATATTCTTGATTATATATTGCTACTGTTTTTTTTAGTTCTTCATCAAGCACTTTTTTCTTATTTTCATTATTCTTTTTTACACTATTAGATATTGTTATTTTGCCTAAATTATTTTGTATTACTTCTTCCTTCTTATTATCAAATTTTTCTAAATAATTCGGTTTTATTTTTTTATTCATAAAAATACTCTCCTCATTTAAAATATTTTATCTCTTAAAGATTTTTTTCCTATTGGCAATATATTATCATAAAGCTTAAAATTTCACAATTAGATTTTATACGCTTCTTGCTTTTTTATGTAAATTATGGTATTATATATACATGGGCTATTAGCTTATGTAATAGTAATTTCAGATTGTAATCTGAGAAAGGAAGGTAAAAGTTATGAAACCAAATCGGATGTTTTTATTTATAAGGAAGGTAAAAGTTAAGAAACCATATCGGATGTTTTTATTTGCGACGTTTCTTTTCCTATTAGCTTTACTTGTAGGTAGCGTCACAGTATGGGCTATTTCATCTAAAAAAGTCAAAATTCCATTTCAAAAAGCTGAGGAAGAGAAAACTGTTTTTATTTATGATAAAGATAATATCATAAACGATAAAACAGAAAGAAAGCTAAACCTAATGCTGTTTGAACTAAAAGAAGAGACTGGAGTAGAATTTGATGTTATTTCAGTAAAAAGTTTTCTTGATACTAATATTGAAACTTACTCTAATATTGTATTTAATGAACTTGATACTGGAAAAAGTGAAGGAGATAATAGAGTATTGCTCTTATTCTCCCGTTCTGATAAAAAAGCTAGAATTGAAATCGGAAGTGGTCTAGAAAGTTATCTAAGTAATTCAAAATGTGATCAAATACTTAATAACTATTTTGTTCCATACAGTGAAAAAGATAACTATTCAAAAGCTACAAAAATGACAGTTAAAGCTGTTTTAAATGTTCTTACCAAAGAATACAATATCTCTACTAAAGATTTAGAAGATGTTTCTGTTCATAATGATTATTTTGTTATGATAGTTGTTGCAGCCATTTCTTTATATATACTTATTGGAGTCTTTTCTTTTTTAGAGTCGAAGTATAGTTAGTTTTGAATAAATAACTTTAACCTAAAAAACGTATCAATAAATTAATAATTATTGATGCGTTTTATTTATGCTACTTTTAATTCTATTATTATATTCCTTACTCCTTTTATAAGAATTTTTACTGACCAGTAACTCAAAAAAATACTATTGACTAAATGTAAATTCCATTATATATTAACAGTCAGAAGGTGAAAAATATGTACGATAATTGGGAAGAATTAGAAGCAAGTATACAAAACTGTCAAAAATGCAAATTATGCAAAGGAAGACAAAATATTGTCTTTGGCGATGGAAATAAAAATGCAAAAATAATGTTTATTGGTGAAGGCCCTGGAGCTGATGAAGATAGATTAGGCGAACCTTTTGTTGGCCGTGCTGGTAAGCTAATGAATATGGCATTTCAAATGCTTGGAATAAAAAGAGAAGAAGTTTATATTGCAAATATTGTTAAATGTAGACCACCTTCTAATAGAAATCCTGAAGAAGATGAATGTGCAGCATGTATGGATTATTTGAGAAATCAAGTTATTTTAGTAAAGCCTGAAATCGTTGTTTTACTTCGGAAGTGTTGCTTTAAAACATATACTTGGTAAAGAATATGGTATAACAGCTTCTAGAGGAAAATGGTTCGAAAAACGTAGCATAAAATATATGCCAACTTGGCATCCAGCAGCACTTTTAAGAGATGAAAATAAAAAAATCGACTTCATCAAAGATTTACAAAAAGTGTTAGAAATCTAATTTTTAAATGTAATATAAGGAGTTTTTATATGTACCAATTAGAAGAAATAGAAAAAAAAGCATCATATTGTTTAAATTGTAAGATGAGACCATGTTCAAACAAAGGTTGCCCACTTAATAATAATATTCCGGAGTTTATAAGTTTTGTGAAAAATAAAGACTATAAAAAAGCTTATATAACTTTATCTCAAACTACTGTATTACCTGGAGTTTGTGGTTTAATATGTCCACATCAAAAGCAATGTCAATCTGCTTGTGTTAGAGGAATTAAAGGAGTACCAGTTCAAATAGGAGATTTGGAATCTTTTGTATTTGAAAAAGCACAAGAAGAAGGTTATAGTTTAAAGGATTTTGTTGATATTAAAAGTTTAGAACATCCAAAACAAGTTGCTATAATTGGTGGTGGACCTGCTGGTCTTACTGCTGCAGCATTTTTGAGAATTGCTGGTTTAGATGTTACAATATTTGAAAAATATGACTATTTAGGTGGGTTATTATCACATGGTATTCCTGACTTTAGATTACCTAAAAAAAATATAAATGCAACTATTCAAAATATTTTAGATTTAGGTATTAAAGTAAAATACAATCAAGAATTAGGAAAAAATTTAACTTTAAAAAATTTAGAGAAATATTATGATGCTATCTTTTTAGCTTTTGGAGCTAACAAATCTACTAAAATGAATGTTAAAGGTGAAGAATTAAATGGTGTTTTTGGTGGTAATGAACTTTTAGAATTTAATACACACCCTGATTATTCTGGAAAAACTGTAATTGTTTGTGGCGGTGGAAATGTTGCTATGGACTGTGCAAGAACTGTGAAAAAACTTGGTGCTAAAGATGTAAAAGTTGTTTATAGGAGAGCCAGAAAGCAAATGCCTGCTGAGGGCAAAGAGATTGAATGTGCTATTAATGAAGGAATTGAATTTTTATTTCAAAATAACATTTTTGAAATAAAAGGTGAAAAAGAAGTTAATTCTGTTGAGTTAATAAAAACTGAACTTGTTAAAAAAGATGGTGATTCAAGACTTTCTCCTGTAAATATTCCAAATAGTAATTATGAAATTAAAGCTGATTATGTAATAATGGCTTTAGGCTCTACAACTGATGATTTTGTTAAATCTTTAAATTTAGAATTGGATAAATGGGGAACTATAAAGATCGATGAAAATCATAGAACTTCAAGACCTAAAATTTATGCTGGTGGAGAACTTGCTGGAGCAAAAGGCACTGTTGCCTGGGCTGCACGTTCTGGTAGAGATGCTGCCTATTCAATAATAGAAAATCTTATATAACAAAAAATAATATATTGTTTTAATACAAAAACAATATATTATTTTTTTAAAAACTATTTTCGTTTTCTTTTGCTTCTCCAAAGATTAACTTTTTAATTGCTTTTATTATAAGTGCAAATTTGCTTTGTTTTTTAGGAATTAATTGTAATGATGGCCTAAATTCTCCACTTTCTATAGCATTGTATTTTTCCTCTAGTTTTTCCATTGTATTTACATAGTAATCATTAAAAAATGTATAGCCTTCCATTGCTCCTAAGTAATCCTTGAATGTATATAATTTTCTTCTATAATTTTCAACTTCTTCTAAATTTGTAATCTCTTTAAACGCTTTGTCAAAATAGCTAGATATTATTAAATTTTGTGTTCTCATAAATGTTAAAGAAATTTCGTGTTTTAATTCTTCTATTTTTTTCAACATTCCATCAATTCTCTTATTTCTGTCGTCAATTCCGGCTATTCTATTATTTAGCTTAATTATTTCTTCTTCTTCATTTAATATATCATCAATAGCATTTTGAATTGCCATAAATGTTTTTGGCGTAGTAAGGTTCGCAAATTTTTCTTTGAATTCATCTGTGCTATTTAATGTACTTTTGAATAATACATCTTCACCTGTTATATATGCTAATTGTTGAACTAGGCAACATTCTAGTGGATAGTATGAAGGACTGTTTGTTTCAAAACTAATTCCAAAATATTTTACAAATTCTTTTGGAATTTTATTTACTTTTGATGCCATTAGTTGTACCGCTGCTTCATTTAATCCTAATCCATATATTTTAAATTCTGTATAGTCACAAAGTCCCATTCTTATTAAATAATTTCTCTTATCTTTTACTTCCTGAAGATAATGTATGCACTCATGTATTGCAAATTCTTCTAAGTCTTCATCTTGTATATGTTCATTGAAATATATTGATGTGTTTTTATAAAAGTAATTTGCTTCTGCCATGCCTTCTGGCATCTTGGCTTTGTACATGTTTAGTCTTGATAGTTTGATAAATAATTCGTTTTGATTTAGATTGTATTCAGGAAAAGTTGCGCATAGTTTAAGAGAAACATTCATTGCAATTGAATTTATTTTTAGTGTGTCTAGTTTTTCTATTACTTCTATTCCATCTTTTTTTAGCTCTGTTTCAATACTCATACTTTTCTCCTTAGTTTACATTATACCTTATACTATATTATACTATATTTTGATATTTTTTTACATTGCAAGTATATTAAATGTTAGTTACATTTTTATGACAAAATATTTTATGCCTAAATATTTACACCCACATTTTTTAATGCTATACTACCCATAAAGGGGGATTCAAATGAAAAAGAAAAAAATATTAAAAATCATAGGAATAATTATTTTAATAGCATTCGTAATTATTGCTATTAATGCAATAAGAAATTATATCATAATAACAAAAGTGCGGAAATAACATAAAGAAATATGAACAAAGTACAAATCATCATATAAAGATGACTTCTACAGCAGAAGATGAAACAATTATAATAAGTGATTATTATGAAAAAGATGGCAAAAAAGCAATGATAATGAGTAGAATTAAAGATAATGAAACAATCACAATGTCAATGTACAATAATGGTATTGCAACCAATACTTATTGGGTTACTCCAACAGAAAACAAGGCAAAATTGAATAGTTCTAGTGAAATTTGGGTTGATATTTTTAATGTTCTTGAAGTAGATGGTTCATGGAATAAATTTTTAGCAAGTTTAGTATCTTTTATAGGTACTAAAAAATATGATGGTAAAGATTGCTATATTTCAAATAATTTCTTAATTTCAACCACTTTAAATGACCCAGAAAAAAATGAATACTACATTGAAAAAGACACAGGATTATTCATTTATTCAAATGTTGGTAATATAATTTCTAAAAGAGAATACGAGTTTGACAATGTGTCTGATGAAGTATTTATAGAACCAGATGTTTCACACTTTACTATTTCAGAATAAACTTTTCATTTAGGAAAAGTTCAAAGTATAAAAAACCGGAAGAATTTAATTTTCTTCCGGTTTTTTATTATTTTACAACTATATTATAAATTCTATTTTTAACATAAATTTCTTTAACTATAGTCTTTCCATCTAATTTTCCTTCAATTGCTTTATGAACTTTTTCCTTAACTGATTCTTCATTTTCATCAATTGAAATTTGCACAGTTGCTTTTAATTTTCCATTAAATTGAATTGGAAGTGTTTTTTCATCATCAACTGTTTTTGCTTCATCAAATTTTGGCCATTCACATGAAGAAATTGGTTTGTCAAATCCTGCTATTTCATTTAATTCTTCTGTTATGTGTGGTGCAAATGGATTTAATAAGATTAAGAATGTTTTAAATTCAGCTTTATTTACTCTTTTTAGTTTATAAAACTCATTTACCAATGTCATAAATGTTGAAACTGAAGTATTAAATTTCATTTCTTCTATATCTTTAGATACTTTCTTTATTGCTTTATGCATTGATTTTTCCATTTCAGCAGAATAGTTTTCGCCTTCTACTAATAAGTCTTTTAGGTTATATACTCTGTCTAGGAATTTGCTACAGCCACGTATGCTATCCATTGACCAACTTGCAGATTGATCAAATGGTCCCATAAACATTTCATAAACTCTGAATGTATCTGCTCCAAATTCATTTACTATATCATCTGGATTTATTACATTTCCTTTTGATTTTGACATTTTTTCTCCGTTGTCTCCTAAAATCATACCATGTGATGTACGTTTTTGATATGGTTCTTTTGTTGGTACAACTCCAATGTCATATAAGAATTTGTGCCAAAATCTTGAGTATAGTAAATGTAATGTTGTATGTTCCATTCCTCCATTATACCAGTCAACTGGTGACCAATATTCTAATGCTTCTTTGCTTGCTAAAGCTTCATTGTTATGTGGGTCCATGTATCTTAGGAAATACCATGAAGATCCTGCCCATTGTGGCATTGTGTCTGTTTCTCTTGTTGCTTTTCCACCGCAGCGTGGACATGTTGTGTTTATCCATTCTGTTTGTTTTGCAAGTGGTGATTCTCCGTTTTCTCCTGGTTCAAAGTCTTTTACTTCTGGTAATACTAATGGTAAATCTTTTTCATCTAGTGGTACCCAGCCACATTTTTCACAATGTACCATTGGTATTGGTTCTCCCCAATAACGTTGTCTTGAGAATACCCAATCACGCAATTTGTAATTTACTTTTTTTGTTCCTATTTTGTTTTCTTCTAAATATTTTATAACTTCTTTTTTTGCTTCTTTTACTTCTAATCCATTTAAGAATCCAGAATTTATCATTTTACCTGTTTCAACATCTGTAAATGCTTCTTTTTCAAGGTTTACATTTTCTCCATCTACAACTTGAATTATTGGTAATCCGAATTTTGTCGCAAATTCATAATCTCTTGTATCATGTGCTGGAACTGCCATTATTGCTCCTGTTCCATAACTTGATAATACATAGTCTGATATCCAAATTGGTATTTCTTTGTTTGTTAATGGATTTATTGCTTTAACACCTTTTATTTCAACTCCAGTTTTGTTTTTATTTATTTCTGAACGTTCAAAGTCTGATTTTAAAGATGCTTGTTTTTGATATTCTTTTATTTCATCTAGGTTTGTTATTTTTTCTTTTAATTCTTCTATTAAGTGATGTTCTGGAGCTATTACCATATATGTTGCACCAAATAGTGTGTCTGGTCTTGTTGTGTATACTTTTAAACCTTCTTCTAATCCTGGTACTTGGAATATTACTTCTGCCCCTTCTGAACGACCTATCCAATTTCTTTGTTGTGTTTTTATTTTTTCTAGGTAATCAACATCATCTAGATCATCTATTAATCTTTGAGCATAATCTGTTATTTTTAGCATCCATTGTGATTTTTCTTTTTGTACAACTTCACTTCCGCATCTTTCACAAACACCATTTACAACTTCTTCATTTGCTAATCCTACTTTGCAACCTGTACAGAAGTTTATTGGCATTGTTGCTTTATATGCTAACCCATGTTTGTATAGTTGTATAAATATCCATTGTGTCCATTTATAATAATTTGGATCTGTTGTGTTTATTTCTCTTGACCAGTCAAATGAAAATCCTAATGATTTTAGTTGTTCTTTGAAGTGGTCTATATTTTGTTTTGTTATTACTTTTGGATGTATATGATTTTTTATTGCAAAGTTTTCTGCTGGTAGTCCAAATGCATCAAATCCTATTGGATATAATACATTGTATCCTTCTAATCTTCTTTTTCTTGCTATTATGTCTAGTGCTGTGTAACTTCTTGGATGTCCAACGTGTAATCCTTGCCCTGATGGATATGGAAATTCGATTAGTCCATACCATTTTTTCATTGTATAATCATTTTTTGCATTAAATGTTCCTTCTTTTTCCCATTTTGTTTGCCATTTTTTTTCGACTGTTTTAAAATTATATGACATAGTAAAACTCCCTTTCTTACTGTAACTTTGCTTATTATATAACATCTTAGGCGGATTTTCAAGCAATAAATACAATCAGTATATAAATTATTAAAATTTTAAAAGCAGTAAGATAATTACTTACTGCCTTTTCGATTCTTATAAAAACTATAACTATAATATTAAATTAATTTCTGGTTCAGGTAAATTATCTAATTTTAATGTTCCATCATATAACTTATCAAGTTGTTCTTTTCTCAAGATACCTTGTTTCATAAGCGCTTCAGAGATTATTTCTAATTTATCCATATTTTTATTTAAGATGTCAGTTGCAACTTGTTCTGCTTCTTTTAGAATTTTATTAATCTCTTCTGTTAAAAGATTTTTTTGCTTTTCAGATAAATATTGAGTTTGAACTTCGCCATTACTAGTAAAACTGTTGTATTCTCCAAAGTTTTCGCTATTATTTAATCCAAATTGCAATATCATTCTTTTAGCATAACTAGTCGCATTTTCCATATCTCCACGTTTTCCAGCACTTGGCTCAAAATTTTTCAATTTTGTTGCTATATCACCTGCTAGGCTAACAGCAATTTCGTTAAGAATTTCTTTTTTAGTTTGTGACTGGATTACATCCTTTTTATTTTCAAAGCAATTGACACCTAAATAATCTTTAGTTGGAATCACTGACACAACATTAATTATACTATGTTTATTTTGTAATTCTTTTGCTAATATAAAATGCCCTGTTTCATGAACTGCAGTATTTTCGAGTATTCCTGAGTCCATCTTAAGAAATTTCTTAATTTCTGATTTATGAACACTTAAAATAGAACTTATGTCTAATTTGCTTTTATCTTGATTTTTTGCTTTTACCATTGCTATGTCTAATAAACTCATAGTTCTAGATGGATTAGCTGTAAGATAATCAAATGCTGTTGCTTGTGCAATAACTTCATCAAGCATTTCACTGCTTACTTGAACACCATGATATCTTTCTAACCGATTAACTTGAGCTGTTAGCATCTTAGGTAATTCTTGATTTTTAGGCTCTTCTACTTCAATTTTTTCAAATCTTCTGCGAAATGCAGGATCTTTTGATAAATATTTTTCATATTCATAATCTGTTGTTGCTCCAATAACTCTTACCTCCCCAGTTGCTAATATAGGTTTAAGTGCATTGGCAAAATCATGTGTACTTTCACTACTTCTTCCCATACCAATAACATTGTGAATTTCATCGATAAATAAAATTGCTTTCTTGTTTTTTTCAAGATATTTTTTTATTTCATCAAATTTTTCTTCTGATTGACCTAAGTATTTCGTGTTTTCATTAATGTATCCACATCTAATGCAAAAATCTCTGTTTCTTCAAGTTCTTTTGGACATTGCCTTTTGGCTATCCTTTCCGCCAAACCTTGAACTATTGCCGTTTTACCAGTTCCTTCTCTACCTACTAGAATCACATTTCTAATAAGCATTTTTTGCATAATATCAAAAGCTAATTCAATTTGATCATCTCTACCTAAAATTAGGTTTTCTTGTTCTGCATTAACCTTTACTTTTCTTAACGCTTCTGGCATATCTTCACTTTCCGAAACGATATCGTCTAATGTTTTAGATTCAGCTGCACTAGGAATTTTATCTTCTAGTTCAAATACTCCAAATGTTCCATTTTCTAATCTTTTCTTTGAAAAGATATCCAACATTTCAGATGGATATTTTAAAGTACTTGTAGGACAACCATCTACTATTAAATTAACAGTAGGAAATAATTTTGACCAAATATCATTTTGTGTTCCCAATAGCACATGTATGATACAATCCAAATTTGCCTTTTCAAGTTTTACATCTCTAGCAAGTATTTCTGCTTTTCTTATAATTTCATCCACTTCTTTTGAGTACACATTATTTTTTATTTCTTTTTTCTTTCTAGGCTTAATTGTTTCTACAAATTCTTTTTCACAATAATAGTCTTCTAACAAATCAGCATAAAAATCGTCTTCAGCATCAAAATGTCCACTTTGTACTAGGTACTTTCCAAGTTTGTTTTTATCACTTTCAATAATTGCTGCTAACAAGTAATCTGAAGTTACTACTCTGGCACCTCTTATATCTTCGGACCGATTTCCTGCCCTTTCTATAATTTCTAGCACATCTTCTGTTACTTGATAATTATAAGTTTTCATAAAAAATCTCCTTTCTGCAAAACAATTTTGTTTTGACCCCTTTATTATACTTCGTGGAAACTATTTATGTCAAGCATTTTTCTGTTAATTCAACTTTATTATCTTTGCTAGTATCTATTCTAGCCATTGTGCCTATTGGAATTACAATTTTCTTTTCTATATGCCCAAAATTGTTTGATTTAATAATTGGAAATTTATACTCATTATTTAATGTATCTAGAACAATCTGTTCTAAAGCAATTTTACTTTCATGTTCATAATTTCCAATCCATAATCCTTTTATTTTATCAAATACACCATTTTGCTTCATAAAATATAGGTGATTGCTGACCATCTCTGGCCCAGTTTCAAAGCCTAATTCTTCAATAAATAAGATTTTATCTGTGAAATCCACACTATATTTTCCAACCACCAATCCTCGCATTAACGATAAGTTTCCACCTATTAGTTGACCTTCTGCAAAGCCTTCTTTTATTGTTTTGTATTCATCTGTTTTTTCTCCTAATTCTAGGCTCTTATTTACAAATCGTTCTATTGCTTGATTATAACTATAATCTGTTTCATCTGTTGCAATTGTTTTAAAATTTGTTGCACTAAATGTTACTAAACCTGTTTTGGCTGTAATTATATTTGTAAGTGAAGTGATATCACTGTATCCACATATTATCTTAGGATTTTTTTTTATTTTCTGAAAATCTAAATATTCAAATGTTGTGTTTGAGTTTTCTCCACCTTTTGCACACCAAATCATTTTTATTTCTTTATCACCAAACATTGTGTTTATATCTTCTGCTTTTTCTTTGGCACTAGCCCCATAACCACATGTGTTTGAATATAGGTTTTTTGAAAATTTTACTTTAAAACCACTTTTTTCTACTATTTTTTTTGCTTGTTTTATTTCTTCAATATTGTCTCCAATTATTGGATTTGATGGAGCTACAACACCTATTGTATCTCCAATTTTTAAACTTTTTGGAATTATCATTTTTCTATTTCCCTTTATTTAATATTTCTTTCATCTCATCATATTTCGTTTCTTCTTCTGAATATTCTTCTGGTTTTAGTCCTACTCTAGTTTCCATGTATTTTTCTAGCCACATGTATATTATTGTAAATACTACTCCTACTATTATCATTGAAATTGCTGTTGTTGTTTTGCTCAATAAAAATGCTGCACATATTCCACCAACTGCTTTTGCTATGTTTGCAAACATGTCTTTTGCTGCAAATATTTTTGTGTCTATTTTTTTGTTTGAGAAACTTTTTAAAAATTTATCCATACTTGTATAATAAATTCCTTGACAGAAATTGAAAATTAGACTCATTACTATTACAAGTAAAAATAATATTATGTTTTTACTTGCTCCTAATCCACATACTCCTGCAAAGAAACATGTTATTGCTAATGTTTGTGCTATTGTTATTAGAGATTTGTTTTTTCTTAATTTTTGGAATCCTTCCTGTTTTTTAGAAGAATATGCACTAACAAAACTTCCAAATGCTGCAACTATTGTTATTACTATTGCTGGTATGTCTAATTCTTGCAATATACTTACATAGTAGCTTGTTAAAATTGTAATTAAACTTCCCATTAATGATGCACACAATATTAGAGCCTTTAGTCTTTCAGATTGTAGTGTATATTTAAATCCCCACTTTATATCTTGCAATTGTTTCTTTTCTAGTAATTGATTGATATTTTTCTTTTTTCTTTGCACTGGTTCTATAAAACACATTGACAATATTACTACAAATATTAGTACAAGAAGTGAACATACAATTGGAATATATCCATTTACCATAAATAGAAATCCACCTATGATTTTTGAAATAGCATTATATAAATAATAACCAGATGATCCTTCTGAATTTATTTTTGAGTATATCTTTCTTTTATATCTAGATGGTGGTATTGATTCACTTAACATACTTGGCTCTACTATATTTTTTATAGAAAATGCTATTGCTCCTATAAATTCTGCAAATATTAGGTCCACTAAATTTCTACTTATCATTATAATTACCATGTATAAACAATTAAGTATGTTTGCAAATATTAAACTATTTTTTCTACCTAAAAATTCTACAATGATGTTTCCTGGAATTTGCATTATACTTCTAAATATTGAATTAAATGTATTTTTCAACACTACATCTGCTGCTTTTATATTTTTCACTTGTGTTAAAAACAAGAAATCTATTGTGTAATAAAATAAATAATCCCATGCTAGCTTTTTATATGTTGTAAATATTCTCATATTTGTTTTTCTCATTTCTCGTTTTTGCTCTTTTGTCATTGTATCTTGCTTTTTTTGTATTTTATTTGTTGTTTCTTTTGTGTTATCTGCCATTTATTTCCCCTTTTTATTTTATTTCTATTAAAGCTGTGCTTAGCCCATAGCCTTCTTTTTCCACTCTATATGAATGTATTAAATCTGGATTACACACACTACATATTTTGCTGTCTATTATATTTTCCTTTTTTAATCCGGCTTTTTCTAAAATTATTTGATTTATTAAAACTGTATCAATATGCCATTTTTTATTTTTTATTGTTTCTTCTATTATTTGATTTTTTTCTATTTCTTTAAATTCATTTTCAAATAGTTTTTCTACATCTTCTTCTACTTCGAAATGACATTTTCTTATTGATGGACAAATGCAACAAATTATATCTTCTGGGTTACAATCAAATTCTTTTTGCATTTTTTCTACTGTTTTTACAGATATTCTTTGTAAAGTTCCGCGCCAACCTGAGTGTACATTTGCTATTACTTTTTTTATTGGATCAAAAAATAGTAATAATATGCAATCTGCATTTGTTGTTGTTAATAATAAATTTTTCTTATTTGTTATTAGCCCATCTGTTGCTTTGTATTTTTCAGTGTTAAAATCTGGTTTACCATCGTTTAGCTTTTTATCTACTATTTGTACATTATCTGTATGCATTTGGCTTGCTTTAACTAAATTTTCATATTTACTTCCAATTGCATTTGTTAACAATTTATATGATGTATTTGCTTGCTCTTTTTCTACACCTTCTAGTGGCTGTTTGCTTGTTGTTGCAGTTCTAAAGTTCATATTAGTACCTAGTGAGTATGCATGTGAAATTATGTCCTTATATTCTAGCAATCTTCTAAATTGTAAATATTGTACATTTCCTTTTTTTACATGAATCACATTTTCATTTGATAAATCCATACTTACACTCCTTAAATTTCTTTTTCCATTTTTCTTATTATTTCATCTTTTGATTTTTGGTCTATATAATTATATTTATTGTTGTTTTGTCTTGGGTTAAACCCACATACCATTTTATAGCTGCAATATTCACATGGTGTTTTTCCTTTTTTATTATATGGTTTTAGGTCAATTTTTCCTTCATATATTTCTTTTGAAATATCTTTTATTGTTTTATATATATAATCTTGAAGGATTTTGAATTCTTCTTTTTTTACTCCATTTGTCCATTTTTCATTTATTGTACCAGATGCTGTTAATGCTGCTGGTACTAGTTTTGAGCTTCCTTGTTTTAATGTATTATCATTCATTTTTATTATTTTAACATCAGCTATTATTAGGCCTTTCATTCTAAAGTTTTTTCTTATCATTTCTTCTATTTGCTCTTCATCCATTTTTTTGTCTGCTTTTATCATTTGTTCTAGCAATGAGAAATAGAATATTCCTGCTGGCATTATATCTTCTTGTTTGCATATTGCATCTGTATATGTAAGTAATTGTATTTGTAAACCTGCATATACTTCATTTAAATCAATGTTTTTTGCTGATGATTTGTAATCTATAATTCTTAAGTATTTTCCGGTCTTCAGTAGCCGATGTATCTATTCTATCTATTTTCCCTGTAATTTCAACTCTTTTGCCATTTTCTAAATTTAGTATTATTGGTTCATATTTTCCTTTTTTACCAAATTCAATCTCTGTTCCTTCTATGCTAAAATCACTATATATTATTGTCTGAATTATGTATTTTAATGCCTTTGATACAATCTTCTTTAATCTTCTTACTAAAATCTTATATTTTGCTGTAGCAGTGAATATATAGTTTTTAGGTTGTCCCAAATTCTCATCTATTATATTTGATACAATTTTTAGTATGTCATCTTCTTCTAGTTCTGCCAATTCTATTTTTTCTTCTCTTACTTTTTTGAAAAATTCATCTATTGTTTCATGCATAAATGAACCTGTATTAAAACTTTGTATTTTTAGTTCTTCTTTTTCTTTTAGCTTTAATCCATATTGTAAATAATATGAAAATGGGCAGCTTCTATATCTTTCTAATTTTGAAATACTTGTTTTTAGTGTGTTTCCATATAGTTTGTCTATATTTTCTTTTTCTATTTTTTGTGGCAAATTGGTGTAATTTAAAGCTTGAATATCTTGTTCTAGTTGATTTTTCCAATTATTGTTTTGTTTATAATAGTTATAGATTAAGTACCATATGTCTTCTATTTTTTCGTTTTCTCTAGCATGTGCTATGTTTTCAATTAACTCTTCATAAGTTATTTTTTCATTTATAATTTCATATTTTTTACCCATTACATCACTTTTTTCTTCAAGTTTAGGATATAATTTTTTTATTTTGTTTATTAAAATTGATGGTCTTAAAGATTTTCCTTCACTATCTGATGATGCATATGATAAATATATTTGCTTTTCTGCTGTGGTAAATGCTTTGTAAATATTAAAATTGTCTTCATAAAGTCTGTCTATTGTATTTTTAGCTAATTCTATTCCATTTTGTTTTAATATGTCTCTATCTTGGTCATTAAAAAATCCTTCATCTTTGTTTACGCTAGGAAAGGCTCCATCATTTAACCCTATTATAAATACCACATCTACTTTATGACTTCTTGATCTATCTACATCTCCAAATGTCACTTGGTCAGCAGTTCCAGGAATTTTTCCTAATTCACTATTTTTTAATCCTATTTTTAGAATTTTATAAAATTTGTCTATTGTTAAATTGTCATTTTCAAATATTAAAACTATTTCATCTAATATTTCTAATATTATTTTGTAACTTGTTTTATACTCCGAAGCTAGTTCTACTAATTGTTTTTCTTCTAATTTCTCTATTTTTGCTTTTACTTTTTCAGGTATATTTTCATTTAACATGAATTCATATAATGATTTAGCTATCCCTTTGGCTGTTTTGTCTTTTCTTATTTTATTTTGAATATTTACAAGTGGTTCTATTATTTGCTTTCTTAGTTCATTTAGTCTTTCAATTTCTTGCACTTTTTCTTTGTCTTCTAGACCATACACAAAGTCTTTTTTCCACTTGCTTTGTTTTATTCCCCATTTGTTGCAATAGTTTTCTAATTTAAATATTTCGTCATTTTCTATATTGCAAAATTCTAGTTTTATATATCCAAAAACCGCTTCATTTGCAAAGTTTCTATTTAATATTTCTAAAATTGATAACACATATTTTACAATAATATTTTGGTCTAAGTCTTTTTTATCATCTATAAACACAGGTATGTCATAACTTGTAAATATTGCTTTTACTAGTGATTGATAGCTATCTAAATTTTTGGTTATTATTGAAATATCTCTATAGTGCATGTTATTTTTTCTTACCAATTTTGTTATTTGTTTTGCAATTTCTTCTATTTCTGAATATTGGTTTTTAGCAAGAAAAAGGCTTATGTTTTCCACATTTTCTGCATATTTTGTGGATTTTATATTATAAATATTTTCACTTAGGTGTTTTAATTCTTTTGTTTTGAACCTGTATTCTTTTTCTAAAGCTACTGGCTCTTCCATTTTGAAGTTGTTTTCTTCTACTAAGTTTAGTATTTTTGTTAATGTCTGCTTGTTTGAGTAATATATGTCTGTATCTGGATTTATTGCATATTCTAGCTTGTCTATTGTTATTGTTATATTCACTTGTTTACTAAGTAAAATCATCTTTTTTATTATTTCATATTCTTGTTTTGTAAATCCTGCAAATTCATCTATATAGATTATGCTGTCTGTTACAATGTCTGTTTTTTCTATATTGTTTGCTAAAATTTCTAGTAAGTCATCTTCTTCTATATATTCTTTTGAAATTTTTCCTTCAAATTCACTATATATTAGTTTCATGTCTGCAAGTTTTGTTTTTAAATATTTATCTTCTTGCTTTTGTTCCTCTTGCTCCAAATCTTCTATGCTTATTCCATGTTGTTTAAACTCTCTTATTGCCCTTATGCTTAAATCTATATTTTCATCTGATTTTCCTAAAAATTTTAGTTTTTCTTTGTTGTTGCTTAATATAGAATAGATAAGCATGGCTTTTCCACATTTTGAGAGTTTTGCTTTTTTTCCTTGCCCTATTTCATTCATTACTCTGTATGCCATTCTGCTTAGAGTTACTACTTCTGCATTTAGTGTTGCTTTTGAGCTTAATTTGTCCATTAGCTTTTTTTCTGCTGTGAATGAAAATTGTTCTGGTGTTATTATATATATTTTCTTTTCTTTTTCTATTTGTTTTGCCACTTCGGAAAAACAAAAGTCACTTTTTCCGCTCCCTGGCTTTCCATATATTAATCTTAGTCCCAATTTTGTTTTGTATGGTTGTTTTTCCATACTCTCCTTTCATATTTTTCTTCTTAAATTTTATACTAGATATATAAAAATAGCAAGCTTTATTTAAGTATGTAAAAAGCTTAAGGTTTTTCTTCCTTAAGCTTCTCTTCTCCAATAAAATAAATATTGTTGTGCCAAACCTGCCAAATTGCCAAACTTCTCATTTGCAATTTTTTCAATTTGTTTTTTGCTTACTTTTGTTTCATCTGGATTTTTTATGTATAAATCATTCATAACCCTTCTTACCCAAACATCTATTGGAAAAACTTCAAATCTTTTTAGGTCTGAAAATAGTAAAATACAATCTGCAACTTTAGGTCCTACGCCTGATAGTGTTAACAGTTTTTCTCTTACTTCAAATGTATTTGGATTTTTTCTTAATTCTTGTAAATCTACCTTTTTTTCTATAATCATTTTGGTAGTTTCATACAGTCTTATGTCTCTAAATCCTAGTCCTAAACTTCTATAGTCCTCTACTGTAACATTTTCTAATTCTTTTGGAGTTGGAAATGTATAATATTTCTTTCCTTCAAATTCTAACTCTTTCCCGTATTTTTTTGAAAGTTTTTCTATTATTCCTTTTATTCTTGGAATATTATTGTTTGCTGAAATTATAAAAGATATTATTGTTTCCCATAAGTCTTGATTTAGTATTCGAATTCCTTTTCCATATTCTATACTTGTTTTCATGTTTTCATCAATTTTTGAAAGCTCTTCTTTTATCTTTTTATAGTCTCTTTTTAAGTCAAAATATTCTTCTACAGTTTCTCCGAATGTCTTTTTTACATTTTCCTTTGAAGATTATAGCATTGTTTTCTTTTCTTACATTTAATATGTTTTCTCCAAAAATCCCAGTATAACTGCCATCATATTCTTGATTCCATCTAAAACATTGCCCACATTCAAATATATCTTTTGGTTCAAATGAGTCTATGTTTTCAATTTTGTATTCTTGTGTTTTCATAGTATTACTCCTAATTAACTTTAATAACTTTTTTCATTTTGTTTATGGCACTTTCAAAAAACTTTATATCTTCCATCATCTCTGGATGCCATTGAACTCCTATGATATTCTCATTTTCTATTCCTTCTACAATTCCATCTTCACTAATAGCAATTGGTTTAAATCCTTCCGCTATTTTCTTTATTGCTTGGTGATGTAGTGAGTTCACAGGAATTTCTTCTTTTTGATAGCAGTCATATAATGTACTATCTTTTGCAATTTTTACGATATGCCTTTTATTGGTATCTAATTTATGATTTGGTATATCTTGATATAAACTTCCTCCAAAGCATACATTTATTGCTTGAGTCCCTCTACAAATTCCTAAAATTGGTTTGCTTTCGTTGTTAAATGCTTTAATTATAGCAAAATCAAATTTGTCTAATTCAGCATTTTCTTCACCAATTTCTGTTATTGGTTTTTCATTGTAGTTTCTAGGATCTACATCTATCGAACTACCTGTTATTACTAGTCCATCGCATTTTTTTACTGCTTTTTCTATTTCTGCTTCTGTCTTTATAGGATATAATTCTACATTCATTTTCTTTAGCATTTCCTCATATTTTTTGCCAATAGAATATTCTTCTGTTCCATCTTCTGCTTTTCCATATCTTTCTGTTATTGCTAGCAACATATTTATTCTCCTTTTCTTTTGCTCTTACTATAGCTATTTAGATATAGTTTTATAAACTTCATCTTTTTCATTATACTATTTAGTCATCTTTATGTCAATTATAAGAATATAGTCGTTTTTCATTACGAAAAAGTTACGTGAACGTCAAAAATTCGTAATGCTAAAACAAATTAATCTTTAAACCCTTGTCCTAGTACTTCTCTAGAATTAGTTATTATTATGAAACTATTAGTATCGATTTTTCTAACCATTAATTTTATCCTTGCAATATCTTTTCTTGGTGCCACACACATTAATATTAATTTTTCTTTGTTAGTATACATTCCTTTCCCATATATGCCTGTTGTCCCTCTTTTTATCTCATTTTCAATAACCTTTGCAATTTCTTCACTTTTATCAGATATTATTAGCATCATTTTTGTAAAATAAATTCCTTCAAAAAGAATATCTATTATTTTTCCCATTAAGTATATTGCTATTGCTGAATATAGGCCTATTTCTATTTCTCTAAAAAATAGCATATTTAAGCAAATAATAACAAAATCTATAATAAGTATTATATTACTTGTTCGTATTGTAGGGTTATACTTTTTTGCAATGTAACTGATTAGGTCGCTTCCACCTGTTGATGAATTTACTTTTAATAATACTGCTGTTCCTATTCCTATTATAATCCCACCATATACGCATGCTAAAAATCTATCATTTGTTAGTGGTTCTATTTTGTCTAAAATATCAATAAAAAATGATAGTGATATTGTTCCTATTATTGATTTTATAAAAAATGCTTTTCCTATTTTATATCCAGAAAATAAGAACAGTGGTATATTTATTACCATTATTACAGTTCCCATTGGTATTTTTAATAAATAATATGTGATTGTTGCTATTCCCGCAATTCCACCTGATGATAATTGGTTTGGTAATAGGAATAGCGCTACCCCTACTGCCATTATAAAAGAACCAACTATTGTTCCTATTATTTCTATTAAAATCTTTTTAACACTTGTTTTTTCTATTTTTTTCACTGTATTCTCCTTTTTTTATTGTTTGCTTTTTAGGAATTTTTATACAGTTTTAAGTTTAAAAAGCAAGCAAAGATTTTACTCTTTGCCTGCTTCTTCCTCTTCTTCGGCCTCAGCTCTTTCTAATTGCTCTTTTTTCATTTCTGCTTCTGCCTCTTGGGCAGCTTTTTTTCTCATTTCGTGTTCCTTTTGTTTTTTTAGTTGCTCCTTTTCAATTTTTTCTTTTTGTTCTTTTTGAGTTAAATTTATTATTTCTTCTACTGATTTATCAAAATACTTTTTAATAAATTCTTCATTGCCTTCTATAATCATATATGGTGTTTTACCATCTGCTAATACACCATCTTTATGTTTTCTGATTAGTTTTGCAACTACTACTTCATCAAATTTAACTCTTCCTTTTCTTAAAGCTTTGAAATGTTGTTCAGAAATGAAATGTAGAATCTTTGGTTCATCACTAAATCCTACTCTTGGAAGAGCCTCACTCTTTCCTACTCCTAATGCTGTTACTTTCATGTTGTTGTTTGCCTCCTCTTATCTTTTGTAAATTTTGCTATAAACTAGCAAATGCACTACATAGACCAAATTGGTCTATGTAGTGCATTATATCATCTTTTGATATTTATGTCAATCTACATATGTTTCAGTTATATCTATTTTAGATTTACCTTGTTTTATATTTTTGTCTTGTTTTAGTATTAAGTCCACATCATATGTATCTTTTAGTTTTTGCACATTTTCTTTTTTGTGCCCTATTACATTATTGGCATCTATTGGGTTTACAGTTACTTGAACTTTTTTTACCTTTACATTTAATTTTTTTATTTTGCCAACAATTGCATCATACCACATTCCTGATTCTACTAGTTGTCTAAAAGCTGGGTGATATGGACCTGCTATAACTTCGCTTTTTTCGTTTTGAGGATCTGATATTTCATCTGTACTTTGAAGTCCTATTCTTATTATATCTATTTTTTTGTCTGCAAAAATTCTTACAATTTCTTTACAGATTTCAACTGCTTGTACTACTGAAAGTGGTTCATATATGCCTTGTTTGTATTCTTCTTCTAGTTTAGTATTTTTTACAACTAATACAGGGTATATTCTTATCATTTTCGGCTTTAATTTTACTAATGCTTTTGCTGTATTTATTTCGTCTATTCTTGTACTTTCTGGTAAACCTACCATCATTTGATGTCCTAATTTAAAACCATACCATCTGATTAATTTTGATGCTTTTTTTACATCTTCAAATGTGTGTCCTCTATTTGCCCTTTTTAGGATATAATCATTTGCTGATTGTACACCTAATTCTATTGTTTTTACTTTGTATTTTTTTAGTCTTTTTAGAATTTCTTTGTCTATACAATCTGGCCTTGTTGAAACTCTAATGCTTTCAACTTTTCCTGATTTTATATATTCATATGCTATTTGTAATAATTCTTCTTGTCTTTCTGTTTCAATTGCGGTAAAACTTCCACCAAAAAAAGCTATCTCTATTTGTGCATTTTCATCTGTCATGCTTTTTAGGTAATCATCTATTATTTTTTTTGCTTTTTCTTTTGTCATATTTGTTTTTTGTCCACTTATAGATTTTTGATTACAAAATATACAGTCATTTGGGCATCCTAGATGTGGTACAAATATCGGTATTATGTATTGTTTTTTCATAGATTTACCTTCCTTTTCTATTTCAAATTTTCTAATGCCTTTTTTGCAGCCTTCATATGTGCTTCTTTTTTACTTTTTCCTTCTCCACTTGCTAGTACTTTTCCATTACATTTTACTTGTGCTTCAAAAGTTTTGTCATGGTCTGGTCCTGATTCTTTTGTAATTTCGTATTCTATTTTTACATCTCCATGTACTTGTAGTTTTTCTTGTAATACTGTTTTGTAGTCTTTATACCCTACATGTTTTGTTGCAATTTCTATTTCATCTTTTAGGTTTTCTATTATAAATTTCTCTGCTTCTTTTAATCCGCCATCTAAATATATTGCTGCTATCACTGCTTCTACACTATCGGCTAATATTGCAGGTCTTTTATTTCCACCTGTTTTTATTTCTGATTTTCCTAAATATAAGAAATCACTAAAATTATGCAATTTTGCTACCTTATATAAGCTTGCTTCACATACTACTGTTGCTCTAACTTTAGTCATTTCTCCTTCTCTTAGTTTTGGATATTTTCCATATATGTATTTGCTTGATATAAATTCTAATATACTGTCACCTAAAAATTCTAATTTTTCATTGCTACTTACATTGTTTTCATAGGCATATGATGTATGTCTTAATGCGTTTTCTAGTAGTTCTTTATTTTTAAATGTATATCCTATACTTTTTTCTACTGCTTCAATACTCATCTTTTTCCTCCTTTCTTAGTTTTAAATTTAATTATAAAGATTGTTACTTCACATTCTTTCCTAATCTTCTATATTATATACTATTTTACAAAATTTGCAAGTCTATATTTTTTTGCTTATTTTTGACATTTTACTTTTACAATTTACTTCTCATTTTTGAATATTCTTAAATTTTTATTTATCATTTTTTATTTCAATTATTTTTACAATTGTGTTATCTTCTATATTTTCCATTCTGCCTTCTATAAATACAATATTATTTTTCTTTAAATTCTTATAACAATAATCTGCTATTTTATCATATCCTACTATTTTTATAATATTTTTTCTTTTGTCTTTCATATCGAATTGTATTATTGAAGTATATTTACTATATATCATAAAATCAAATTTTATATCACTTACTATTTCTCCACTTAAAAAACATATATTCATTTTTTCTCCATTTTTTCTTCATAAAGCAAGTATATTCGCTTGCACTACTAATACCTGCTTTACTGATTCTTTTTTACCTTTTACGGAAGGAATAAATCTCTTTAATACTAATACTTTTACTGTATATATTCCGTAAAATATATAATCTGAAATTGGTATTAGAGTGTGACACGGCTACCATTGTTGCTGTTGGTATTGTTCGGATTGTTGTTGTTGCGATAGCTAGGTGAATTGGTGTTGTTATAGTTGCCACCACGATTAGCTCGATTGTTGGTGTTATAGGCCTTTCGATTTATCCCTATATTCTATATTTATTCTATATAAAATATTTTATTTAATAAGTTATAATTATTAGCATATTTTATATATCCTAAATGTCCTGCTAAATATTTTTTAGCTTGCTTACTTGTTAAGTTTCCTTTTTTTATTTCTTCTTTTAACTTTTTAACTTTTTTCTTTAGTTTTCTTTTTCCTTTATCTCTTAATTTCATTCTATATTCATTTATTTTATATCCACAAAAATTTACTCCTTGCTTATTTTTAAATATTTGTGTTTTTTGGTTTAGTTTTAATTCTAAGTTTTCTTTTAAGTATTTCTTTATTTTTTCTAATATTTCTTTTGCTTCTTTTTTAGTTTTTACTATTACTATAGAATCATCTAAATATCTACAATAGTACCTAACTTTTAGTTTGTGTTTTATATATTGATCTACTTCGTTTAAATATATATTTGCAAACATTTGTGATGTATAATTTCCAATTTCTAATCCTTTTTCTCTCTTGTTCGCATATAATATTTCTTTTATTAACCACATTAATTCTTGGTCTTTTATGTTTTTTTCTAATATTTTTAAAAGTATTTTTTTATTTATATTGTCAAAATATTTTGATACATCCATTTTTAGTATATAGTATTCATTCCATTTTGCTTTACAATGTTTCATTGTGTTTTTAACGTATATTGCTGCTTTGTGCATTCCACGATTTTTTAAGCATGCATATGATGTATTTATAAATTTCGGAACATAACATGGTTCTAAAAAGTTATCTACAACCCATCTATGTACTATTCTATCTAGATATCTAGATTTTTCTATTTTTCTTACTTTTGGTTCTGTAACATAAAATTCTGTATATCCTCCATGTTTATATGTTTTATTTTTTAATTGTTCATATAACCACATTATATATTCTTCTTGTTTTAGATTAAATAATATTATTTCTTTTCCTTGATATTCTTTTATTTTTTCTAATTCTTCTTTTTGTTTATCGAAGTAGTAAACTATGTAGCCATATCCTTTTTCTTGTATCATATCTGTATATTTTTCCAATGATGCTATTGGAAATCCAACCTTGCATATTTCCGGTTTAAAACAACTTAATTGTAATCCTAAACTTTCATATAGTACTATTGCATCTTTACCTGTTGCAATATAAAAATTACCGCAATTACAAAGTACTATTTTCCCTTTATTTTTTTCTTGTAATAATTCCATCATTTTACCAAATCCCATGTTTTCCACCACTTTCTATTGATTTTTCGGCGTTTTTTCACAAAAAAAACGCCACGTTAGTGGCGCCACGTTAGTGGAAATTTTTTATACCACCCAATTAAAATTGGAAGGTATAAAAAATTTCCTTATTAACGTACTAGAGTTCGTTAATATTATTTAGTTCTTATTTAACTACTTTTTCAAAATCTTCTATTATTCTGATTTTGGTTTTCACAGAGTTCAGTCCTACTTAATATAAAGTGTGACACGGCTACCATTGCCGCTGTTGGTAGAGTTCGGAGTGACGTTGACGCGACACCTAGGTGAACCGGTGAAGCTATAGCCGCCACCACGAAAAACTCGAGAGCTGGTGTTATAGGCCTCTAATGTCCATTCTCTTAAGTTTCCACCTAAATCTCTAATATTATTTATACTATCATCTGAATAATTACTATTTCCTGTTGTTGTAACGCTTCCACTTGAATTATTTCCAAGTACTCTATTTGTAATTTTATCTTTATCCTCTCCAGTTTTTGCCCAATTTAACATTGCATCATATTGGCTTCCCCATATCATACTACTTTCTACTGAACCGTCTTTGCCTGTATATCCTTTTTGTTTACTATATAATCCATACCAACTTGATGTTGCACTATTTCCTGCTGATGTTGGTATTACTCCTTGTTTTGATTGTACTGTTCCATCTTTAGCTTCTGTTGAAGTTGCATTACTTAAACTTGTTTCATATCTTCCTACATAAAATCCACCATATTTTGCTACCTTTGCTGCCATATTTCTATAATCTCTTTGCATATCTGAAAGTTTTAGTCCTATTGTATTATAGCTAGATGCATCTCCATAACTTGAATTAGTTAAATATGCCGGTTCCCTTAATCCACTATCTGCATTATATGTTGTATTTTCTGTTCCAAAGTTTTCTCCTGTAGTTGTTGCATATAATTTTCCAACTATATCTGTACTATTATGTGTTGTACATTTTAA
>USHX01000016.1 GCA_900554565.1 uncultured Clostridium sp.
CAAGAGTGTTTGAAAATGTATAATAATATTAGAACAGAACAGTTGGTTCAGGTGTTGTTGCTGACATCATCGAATAATAAGTAATTTAAGATTATTTATATATAAAAAAGAGTGATAAATTTATTTATCGCTCTTTTTTAGTCTTCTACTCAGGGCCTAAATTGTAATATTATTTTTTCATAAATAATAATATTACAATTTATCTGTGAACAATATTTCTACTAGCATATAAGAAATGCTATATATTATTGCTTTTGTAGACTAAATAGTACAAAATGTGAACTTAGGCTAAAAAATACTTGCTTTTTTTGTTAAAGAATAATAAAATAGATATGTTAAAAATAAAATAGAAATATAGTGTGCTTTAAGAAGGGAATGAAATAAAATGAAAATAATATTAGATGCAATGGGTGGAGACAATGCACCAGATGCAAACATAAAAGGAGCAGTAAATGCAGTAAACAAAGTAAAAGCAGAAATAGTACTAGTTGGAAAAGAAGAAGTAATTAGAAGTAAAGTAAAAGAATTTTATGGAAAAGAAATAGAAGAAATATCAGATAGGCTAAAAATCAAAAATGCAACAGAAACAATAGAAATGGTAGACAAACCAACAGATGCAATAAGACATAAAAAAGACTCTTCAATGGTTGTAGGATTTAAAATGCTAAAAGAAGATGAAGGAGATGTATTTATATCTGCAGGAAATTCAGGAGCATTATTAACAGGAGCTACTTTAATTGTAGGAAGAATAAAAGGAATAGATAGACCAGCATTAGCAGGAATATTACCAGCATATAAAAGTCAATTATTATTAATAGATGCAGGCTCAAACACAAATTGCAAACCAATTAACCTATTGCAATTTGCGCAAATGTCTAGTATCTATTTGAAAAATACATTTGGAATAGAGAAACCAGCAATAGGCCTATTAAATATAGGAACTGAAGAAACTAAAGGAAATGACTTAGTTAAAGAGAGTTATAAATTATTAAAAGAAAAATCAGAAGAATTAGATATAAATTTTGTGGGAAATGTTGAAGGAAGAGATGCTTTCTCAGGGAAAATCGATGCAATTGTAAGTGATGGATTCACAGGAAATGTATTTTTAAAAACAACAGAAGGTTTAGGAAAATTTGTTAAAAAGAGTTTAACAGAAAGCTTTACAAAAAACTTATTAGCAAAAATATTAGCAGTTCCAGCACTTCCAGCAATAAAGAGATTTACAAAGGTAATGGACTACAAATCATATGGTGGAGCATTGTTTTTAGGAGTAAAGAAACCAGTAGTAAAAGCTCATGGAAGTAGTGATGCATTACTATTTGAATATACAATTATACAAGCTGAAAAATTTGTAGAAAATAAAGCTGTAGATAAGATGATAGAAGAATTTTCAAAATATAGAAAAACAAACGACTAGGCAGTATAAATTTCAAAAAAAAATTAAATACACTTGACAAATATACAAACATATAATATAAATGAAATATGAAAATTGTCATGCGTAAACTTGAGAGGAGGTGAACTCTAGGTTATGAGTTCAGAAGAAGTATTAGAAAAAGTAAAAGGAATTATTGTAGAACAATTAGGTGTTGCTGAAAACTCAGTTACATTAGAAGCATCATTTATAGATGATTTAGGAGCTGATTCATTAGATATAGTAGAATTAGTAATGGCATTAGAAGAAGAATTTGATATAGAAATTCCAGATGCTGATGCAGAAAAAGTAGTTACTGTAGGAGATGTTGTTGACTACATAAAAGAAAATGTAAAATAGAAAGATAAAGAAGCAAAACTAAAAAGTTAATTGCTTCTTTTTATATTTCTAATTAGAAAAATTACAAGAATAATTTAAGATTGCAGAATAATTTTTTAAAAAACTATTTAAATAGTTTTTCATATCTTTTTTATCAACTTCTGTGCTAGATGTGAGACTTGCAGAAAAAAGCACATCATTAGTAGATAAAACAGTTATAGTACCAATAGTATCAGTTTCTTTAACAGGTGCAGGTAAAAATTTATTGGCATTTATAACTACATTTATAGAATCGATTTCTTCTTTTTTTACAGGTGTTTTAGGTGTATCTAAAATAAGAGTTTTTAAACTTATAGAATTCTTAGTACCTTTAGATATTTCAAAATAATTTGGATTATTAGAATTCCATTCATTTATTTTGTTATCAATTAATTTTTGTATATCTAAATATTCAAAATTTGAAAACGCATATTCAATTAATTTGATACTGTCTGAAGTTCTAAATTTTTTTGTATCACAACCGAAGTACAACACAAATTATATCCATGTCATTTCTTTTACAAGATGTTACTAAGCAACGATTAGCCCCATTTGTGAATCCTGTTTTTATTCCATATACTCCATTTAGGCTTCCAAGAAGTTCGTTTGTATTAGAAAGAGCTTTAGGATAGCCATTTATTGTTACTGTATAGTTCTTTGTTCCAACAATTTGTGAAAATGTTTTATTTTTTAGGGCATAATCAGATAATATTGCTAATTCATAAGCTGTTGTATAGTGCCCATTAGAATCTAAACCATGTGGAGATTCGAAATTAGTATTTTTCAAACCTAGTTCTTTAGCTTTATTATTCATCATTTCACTAAAGCCTGAAATGTCACCGCCGGCGGTTTCTGCTAGGGCTACAGCTGCATCATTTCCGGAACATAAAAGCAATCCGTATAACAAATCTTTTATTGTTATTTTATCATTTGTTTTTAATCCTAATCGAGAACCACCAGTAGAGGAGGCTTTTCTGGAAACAGTAACGGTTTGAGATAAATCACAATTTTCTATAATTACAGTTGCAGTCATAATTTTTGTTGTTGATGCCATCTTTACCTTATTGAATTCATTTTTTCCATATAAGATTTTTTTACTAATTCTATCTAAAACAATACAAGAACGAGCATTTATATCTGGAACATCCGAATTATTCGAAGAAAAAGAAATTGGCAAATTAAAAATTAAAAGAAATAGTATAAATTCTAAAAGTATAATTTTAAATCTATTTTTCATATTAAATTATCACCAATAAAATATATTAAAATATAGAAGCAAATATGCAAAAAAATGTACTGCAAACAACTTAAAACCTACGGGAATATGCAAAAAGAAAATTGTTTTACATAAAACCTTGATTTTGAAGCAAAAATGTAATATAATTGTAATGTAGGCTTTTAAGGAATAGCAAAGTGCTAAAACCCTTTTTCCGTAAAGGGATTCAGCCACTTTTTATTACTTAAAAAAATATGGAAAAAAAGCCTATTGACTAATACTAAAAAAATAGTAAAATAAAAGGGCAAGAAGATATATTTATTAAAGAAAGATGGGAGAGAAATTTATTATGAAATTAAGAAAGGTCTTATTAGCAAATTTGATTTTAATTTTAACAATAGCATTAGCAATTATTCCAACTGGAAATGTATTTGCAACAGTAGCTACAACACCTAAATATTTAGGAATTACTGAAATTAGAACAAATAGCACACCAAATATGGGGTATGCTATAGGTGATCCAAATACAAACCAAGAAACAGGAAATGCAGCTAAAATATGGAACATTGTAGAATATGCAAGTTCAACAGGAACAGCATTAAAAGCAAATGGTTCACAAAACTTATATTGCTTAAAAGCTGGAGTTGGTTTCACAGATACTGAAAAAAGAGTAGAATATGATTTATTCTATGATATGAAAACTGAAAGAGACCAAATGAAAGCAAAATATGATGTTTTAAAATCAATAGTAGAAGGAACAATAACACTAGATGATAAGACAGTAATAAATAAATATGATGCATTATTAGCTTTAGGAGATATGCTATATCTTCATGGAGAAACAGCAGAGCAAAAAACAGCATATTTAAATGCTGCACAAATAAGTGAAGATGATTATAGTGTCTTATTAACTGATGATGATATTGCAGCAGTACAACAAGCGGCCATTTGGTATTTCACAAACTATCATGCTGAGGATGGAGTAACACATGATACTAAATATGATAAACTAACAAATTCAAGTTGGTTATATTACACTTTAGATGGAAATACATATCAAAGTTTATCAGGATATCAAACAGGAACAAGAGAAGGAGTACAAAGACAACAACAAGCAGAAACATTATATAAATACTTAATTACAACAGCTAAACAAAATGCAAAAAATTATACAAATTCAGAAACACTAGGGGCTCCAGCAAAAGTTAATACAAAAACATTAAATTATGAAGAAGCTGGAGACAACTATATAGTAGGACCAATTAATATAACAGAACAAGGAAGTACAATACCATACACAATAGACTTTGTTGTAAAAAATTCAGGAACAGTTATAAATAATTATAAATTATTAAATAGCCAAAAAACAGAAGTAAGTTCAGGAACAACAGTAAAAGATTTAGTAGGAAGTGATTTTTACATTTCTGTACCAAAATCAACAGCCAAAACAATTTCAATAACAGCAACAATAAATTATAGTACAACAAAACTTACAGCATGGGTATCAACAAAAAGTGCAAATGAACAACCAATATTAGTACCAGAAAAAGTAAATGAAAGTGTGCCAGTTGAATTAACTGTAACACCAAATGAACAACCATTTGACTTAGCGTTAAGAAAATATATAACAAAAGTAAATGATGTAGAACTTACAGGAACTAACTCAAGGGTTCCAAATATTGATGAGGCAACATTAAAAATAGGAACAACAGCAACATATAAACATAGAAAAGATCCTTTAGTAGTAAAAACTGGAGATAAAGTAACATATAAATTAACAGTATATAATGAAGGAAAGAAAGCAGGAAGAGCACTTGAAATAGTAGACCAATTACCAACAGGATTAAAATTCTCAAAGGTAGTAAGTGGAAACTTTGAATTAGGTTCATATAATGAAACAGGTGACAACACATTAACATTAACAAGAAAAGCAAGCAATACAGATAATCTACCAGCATATGTAGAAGGAACTTTAAGTTCAGAAACAATAGAAATTGAATGTGAAGTAACACAAAAACCAGATACAACAAATAAAAAAATATTAACAAATGTTGCATGGATTTCAAAAGAATTTGATAGTGAAAGTAATTTAACAATTACAAATCAAACTGGTGCAGATAGAGACTCAGAACCAGCAACAAAACCTTCAGTAAATAAAGACAACATGGAAAATTATACTGGAAATGGAAATAAAGAGGATTTAACAGATTCAAACTATTATTATAAAGGTCAACAAGATGATGATGATTTTGAAAAATTAGTATTAATACCAGAATCATTTGACTTAAAATTAATAAAAAGAATAGTAGCAGTAAACAATCAAAATGTACCAGAAAGAATAGAAAAAGTAGATGTTAGCAAATTAAACACAATAGATGAAAATGGAAACTTAATAACTACAGGAGATTACACATTAAGTAAAGATCCAGTAGGTGTTAAAAAAGGTGATATAGTAACATACACATTTAGAGTTTATAATGAAGGAACAATAGATGGATATGCTAAAGAAATCACAGAAGATATACCAGAAGGATTACAATTCTTATGGTCTGAAAAAGAAGGAGAAGAATTAAAAGCTGACACAACTTTATCAGATGAAGAAAAAGAAGCAATTGAATTTAACCAAAAATATTTATGGGGAAAATTCCAATATGATGAATCAAAAGAAAATATAATTCAAATTTCAACAGATTACTTATCAAAAGAACAAGAAAAAACACCAGGAGCAAACTTAATAGAAGCATTTGGAAGTAATGATGGAACAAAAACAGAAAATGATATACATTACAAAGAAGTATCTGTAAAAATGAAAGTTATATCAGACAATATAACAGGGACAACAATAAGAAATGAAGCATGTATTTCAGATGACTCAGATAAAGATGGAAATGACATTGATGATAGAGATTCAAAAACAGATGAATGGAAAAAGTATGAAGATGATGAAGACTATGATAATATAATCTTACAATCATTTGACTTAGCATTAAGAAAATTCATAATAGCAACAAGCAAAGATGAAACAATTGAAAACAATGAATATCTAAAAAATGAAGATGGCTCATATAAAAGAGCACCAGTAGTAGATACATCAAAATTAAACACAAAAGATGAAAATGGAAAATTAATAACAACAGCAATATATAATCATACAAAAGAACCTGTATTAGTAAACAAAAATGATATAGTAGTATATATGTTAAGAGTTTACAATGAAGGTGAAATTGATGGTTATGCAAGTGAAATAAAAGACCATTTACCACCATACTTAGAATTTGTTGATGGTGAATTCAATAAACAATATGGTTGGGAAATATCTGAAGATGGAAGAACAGCAACAACAACATATTTAAAAGATAGTAAAATAACAAAAGCTACACAAGATGAAAACGGAAAATATGTATTATCATATAAAGAAGTTCCAATCATGTGTAAAGTAAAAGATACTGCAAAAACAAGTGAGAACATTACAAATATAGCAGATATCACAAAATATGAAGATGAAAACAAAAACACAGTAACAGATAGAGATTCTCAATCAAATAATGTAAATTTACCAAGTGATAATGACTTACCAGGTTATAAAGATGATGAAAAAGGTGATTATGTACCAGGACAAGAAGATGATGATGACTTCGAAAAAGTTATAGTAAAAGAATTTGACTTAGCATTAAGAAAATGGGTAACACAAGCAATAGTAATAGATAAAAAAGGTCAAACAGTAACAAACACAGGACATCAACCATATGATGACCCGGAACAAGTTGTAAAAGTTGAACTAAACAGAAAGAAACTAAACGAAGTTACAGTTAAATTTAGATATTCTATAAGAGTTATAAACGAAGGAGACATCGCTGGATATGCAAAAGAAGTTACAGATTATATTCCAGAAGGATTAAAATTTGTAGCTGCTGACAACCCAGGTTGGACAGACAAAGGAAACAATGTAATAACAACTAGATTACTAGAAAACACATTATTACAACCAGGTGAATTTGCAGATGTTGAAGTAACATTAACATGGATAAATAATCAAGATAATATGGGATTAAAGGTAAATACAGCGGAAATATCAGAAGACTATAATGATTATAATGTGCCAGATAGAGACTCAACACCAAACAATAAGAAAACAGGTGAAGACGATATTGACGATGCACCAGTAATGTTATCTGTAAGTACAGGTAAAGTTAAAACATATTTCACATTAGGATTTGTGGTTTTAATTACAGTTGCAGGTGGAGTAGTATTAATTAAAAAATTCGTATTATAATATATAAAAAATAAAGAATTGTGAGAAATTGCAATTCTTTATTTTGGTTATGCTTCATGAGCTTGCCAAAAGCTCCAAAATGTAGTAAAATAAGTATGTTCAAGTTAATGATAGGAGAATGAGTAAAATGAATGAAAATTTAAAACAATTAAAAAATGAAGTAGAAAAAGAAATAGAACCAATATTTGAAAAAATAGACAAAACATGTGAAATAAACAGTAGAAAAGTATTAGAGGCATTTCAAAAATGTGATTTACAAGAAGCACATCTAAACTCTTCAACAGGATATGGAATAGATGAACCAGGAAGAAATAAAATAGAAGAAATTTATAGCAAAGTATTTAAAGCTGAAGATGCATTAGTAAGAACACAACTAATATCTGGAACACATGCTTTAGCAGTAACTTTATCAGCATTATTACGCCCAGGAGATACAATGATAAGCATCACAGGAGAACCATATGACACATTACAAACAGTAATAGGAATAACAGGGGAAAGTAAAAGCTCTTTAAAAGAATTTGGTGTAAAATATGAGCAAATAGAATTAGTTAATAATGATTTTGATATAGAAAAAATAAAAGAAAGACTAGCAAAAAAAGATGTAAAATTAGTTGAAATCCAAAGATCAAGAGGTTATTCAACAAGAGAAAGTTTAGTAATAGAAAAAATAGAAAGAGCAATAAAAGCAATAAGAGAAGTTAATTCAGAAGTAATTATAATGGTAGATAACTGCTATGGAGAATTTGTACAAGAAAAAGAACCAATAGAAATTGGAGCAGATGTGGCAGTTGGGTCATTAATGAAAAATTTGGGAGCTGGAATAGCTACATCAGGAGCATATATTGTTGGAAATAAAGACCTAATTGAATTATGTGCAGAAAGACTAACATCACCAGGAATAGGAAAAGAAATAGGACCATCATTAAATCAAAATCCATTATTAATAAAAGGATTATTCTTTGCTCCAACAGTTGTAGCAAGTAGTGTAAAAACAGCAGTATTTTCAAGTAGAATGTTGGAAAAGTTGGGATATAAAGTAGAACCTAAATATGATGATACAAGAGCAGACATTGTTCAAACAATTCATTTAGGATCAGAAGAAAAATTAGTAAAATTCTGTCAAGGAATACAAATGGGATCACCTATTGACTCAAATGTAGTACCATTCCCAGGAGATATGGGTGGATATGAAGATAAAGTAATAATGGCTGCTGGAACATTTACACAAGGTTCAACAATAGAATTAAGTTGTGATGGACCAATAAGACCACCATATATAGCATATATGCAAGGTGGACTAACATATGACTATGGAAAATTAGGAATAATGAAAGCAATAGAAGAAATGTCAAAATAGTTGATTTTAGTATGGAAGGAAATACAAAATGAAAGTAATAGTTATTGGTGGTGGACCTGCAGGAATGATGGCAGCTATCACTGCTAGTGAAAATGGAAATGATGTAACTTTAGTAGAAAAAATGAATAGTTTAGGAAGAAAGATATTAATTACAGGGAAAGGAAGATGTAATATAACATCTTCTTTAAACATAGAAGAATTCATAAAAAACACACCTGGAAATGGTAGATTTTTGTATAGTTGTTATCAACAATATACTAACAAAGATATAATAGAATTCTTAAGAAAACAAGGGTTAGAAGTAAAAGAAGAGCGTGGAAATAGAATATTTCCAGTAACAGACAAATCTCAAGATGTATTAAAATGTTTTACTAAAAAATTAAAAGAAAATAGAGTTAAGATTTTGTATAATATGCAGGTACAAAAAATATTAGTTGATGAGCAAAAAGAAAAAGCAATAGGAATATTAGCCAATAATGAAGAGATGTATGCAGATAAAATAATATTAGCAACAGGTGGAAAGAGTTATCCTTTAACAGGTTCAACAGGTGATGGATATAAAATGGTAGAAGAATTGGGACATAGTGTAACAAAAATAAAACCATCACTTGTACCACTTGAAATATATCAAAAAAGTTTGTGTCAGGACCTTCAAGGGTTGTCTTTAAGAAATATAGAAATGAAAATATTAGATAAAAGCAAAAACAAAACGATTTACGAGGACTTTGGAGAAATGTTGTTTACTCATTTTGGTGTTTCAGGTCCTACAATTCTTAGCTCTTCAGCACATTTGGTTAGATACAAAAATATAGATGAAAAGTTGAAGAATAGAGAAATAGTTTTAAAAATTGACTTTAAGCCAGCACTATCAACAAAAAAACTAGATGATAGAATATTAAGGGATTTTACGGAATTTAAAAACAAACAATTTAAGAATAGTTTAGAAAAATTGTTACCACATAAGCTAATAAATCCAATAATAAAACTTAGTAAAATTGATCCAGACAAAAAAGTAAATGAAATTACAAAAGAAGAAAGAACAAGATTAGTAGAAATTTTAAAGAACTTTACCATAGAAATTAAAGGATTTAGACCAATTGATGAAGCAATAGTAACATCTGGTGGAATAAAAATAAGTGAGATAAATCCAAAAACAATGGAATCAAAATTAATTAGAAATTTATATTTTGCTGGGGAAATTATAGATGTAGATAGCTATACAGGTGGATTCAATTTACAAATAGCATATTCAACAGGTTTTGTAGCAGGTTTATAAAATTTTTGAATTAAAATTCTGTTATCTATAAAATTATAATAATCTGAACTTTTAGAAGGGAAAATATTAAGTATGGAAGAATTTATAACAATAAAAGAACATGTAGAAACAGAAATTGTAGAGAAAAAATCGAAATTTATAGCAAATATATTTTATATAAAAGATGTACAAGAAGCGGAAGAAATAATAAAAAAAACAAAAAAGAAATATTTTGATGCAAGACATAATTGTATAGCATATAGAGTAATTGAGAATGATAGATTAATAGAAAAGTCAAGTGATGATGGTGAGCCTTCTGGAACAGCAGGCGCACCAATGTTAAACATTTTACAAAAAAATAATCTAGTAAATGTACTAATAATAGTAACTAGATACTTTGGAGGAATTTTATTAGGAACAGGTGGATTAGTAAGGGCTTATTCATCAAGCTTGCAAAAAGCAATAGAAGAAAGCACAAAAGAAAAGAAATGTTTAGGTGTCGAAATGCAAGTGGAAGTAGAATATCAGAATTTCGAAAGTTTTAAATATTATTGTAAAATAAATAATATAGAAGTAGTAGAAGCACAATATTTAGAGAAAATTATTTGTAAAATAGAGTTAGAAGAAAAGACAAAAATGAAAATAATTAAAGATTATGAGACACAAAAAATAAATATAAATAAAATTGTAGAGTTATCTAAAAAATATATAACTAGAAGTAAATAAAATTTCATCTTTCACAAACAATATGGAAAAAATTCCCAACAATTAATTGCAAAAGCTAGAATAAAGTATTATAATCGGAAATGTAAAAAATTTACAGCAAAATTTAGGAGGGGAATTTATGAAAGAGAAAATTTCTGTATTGATTGCAGATGACAATCAAGATTTTAGCCATACGTTGTCGACATATATAAATTCGCAAAATGACATGGAAGTTGTAGGAATGGCAAAGGATGGAACAGAGGCTATTGAGCTGATGAGAAAGGTCAAGCCAGATGTTATGATTCTAGATGTAATAATGCCACATTTAGATGGACTCGGAGTTCTGGAAAAAACAAATGGAGAAGAAGAAAGACCGATTTGTATAATGCTTTCGGCAGTTGGACAAGATAAAATAACACAAAAAGCGATTACTTTAGGCGCTGAATATTATGTAGTAAAACCTTTTGACATAGAACTATTAATTAAAAGAATAAGAGAAATAAAATTTTATAAACCAAATCAATCTAATAATAATTTTATATCAAATAATTTTAATAAATCATATATCGAATTATCAGAAAAAGATGCAAAAGATGGACAAAATTTAGAAGCTTTAGTAACCAATATTATTCATGAAGTTGGGGTTCCAGCACATATTAAAGGATATCAATACTTAAGAGAAGCCATAATGATGGTAGTTGAGGACATTGAGGTGATAAACCAAATAACTAAAAGTTTATACCCTAAAATTGCATATAAGTATGGAACAACGCCAAGTCGCGTAGAACGTGCGATTCGCCATGCTATTGAAGTTGCGTGGGGTCGTGGACAACAGGAAACTGTTGAAAAAATCTTTGGATATACAATTTCTGCTTCAAAGGGAAAACCAACCAACAGTGAATTTATTGCAATGATTGCTGATAAATTACGTTTGGAATTAAAGAGTGCGTAAAAGTTAATAACTGAACAAACAAGGTGTTTTTTACGAAGCTACCTTGTTTTTTTACTATGTAATTCATAAAATTGACAATGAAAAAATTACATATAAAATATCAAAATAATCTTTTAGTGAATAAACAAGAAAAAAGTGGAAAAAATATTATAAATACATAAATTATAAGGAGGCAAAAATGGAACAAAGCAATTTGAAAAATATGGTAATTCTAAAGGACATACCTTCAAATATAATAGAAGAAGCAATTATAATTTTAAAAGAAAATAAAAAAGCTAAAAGATTAGAAAAAATTGAAACAAAAGAAGGAATAAAAAAGAAGGAAAGAACAAATGACTATATTCTAAAAGAAGCGGAGATGTTTGTTAATAATTATATTTCCAAAATTGAACAAAAGAAAAAGACAAAATCATCAATTAATAAAGAACTAGAACGAAAGTGTAATAGATTAAAAAATTATGCAGGATTAACAAGTTTAATAATAGTGCTAGAAACAATTATGCTTATAATAAGATAAGGAATAAAACACCTTTTTCCAACATATAGTTTACAAAGAAACTAAGGAAGAGGTGTTTTTCTATGGAAAGAACTATATCTGTTGAAGAAAAAATAAGAAGAGCAGAAGAAATATACGAAAAAAGACATAGCAATAGCAGGCCAGTAACAACTGTAAGTGTAGGAAAAGAGAAAAAAGATGTAAAGCTATTAAAGAAAATGATAATTCAAATAATAGTTTGTATTGCAATATATATGATAATATATGCAATTCAAAATAGTGAGATGGTATTTTCAAAGGACTTCGTAGAAAAGGCAAATGCAATACTTTCTTATGACACAAATTTTAATGAGATATATGAAAAAGCAAAAGAACAACTATTAAAAATGTCACCTAATAAAGGAAATGACAATCAGGGAATAGGTGGTGCAAGTGAAGAAAATACAAGCCAAGAGAAACGAGAAACACAAGAGACGAATGAAGAACAAACAAATCAAAATAGTGCTATACAACCAAAAGAAAAGCAATTATCTCAAGAAGAACAAGATATAGAAAATGTTAAAAAGACATCAACATTTATAAAACCAATTGAAGGTGTAATAAGTTCTGTATATGGGAGAAGAGAGACAGCTACAGGTAGTGTGCCTAAGAATCATACAGGGACAGATATAGCTGCAGATATGGGGACAAAAATAAAATCAGCAACAGATGGAGAAGTGGTATTAGCTTCAGAAGAAGGCGACTATGGAAAACATCTAAAAATTCAAATTGGGGAAGTAAGCATAATTTATGCACATTGCAATAATTTGTATGTAAAACAAGGAGACCAAATAAAACAAGGACAAGAAATAGCAGAAGTTGGAACAACTGGTAATTCAACTCGGGCCACATTTACATTTTGAAATAAGATTTCAGGAAAGAACAGTTAATCCGCAATCTGTTTTAGAATTGCAATAAAAGGAGACAAGCGATGAAGTTTAGAATTGATTTGAAAATTTTTTTGTTTTTGATTTTGTTTTATTTTACACGGGCAAGTAAAAACATATATTATTGTAATAATGTTTGCATTTATACATGAATTAGGACATCTATTTGCAGGTTTGCTTTTAGGAATGAAGCCAGAAAAATTAGAGTTTACACCATATGGAATAAGTGTGGCTTTTAAACTATTTCCAAGTGACTATAATAAAAAAATATTAAATGGTAATTTGTTAGAACTAAAAAAAATATTTATAGCTATAGCTGGACCTTTAGTAAATTTTCTAATAATAATAGTAGCAATAAATTCAGAAATAGATGTGTTTTCAAATATGTTAATAATATATTCAAACTTTTTACTTATAGTATTTAATTTGATACCTATCTATCCATTAGATGGTGGTAGAATATCAAAAAGTATATTACATATTTTGTATGGGAAAAAGAAAGCAGAAAAGATTACAAATATGCTGTCATTTGTGACTTTAATAGCAATAACATTTATATCTAGCATAGGTGTTTTATATTTAGAAAATATTTCGATTTTTATTATAACAATATTCCTTTGGATACTTTTTATAAGAGAAGATTTGGTTTATACAAGGAGAAACAAAATTTATAAATTAATAGATAAAACTATTGAAATTGAAGCCAATAAATAGTAAACTTATAATATAAGTAAAAAAGGAGAATGCAAAAGATGAAGAAATTTTTCCGAAATCAAAAAGGAATTAACTTAATAAGTTTAACAATAACAGTAGTAGTTATATTAATAATAACTAATATTGTTATTTATAATGTAAAAGATAATTTAAAAACTCAAAGAATAAAAGCTTTGCAAACAGATATAAGCAATTTGAGAGATAAAATATCAACATATTATAGTCAATATGGTAAGATACCAGCAAATACAGAGTATACAAATACTAGTGGTATTGATGTTATAAGTTCAGCTGTAGATACAGGTAAATTCTATGTTATTGACTTATCAGCATTGGACAACCTAACGCTAAATTATGGTACAGATTATGAAAAGATAAAAAGTGGAGAAGTAACTGATGCAAATATTTTATCAGATTTATATATAATAAATGATGACAGCCACAATATCTTTTATGTAGATGGTGTTACATTAGATAATCAAACTTTTTATACAGATTATACAACAAAAGATGTTGATACAGAAGCGGTTGATTTGAAATATATTGATGGGATAAAAATTCCAGATGGGTTTTATTATGTAGGTGGAACTAAAGATACAGGACTTGTTATTTCAGATGCTAAAGATGATGATTTGAATAATAGTAAAGGTGGAAATCAATTTGTATGGATACCTGTTGAAAATAAAAAAGACTATGAAAGAAATACAAATTATTCAAACACAAATGTTGCAGAAAATGCAACAAGTGATACAGATTATTTACCAGAAGGAATAGATGATGAAGAAAAAGCTGTTATAGATGCTGGTGGATTTTTTGTTTCTAGATTTGAAGTGGGAATAGAAAGCCGCGTTGGACCAGTAAGTAAAAAGGGAATGACGGTTGATTCTTATGTTACTCAAAAAAAAGCGAAAACAAGAGCTAAAAGTATAGTAAATACTAATAGTGCTAAAAGTGCATTGTGTTCAGGCACACAATGGGATTTAGTAATGAAATTCGTAGATGGAAAAGATGGATATTCAGTAACCCAAGCAAGTTCAGATAGACACAATCCAAATGGAATTGCTAATACGGGTGCAAATGAAAAAGACAAGGTGTGTAATATTTATGATTTAGAAGGAAATGCATTTGAATATGTAGCTGACAAAAGCACCGTGCAACCAGAGTATGAACCATGCATAAAAAGAGGAGGATCTTATGATAATACAATTCAAGCTTCAACATATACATCTTGTAATGGAAAAGAAGATTCTTCAATAGCATTTCGAGCAGTATTATATGTAATTCCAGTTGAAAGCTGGACTAAATCATATGACCAAACAGGAACATATAAAGATAAAAATAATGATATAGCAACTATTCCAGAAGGATTTCAAGTTAGTTTACTTGGTAGCCAAAACAAAATTACTAATGGGCTAGTTGTTCGTGGACCTGATGAAAGTGAGTTTGTTTGGGTTCCTGTTGATGATATAAATGATATGGCACAATGTTCTACTGCTGGTGGAGATTGTAATTTGATTTTGTCTGATGGTGATGAACTAATGTGCACTACACATAATAGTACAGAGATAGTTGGAAAACTATATGCAACAGAAGTTGGAGAAAATTTTGGAACAGTAAATACAACATATAATCCTAATAGTGGATTAAGAGAACCGGCAATAGTGGCAGAAAACGATAATAATTCTAGTTGTAATACAATAGGATTAACACTTTTTAATATGCAAACAGATTATAAAAATATGGTAACAAGTGTAGCAAAATATGGTGGATTTTATGTTGGTAGATATGAAACTAGTTTGTCAGATGCTACAGAAAGTTCAGCAGGAACCAATGGAAAGGCTCAATCAAAACAAGGAGTAATTCCAACATCAGCAGCAAATAGTGCAACGTCTAGTTGGTATGGATTATATAAAATACAAGATAAAAAATATACGGAAAAAAATAATTCAGTAGAGAGTAGTATGATATGGGGAAGCCAATATGATGTAATATTAAATTGGGTTAACAATGGTGATGATAAAAGTAAAATATTAGCGACTGATATTGGAAATCGTAATGGCAAAGGAGTAGAAATAACGGGAAAAGCTAGTTATTTGTCTGACACAATAAACAATATTAGAGATTTAAGTGGAAATTTGATTGAATGGACATTAGAGGCAGCGGACAGTGATTGTAGAGTTCATAGAGGTGGTCATTATAGCGACGAGCGTTCAGCCGTTTCTAGAAAGATTAGTGTATCAGATGGAATTTATCAGACAGTAGGAAGTAGAATGACTTTATACATAAAATAACAATAAAAATACAATAGCAAAAATAACAATTTTGCCATTGTATTTTTTTTATAATTTAGCAAAATATTGCGTTGTAAACAATTTGTAACAATTTAGAAACATTTTTGTCATTTTTGTATAAAATTCATTGACTTTTTAGCATTTTCGTTATATCATATAGCTATTAAAAATGTGTTTTTAAAATCCTAAGGAGGAAAATTATGGGAGAAGTAATAGTTATAACATCAGGAAAAGGTGGAGTAGGAAAAACAACAACAACAGCAAATTTAGGTTCAAGCTTAGCATTAGAAGGAAAAAAAGTAGCATTAATCGATACAGACATAGGGCTACGTAACTTAGACGTTGTAATGGGGCTAGAAAATAGAATAGTATATGACATAGTAGATGTTGTAGAAGAAAAATGCAAACTAAGACAAGCCTTAATAAAAGACAAAAGATTTAAAGAATTATACCTACTACCAGCAGCCCAAACAAGAGATAAAAGCGCAGTAAACGAAGAACAAATGAGAAATCTAGTAGAAAAATTAAAAGCAGAATTTGACTACATCTTAATAGACTGTCCAGCAGGAATAGAACAAGGATTTAAAAATGCAATAGCAGGAGCGGACAGAGCAATAGTAGTAACAACAGCTGAAATATCAGCAATAAGAGATGCAGATAGAATAATAGGACTACTAGAATCATCAGAAATAAAAAATCCAGAATTAGTAATAAACAGAATAAGACCAAACATGGTAAGAAAAGGTGAAATGATGGACGTAGATGACATCGTAGACCTTTTATCAATAGATTTAATAGGTGTAGTACCAGATGATGAATACATAATAACACAAACAAACAAAGGTGAACCTGTTATTCAAAACAAAAAAGCACCATCTGGAAAAGCCTATATAGAAATAGCAAAAAGAGTATTAGGTGAAAAAATAGAAGTAACAATACCAGGTCAAGAAAAAGGATTTTTTGCAAAAATAAAAAGACTATTCAAAAAATAGAACAAATGAAATAGCTAAACAATACAAAATGGGGGTAAGTAAAAATAATGTTTGATAACATAATGAATTTATTTAAAAAATGGAACAAAAATAATACAATAGCAGCTGCAAGCAATACAAAATCTAAGGAAGCTGCAAAAGAAAGATTACATCTAGTGTTAATGCAAGATAGAGCAAATGTTTCAGCAGACTTTTTAGAATTGATGAAACAAGAAATAATAGATGTAATAAAAAAATACATAGATGTTGATGAAAGCGCAATAGATGTTAGATTAACAAACAAAGGAAACGGCGATGGAACAAATGGAGCACCAGCATTATATGCTAATATTCCCATTTTAAATATAAAACATGAAACAGGAAATGTTATAGCTGAAAAACAGGAAGAGAAAAAAGAAGAAAGCAAAAAAAAGGAAAAAATAGAAGAACCTAAAACAGAAAAAGCGAAAACAAAAAAAGAAAGTAATGAAGTAAAAAAAGCAAAAAACGAAAACACTAAAAAAGCGGAAAAAGAAAATAAAGAAGAGCAAACCAAATCAGAGACTTCAAAAGATATAAAACAAGAGGAAAAGAAAGAAAAAAGCGAAACAAAAAAAGTAAAAGAAAATAAAAAAGAAGAAAAGAAGGATGTTAAAATAGAAAAAGAAAATTCAAATGAGAAAAATAACTCAGAAAATTAATTAGGAAAAAGAGTGGTTTGATGAGAAAAAGAGAATTGAAAAATGTAGAGTGGAGTTTATTAATAGTTGCAATAATCTTATGTGTAATAGGATTAGTTGCGCTATTTTCTGCTACTCAGGAAACAGAACATGATGAATTTAATAAACAAATAATATGGTTAGTAGTAAGCTTAGTAATAATGGTAATAACAATGATGATAGATTATCAATTTCTAGTAAAAATATCGCCAGGAATATATGGGTTATTTATAATTTTGCTGGTGGGAGTACTATTTACATCACCAGTAAATGGAGCAAGAAGCTGGTTTGATATAGGAGCATTTTCATTTCAACCAGGAGAATTTGCTAAAGTATTTGTGATTTTAGCAATAGTATATGCAATAAACAAAATACAACAAAGAGACAAAGCAGAGATAAATAGACCTACAAGACTATTAATAATTCTAGCAATATTAGCGGTACCAGTATTATTAATAATAAAACAACCAGACTATGGAACTGCAGCAGCGTTCTTGGTAGCAATAGTTATGATGTTATTAGCAGCAGGTATAGATAAAAAATATATAATTATAACAGCAATTGTAGCAATAGTATCAATACCATTATTATATAATTTCGTATTACCAGAACATGCTAAAAAAAGAATAGATATATTCTTAAATCCAGAATCAGATCCTAGAGGTTCAGGATATAACATAATACAATCAAAACTTGCTATAGGTGCAGGTGGACTTACAGGAATGGGACTATTAAAAGGAAATCAAACACAGTTAGGTTTCTTATATCCAAAAACAACAGACTTTATATATGCAGTAATAAGCGAAGAAATGGGATTTATAGTAGCTGGAGCAATAATAATAATGTATGTGTTTCTGGTTACAAAATGCTTGTATATAGCAAAAACGGCAAAAGATGAAGAAGGAACGCTAATTGCCACTGGAATTGCAGGAATATTTCTATTCCATATGGTAGAAAACATAGGAATGGTAATGGGATTATTACCTATAACAGGAGTTCCACTTCCATTTATAAGTTATGGAGGAAGTTCGTTAATAACAAACTTTATATGTATAGGATTATTGCTAAATATAAGTAGTAAACGACAAAAAACAATATTTGTAAAATAGGAAGAAAAATATGTATTTAAAAAAATTGAAAATAGGAAATGTAGAATTAGAAAATAATTTAATACTAGCTCCTATGGCAGGTGTAACAAACCTGCCTTTTAGAATTGTATGTAAAGAATTTGGGCCAGGACTTGTATGTACAGAAATGGCAAGTTCAAGAGCAATGTTTCATAATGATCAAAAAACAAAAAGATTATTTAATACCGAAGGGGAAAAAAGACCAATAAGCTTTCAAATATTTGGTAGTGATGAAGAAACAATGGCATATGCAGCAAAATATGTAAGCGGATTTGCAGATATTATAGATATAAACATGGGATGCCCAGCTCCAAAAGTTGTAAAAAATGGAGATGGAAGTAAATTACTATTGGATTTAGAACAAGCAGAAAAAGTAATAAAAGCAGTTGTAGAAAACTCTAAAGTTCCAGTAACACTAAAAATAAGAAAAGGTTGGGACAAAGAAAATATTGTTGCAACTGAAATTGCTAAAATAGCAGAAAATGCTGGAATATCTGCAATAACAGTACATGGAAGAACAAGAAGCGAATTTTACTCTGGAAAAGCAGATTTAGAAATAATAAAGAAAGTAAAAGAAACGGTAAAAATACCAGTAATAGGTAATGGAGATATAGTAGATGAAGAATCTGCATATAGCATGTTCGAAAAAACAAATGTAGATGGAATAATGATAGGAAGAGGCTCATTTGGTAATCCATGGATATTTAGAAATATAAAACATTATTTAGAAACAGGAGAAAAATTGCCAGCACCATCAAATGAAGAAAAACTTGAAATTATGAAAAAACATATAAACTTAGCAGTGGAAGAAAAAGGAGAAATAGCTGTAAAAGAATTAAGAAAACATATTGCCTGGTATACAAAAAACTTAAAAAATTCCAGTGAGTTTAGAAGTAAAATAAATACAATAGAAACAAAGGAAGAATTACTAGAAATGTTAGAAGCATATTTTAAAACTCTATAGAATAAAAATGTAGTGGATAAAAAATCCACTATTTTTTATTTAGGGGGAGTTTAAGTTGAAAAATAAAAAAATACTCATATTAGCTATAATTTTAGTGATAATAATAATGATAGTAATTTTTATATTTTTTAAAAATAATACGGCTAAAAGTTTCAAAATTGGAAATAATACAAGTAGTCAAGAAATTGTTGATCATATTTTAAATATAAAATCATATGAAACGGTAGTAGATGTAGAAACTAAAAGTAACAAAAATGAAAACAAATATGTAATAAAACAGAGTTATAATGGAGAAGATGAAAATTTACAAGAAATATTAGAGCCATCAAACATAGAAGGCGTAAAAATAGTAAGAAGTGGAAAAACACTAAAATTAGAAAATACTAATTTGAAACTAACATCAATATTTGAAAATTATGACTATTTATCTCAAAATTGCTTAGATTTAAGTAGTTTTATAGATGAATATAAAAATGATGTTAATTCAAAATGGGAAGAAAAAAATGGTGAAATTATAATGAAAACAAATTTATCAAAAGATATGAAAAAAGAGTTGTACATAAGTAAAGAAAATGGCAAGCCATTAAAAATGAATATAGAGGATACTAACAAAAAAACAGCTATTTACATATTATATAGAGAAGTAAATGTAAATAGTTAAAAGGATTTCTTTACTTCAAAAATATTTAAAGTAACAAAAAAACATACTTGACAATCTAGTAATATTAGGAGTGAAGAATATGCAAATAAAAAGAGGAGATATGTTTTATGCAGATTTAAGTCCTGTAGTTGGTTCAGAACAAGGTGGAATAAGACCAGTTATTATTATTCAAAATGATGTCGGAAATAAATATAGTCCAACAGTTATAGCAGCTGCAATAACTTCACAAACAGGAAAAACAAAATTACCAACACATATAGAAATAAATTCTTCTTCAAGCGGACTAAAAAATAATTCAGTAGTGTTAGCAGAACAAATAAGAACAATAGATAAAAGTAGATTAAAAGAAAGAATAGGTCACATTGATGATGAAAATGTTATCCATAAAATAAATGATGCATTAGGTGTGAGTTTCGGATTAGAGAATTAAAATAAAAGTGAAATGCAACTAGGGCATTTCACTTTTTGCTATACTTTTAGTTTTTTTATAATCTTAATTTCTTTATACAAATTATCAATAATGGCTTTTCTAGCATTATAAGCATCTTGATATTCATTATAAATATTCATATAATTTTCAATCGTTTCACCATCTCTTAGTAATACTTTCATACCTTCTAAATAATAATTTTTATCTTTTTCTTTTTTAGCTTTTTCCATATATTCTCTATAACTTTCAATTTGCTTAAATCTGCTAAGTTCAGAAGAAAGGTTGTCAATATAGCTTCCAGTTAAATAAATTTCGTATTCAATATCTTCAATAACAATTTTTATTAACTTTTTAACAATTTTAGGATTGTTTTTACCATTTTGAGCATTTTCAATTAATATCTTTAATGTATCAGAAATTCCTATATGTGATTTGTATTGTCTTTTGCTTACAATAGCATCATATTCATCAGCAACACGAATTATTTGAGCCTCATAAGGTATATCACTTTTAGATAATCCTTGTGGGTAACCGTGAACCATTTAATGCTTCATGATGATAATATGGTCCAGCTGCATATGGCCTTAATTTTAAATCTTCCATACACATTTTATAACCAATAGTTGTATGAGTTTTCATTTTTTCATATTCTTCATCAGTCAATTTCCCAGGTTTTTGTAAAATCTCTGGTGGGATAAAAAGTTTACCTATATCATGCAAATATCCACATATTGTGCAATATTCTGTAAAGTTTTTTGAACAATGCAATTTTTGGCACAATCTGCATGTTAAATCTCCAACGTTTTCACAATGCTTTCTTGTAAAAACATCTAATCTATCTAACATGTTTAATTGGTATTTCATTGTTGAATCTAGATTATATGATTTTAAACTTGTTTTATCATAAAAGTCAAAAGTGCTACTATCCATAAATTTGATTCTCCTTATTCTTTAGTTAAAACTTAAAAATATGATAGCATTAAAAAATATAAAATTCAAGTGTTTGACAATATTAAATTTCGGTCTAGCTTAAATGCTAAGAAGGAAAGGCAAAGTTTTAAGAATTTATTATGAAATTTATCTATAAGTAAATATTGCATTAAATGATATTGTAGATTAAAAATAAAGCTGTTAGACTATAGTTGCAAATTTGTAAATTGTTCATATATGAATCTTAAAAATTAAATCAAAGGCCGATTCGGGCAAAAATTCAACAAAATTAGAAAAATAAAAAATTGGAAATGAATAAATAATGAAGGAATAAAAATGTTGTCAAAAAAATGCTAAAAAATAATGCAGATGAAGAATTTATAAAAAAGTTACAAAAATATCAAATCAAGAATTAAAAGAAATAAAATTAGCAATGTAGTAGGAAAAAACAAAAAATAATTTGAAAAATAGGTAAAAATGTGCTATTATATAATAGCACATTAATTATGCAAACAATAGTAATATGATAAAAAATAGAAAGGAGAATATGCTTACCAATATAAGCATATAAGTAAAAAATGTATAGAACAAAAAATTGTGGTGAACTAAACATAAAAAATGTTGGAGAAACAGTAGAACTAGCAGGTTGGATTCAAAAAATAAGAAACTTAGGTGGAATGATATTTATAGACCTTAGAGATGAATTTGGAATAACTCAAATAGTATTAAATGATGAAAAATTACAAGAAGAAGCAAAAGAATTAAACAGTGAAACTTGTATCCACATAGAAGGAAAAATTGTGGAAAGAAGCAACAAAAATAAAAAAATATCAACAGGGGAAATAGAAGTAGTTGCAAGCAAAATAGAAGTTTTAGGAAAATGTAAAAATGTACTTCCATTTGAAATAAATACAGATCAAGAAGTAAGAGAAGACCTAAGATTAGAATATAGATTTTTAGACTTAAGAAATGAAAAATTACATAACAATATTTTGCTTCGTTCAAAAATATTAAAAACATTAAGAGACAAAATGGATGAATTAGGATTTACAGAAATTCAAACTCCAATACTTGCAAACTCATCACCAGAAGGTGCAAGAGATTATTTAGTACCAAGTAGACTAAATCCTGGGGAATTTTATGCGCTTCCACAAGCACCACAACAATTTAAACAATTACTTATGGTATCAGGATTTAATAAATACTATCAAATAGCACCATGTTTTAGAGATGAAGATCCAAGAGCAGATAGAGCACCAGGAGAATTTTACCAACTAGACTATGAAATGAGTTTTGCAACACAAGAAGATGTATTTAAAATAATGGAAGAAGTTGTGCCATATACATTTAAAAAATTCACAAATTGGGAAGTTGATGAGGGGCCATTTATACGTATTCCATATAAAGAAGCAATGGAAAAATACGGAATAGATAAGCCAGATCTAAGAAATCCATTAATTATCCAAGATGTAACTAAAGTATTTGAAAACTCAGACTTTAAAGCATTTGCTGGAAAAACAATAAAAGCAATAGTTGTGCCAAATGGTGCAGAACAAGGAAGAAAATTCTTTGATAAAATGACTGAATTTGCATTAACAGAAGAAGTAGGAGCTAAGGGTTTAGCTTGGGTTAAAATAGAAAAAGATGGAGCACTAGCAGGTGGAATTTCAAAATTCATAACAGAAGAAATGAAAGAAATTTTAGAAAAAGAATATAATGCAAAAGAAAATTCAAGTATATTCTTTATAGCAGATGAATTTACAAAAGCACAGAAAATTGCAGGATTAATAAGAATTGAATTAGGTAAAAGACTAGATTTATTAGAAAAAAATGTATATAGATTCTGTTACATAGTAGATTTTCCTATGTATGAATTATCTGATGAGGGAACAATAGATTTTAGTCATAACCCATTCTCAATGCCACAAGGAGGACTTGAAGCATTAGAAACAAAAGATCCGTTAGACATATTAGCATATCAATATGACTTAGTATGTAATGGATATGAAATGGCATCAGGAGCTGTAAGAAATCACAATCCAGAAATAATGGTAAAAGCATTTGAAATAGCTGGATATACGGAAGAAGATGTAAAAGAAAGATTTGGAGCATTATATAATGCATTTCAATATGGAACACCACCACATGCAGGTGCTGCACCAGGTGTAGATAGAATGGTAATGCTAATAGCAGATTCAACAAATATAAGAGAAATAATAGCATTTCCTAAAAACAAAAGAGCAAGAGACTTGCTTATGAGAGCACCATCAGTAGTATCTGAAAAACAATTGGAAGATGTTCATATACAATTAAGAAATGAGGATAAATAAATATGGAATTTAGATATACACCAGATGGAAGAGTATGTTCACAAGAAATGATTATAGAAATAAATGATAATAAAATAGAAAAAGTAACAATTGTTGGAGGTTGTCCAGGTAATACAGTTGGAGTTTCACATTTAATAGTTGGAATGACTGTTGATGAAGCAATAGAAAAAATAAAAGGAATTCCATGTGGGGCAAGAGGAACATCATGTCCAGATCAATTATCAAAAGCTTTGGAAGAGGCCAAAAAAGCAAATGTTAATAAATAACTAAATATAAAGAAAGACTAGGAAAATAAATTTTGAAAAAACCTTGTATAAAGGACCTAATTATGATATAAATAACTATATAAATAGTGCTAATAGAAAGGCGGAGTTTTTTGTGGGAGAAGAACTTGAAAAAGATGCAAAAACAATATTAATTGTTGATGATGAACAACCAATAGTAGACATATTGGTATATAACTTAAGAAAAGAAGGATATAACACAATAGAAGCAGGAGATGGATTAACTGCAATAGATATGGCATTAGAACAAAAACCAGACTTGATTTTATTAGATATAATGTTGCCAAAATTAGATGGTTTATCAGTATGTAAAAGAATAAAAAACTCTTTGAATGTACCAATACTTATGCTAACAGCAAAAGATGGTGAAATAGATAAAATTTTAGGACTAGAGCTAGGTGCAGATGATTATATAACAAAGCCGTTTAGTGTAAGAGAATTAGTAGCAAGAGTAAAAGCTAATTTAAGAAAAGTGGAAGCAGTTTCAAATAGTCAGATTATGGAAGAACAAAAACAAGATAAGAAGAAAGAAAGTAAAATAATTGTAGGGGACCTAGAGCTAGATTTAGATAAATTTGAAGTAAAAGTTAGGGGAGAAGTAATGGATTTAACATTAAGAGAATTCGAAGTGCTAAAATTCTTAGCTTCTCAACCAGAGCAAGTAGTAACAAGAGAAACATTGCTTGAAAAAGTATGGGGTTACGAATATTTTGGAGACATAAGAACAGTTGATGTAACAGTTAGAAGAATAAGAGAAAAGATAGAAAAAGACACATCAGCACCAAAAATACTAATAACCAAAAGAGGTGTAGGTTATTATATAGCATCAAAATAGAGTAGCAATACTCTATTTTTGCTTTAATTGTAACAAAAATTAAAATAAAAGTAGATGGATAAAAGGTGAAAAAATGGAAAGAACAAAAACAAGAAAAATAATGGTAGGAAATGTACAAATAGGCGGGCAAAATAAAGTTGTAATACAATCAATGTGTAACACAAAAACAAAAGATGTAGATGCAACAGTAAAACAAATACTTGACTTAGAAAAAGCAGGTTGTGAAATAATAAGAGTAGCATGTTTAGATATGGAAGATGCAAAGGCAATAAAAGAAATAAAAAAACAAATTCATATTCCAATAGTTGCAGATATACATTTTGACTACAAAATAGCATTAGAAGCAATAAAAGCAGGGGTAGATAAAGTTAGAATAAATCCAGGAAATATAGGTGCAAAAGAAAATGTAAAAGCAGTTGTTGATAAATGTAAAGAAAATAAAATTCCAATTAGAATAGGAGTAAATGCTGGCTCATTAGAAAAAGATTTGCTAGAACAATATGGAAAACCAACTGCAAAAGCAATGGTTGAAAGTGCAAGAAGACATATAAATATATTAGAAGAATTAGACTTTCATGATTATGCATTATCTTTAAAAGCATCAAATTTAGATTTATGTATTGGAAGTTATGAAGAAGCTGCAAAAGAGTTTGACTGCCCATTACATTTAGGAATAACAGAAAGTGGTACAGAATTTAGTGGCACAATAAAATCAAGTATTGGACTTGGATATATGCTAAGACAAGGAATTGGAGACACAATGAGAGTGTCATTATCAGATGACCCTGTAAAAGAAATAAAAGTTGCAAAGGAAATATTAAAGGACTGTAACTTATATAAAAATGTACCAACATTAGTAGCATGTCCAACATGTGGAAGAACACAAATAGATTTGATACCTATTGCTAAAAAAGTAGAAGAATTTTTACAAACAATAGACTCAGATATAACTGTTGCTGTTATGGGATGTGCAGTAAATGGACCAGGAGAAGCAAGAGAAGCAGATATAGGAATAGCTGGTGGAATAAAAGAAGGTTTATTATTTAAAAAAGGTGAAATTGTAAGAAAAATACCACAAGAAAAAATAGTAGAAGAATTACAAAAAGAGATATTAGAAATGATAAAAAAATAGGAGGAATATGTATGCCATCTTGGGGAATACATTTAGAAATAGCTAATAGAGTATATAAAAAACTTGAAAATGTAAATAAAAATTTATTCATGTTTGGAAATGTAATGCCAGACATAAATAATAGGTATGTAATAAAAGATGTAAACAAAATAATATCACATAAAATAACGCATTATGATGGAGAAAAAGACTTCAAGGGATATAAAAGATTTTATATAAAATATGCGAAATATATGCAAAATCCAATATTTTTAGGAAGTTTAACACATTTAATGGCAGACTATTATTATAATAATATAACATATACAAAAAAAGCTATTTGGGACAAAGAAAGAAAAAATGTAATAGGTGTTAAATTAGCAGATGCTGCACAATTAAAATGTGATAAAGAAAAAGTAAGAAAAATGAAGGTTCATGATTTTAGAATTTTTGCCGATTTTTCATACAAGAATAGTAATTTTGAAAAATTACTATATGATTCTAAAATGATATCTTCAGATGGAATAATAAAAGAATTTGAAATTACAGATATAGACGCAAAAAATACAATTGAATATCTTAACAGCTATATAGAAAACAAAAAAAGCATAATTGATGAAAATGATAAAAAAGAATATATTATATTTTCTCAAGATGAAATGGAAGAAATAGCAAATGAATGTGTAGAATATATTTTGAGATTTCTAGATAAAATACAAAAAATAAAAATAGGAAAAACAGCAGGATTTTGTTATGGAGTAAAAAGAGCTATTGAAGGGGCAGAAAATGAAGTAAAACAAAATATGTCAAAAGATATATATTGCTTAGGAGAAATAGTTCATAATAAACAAGTGGTAGAGAACTTAGAAAAACAAGGAATAAAATTCATAGAAGATATTTCAGAAGCCAAAGACATGGCTATAATAAGAGCACATGGGATACCAAAAGAAGTAGAAGAAGAAGCTAAAAAAAGAAAAATAGCTTTAAAAGATTACACATGTCCAAATGTATTAAAAATACACGAAATAGCAGATGAATATGCGAAAAATGGATATTTTGTATTTTTATGTGGTAGTAAAAAACATCCAGAAAACATTGGAACAATAAGTCATTGCAAAGAAAACTCATATATAATAGAAAATGAAAATGAAGTAATAAAAGCGCTAGAAGCATTTGAAAAGACAAATATGAAAAAACTTTTAGTTATATCACAAACAACATATAGTTTGGAAAAATTTTATATTATAGAAGAAATAATAGGAAATGAATTGCCAAAAGATGTTGAATTAGTAGTAAAAAATACAATATGTAAAGCAACAGAAGTAAGACAAAAAGAAACAGAAGAAATAGCTCAAGATGTGGATTGCATGATTATAATTGGCGGAAAAAATAGTTCAAATACTAAGAAATTATATGAAATAGCAAAAAGCAATACTTCAAAAGCTATATCAATTGAGAATTATCAAGAATTAGAAATCGAAAAAATTCCTGATGATGTTAAAATTGGGATAATGGCAGGTGCTTCAACACCACAAGAAAGTATAGAAAAAGTAATAGAGAAAATAATAAAACAGTTCTAAATTGAACTGCTTTATTTATTTTTATTAAAAAGATATAATATAAGATTTAAATGCAATGTCGAATGTGCATGAAGAAATTTTAGAAATTCTTATGAAGTTTTATGGAAAGAGTTCACTTTTAGTGGAATGGTGCCATAAAACAAATTAGAATTTCTTAAATTTCGTAATAAACCGAGACATGTAATGCAAATCTTATATTATATCTTTAATTTATATAAAAATTTAACTATTTTAATGGGCATCTGTTAAATTTTGTTTTAAAGTAACTTTTATAATTGTTCCTTCAGGCACTTGTTCATCTTTTGCCGAATCTTGTGTAGTAACTACTCCGGCTACCTTCAATGCTAATATTTAAGTTCTTATTTTTCAAAACGCTAGTAGCTTGTGAAGCATTCATTCCTTTTAAATCAGGAACAGTTGCAGATGTTGCAACATCGCTGCCTTCACCATAAATAACTATTATAGAATTTTTAGCAAGTGAAGAACCAGGTTTTGGTGTTTGATCAGCTACTAATGTATTGTTTGCATCACCTTTAACATATGTTTTTACTGTAAATCCAGCATTTTTCAATGTCTTTTCAGCTTCAGCTACTGTTTTATTTTTAACATCAGGAACTGTAATGTTAGAAGAAGAATCACTTGAAGAAGAATCTTCAGTAGATGGAATACCTAAATAAGGTAAAATTTCTGATAACATTTGAGAAACGACAGGTCCAGCTAATTGTCCACCTTGGTGATTATCTTTTGGTGGGTCATATAATGTTAATAATAAAACAACTTGAGTGTCTTCAACAGGTGAAATTGCTACATATGAAGCAACATAACCTTCATCTAATTTGTTATAAGTTGGTTCAGAAGTACCAGTTTTACCACCTATTGAGTATCCTGCAACAGCAGCATGTCTACCAGTACCTTGAGTTACAACAGATTCCATCATGGATTTTACTTCTTGAGAAGTTTGCTTAGAAATAACTTGTCTTACTTCTGTTGCTTGAACTTCTGTAACAGAGCCTGTATCAGTATTTGTAATTTCCTTAACAATTCTTGGTTTCATAAGTTTTCCATCATTAGCGACACATGAAATAGCAGTTATCATTTGAAGTGGTGTAACATTTAATCTTTGACCAAAAGACATAGTTGCAAGTTCTACAGGTCCTACTTTATCAATATTTTGGAATATACTACTTTGTTCTCCATATAATCCTGAATTAGTAGAATCAAATAATCCAAAAGCTTCATAATATTTATATAAAGTTTGAATACCAATTCTTTTTCCTAATTGCATAAATGCAGGGTTACAAGAATTCATAAGAGCTTGTCTTAAAGTTTGTACACCATGTGGTTGAGCTCTCCAACAAGCGATTCTAAGTGGTGTAGAACTAGATGCATCTTCAAATTCTTCATATCCTTTACAAACAAAATCACCAGCTTTATCTGTTGTGGTAATATTTTCTTCTAGAGCAACAGATGATGTAATAACTTTAAAAACAGAACCAGGTTCATATGTTTCAGCAACAGATTTATTTGACCACATTTTATATAATGCGGTACTCTTTTCAGAATCTGAAAGAGAATTGTAAGTTTCAGCAATAGTACTGTTTGGAGTATAAGGTGAATTTAAGTCATAATTTGGGTATGTAGCCATTGCTAAAATGTCGCCATTTTTAGGGTTCATAACAATAACGTTTCCACCTTTTTTACAATTGTTATCATCAACAGCTTGTCTTAGATATTTTTCAACAATTGTCTGAATATTTAAATCTATTGTAAGCGTTAGATCACTACCATTTTCAGCTGAAATGTAAGTTTCTTCTGCGTTTGGAATTTCTTGTTGGTTACTTGCTTTTGAACTTACAATTTTACCAGGAGTACCTGTTAAAACAGATTCCCATTTAGATTCGATACCACTTAAACCTTGATTATCACTGCCACAAAAACCGATAACTTGTGAAGCAACAGTGCTATAAGGATAATATCTTTTTGTATCTTCATCAATATTAATTCCTGTAGATATTTTATTTTTATTCATCCATTCTTTTAATTTATCAACTTTTTCTTGTTCAACCTTTTTAGCAATTGTTTCAACTTGTGCAGAACTGTTAAGCTTTTCTAAAGTTTCATTATAGTCTAATTCAAAGATTTCAGAAAATGTTTTTGCTAGTTTTTCTTTTAATGCTTTTGTATCTTCATCAGAATCTTTTTTTATTTTTTGTGGATTTATCGTAATAGTATCAACTTGAGCACTGATTGCTAAAGCTTTTCCAGTTGAGTCGTATATGTTTCCACGTTTAGGACTTATAATTTGATTAATTGTTTGCTGATTATAAGCTTGTTCTTTTAAATAATTTCCTTGTACAAATTGTAAAAATCCAATTCTTCCAATAAGCAAAACAAAAATTATTAAAACTACAATTAAAGAAACTCGCAGTTTTTTAGTGTGCACCAAGTTTT
>USHX01000017.1 GCA_900554565.1 uncultured Clostridium sp.
AGCAATGGGACTAGAAGGAATGCCAAGACAGGCATCAACACATGCATGCCGGAATAGTAATAACAAAAGATCCAGTAGACGCATATGTGCCACTGTATGTTCGTGACAATCAAATTTCAACACAATATATAATGACAACCTTAGAAGAACTAGGCTTATTAAAAATGGACTTTTTAGGACTTCGTACATTAACAGTAATACAAGACACAATAGATCTAGTAAAAGAAAACAGAGGAATAGATGTAGAATTTGACAAAGATATGGCAGATCCAAAAGTTTATAAATTATGGCAAGAAGGTAAATCATGTGGTATATTCCAATTTGAATCTCAAGGAATGACTAACTTCATGAAAGAACTAAAGCCAGACTGCTTAGAAGACTTAATAGCCGGAGTTTCTTTGTACAGACCAGGGCCAATGGACCAAATACCAAGATATGTAAAAGGAAAATTAAATCCAGGACATAACGAATACACACATCCAAGGCTAGAGCCAATACTAAATGTAACATATGGCTGTATGGTATACCAAGAACAAGTAATGCAAATAGTTAGAGACTTAGCAGGATATTCACTTCGGAAGAGCTGACTTAGTAAGGCGTGCAATGGGAAAGAAAAAGCTAGATGTAATGGCAAAAGAAAGAGAAGTATTTATACATGGACAACTAGATGAAGAAGGAAATGTAGTAGTTCCAGGTTGTGTAAGAAATGGAATAGATGCAAAATCAGCTGACAAAATATTTGATGAAATGGCTGAATTTGCAAAATATGCATTTAACAAAAGCCATGCTGCATGTTATGCAGTAGTAGCATACAGAACAGCATATTTAAAAGCATATTATCCAGCTGAATTTATGGCAGCTACCTTAAACAGCTTTTTAGGAAACTTAGACAAAATACCACAATATATAGATGAATGTAAAAAACTAGGAATACAAATATTAAAACCAGATATAAATAGAAGTAGCACTAAATTTACAGTAGAAGATGGAAAAATAAGATTTGGATTAGGCAGTATAAAAAATGTCGGAACAGTACCAGTAGACAATATTGTAAAAGAAAGAAAACAAAATGGAGAATACAAAAGTTTTACAGATTTTTGTGAAAGAATTGCAGATGAAGCGGTAAATAAAAAGTGTGTAGAAAGTTTAATAAAAGCAGGCACATTTGAAAGTTTTGAACAAACTAGAAGTACGCTTTTAGCATCATTTGAAACAATAATGGATACAATACAAAGTGGAAGAAAAAAAGGCTTTAAAGGCCAAGTCTCAATGTTTGACTTAGGTTCTGAAGAAGAACAAGAACAGTTAAATGATATAAAATATACATATGAAGAGCATAAAGAACTTCCAAACAAAGAATTGTTATCACTAGAAAAAGAAATGTTAGGAATATATATATCAGGACATCCTTTAGAAAAATTAAGAGCACAAATAGAAGCAAAAACTAATATAAACACAATAGAACTAAGAAATATAACTGACAAAATGAGTAGTTCTATGGGGCAAGAAAATCAAATGAACATGAATGAAAAGTTAAAATACAAAGATGGACAAAATGTTAGATATGCTGGAATAATTACATCAATTAAAAAGAAATATACAAAAAATAATAAAATTATGGCATTTGTAACAATAGAAGATTTGTATGGAACTGCTGAAATAATATGTTTTGAAAATTCATATAAAAAAGCAGGAGAGAGTTTAGTTGAAGAAAATATTGTAATAGTTGATGGCAGACTAAGCATTAGAGAAGATGAAAATGCTACAATAATTGCAAATGATATTCGTGATTTTGGAGAACAAAAACAAAAGATTCTAACTTTAGACATAACTAGTTGTGATGAAATTCAAAAAGAAAAACTAAGGGGTGCAATAAGATTTTTTACTGGTGATAAAAATAATATAAATGTTCAAATAAAGATAGGAGAAGAAGTTAAGCCTTGTGGACAAATTTATTTAACAGATGATATTTTAACTATATTTAGACAAATAGTTGGAGATAATAAAGCATATGTTGTTTAGCAAAAAAAGATTGACATAAAACGTTTGCTATGATATAATAAAGGTCTAAACGGTAAAAACTTTATTTAAGCAGTTCTCTCAAAGTTTAAAAGTTTAGAAAAATTACATAAGCAAAAGGAGAAAGACAACATGAACAGAACAGAAGAAGAAAAAAGACTTGAAGAAGAAAGAGAAGCAATGATTAAAGAGGTAAATGGACAATTGAAAAAACTATCAATGTCAAATATTTACGTGTTAATGAAAAACAAGAAAGAAGAAGCATTGCTAAAATTAGCAAAAGAAATTGACTATAAGAAGCTAGAAAAGTTTTTAAATACTCCAGGAAACAGATTAATAATGCCATTAGCTGAAATTAGTGGTTATGAAATAGAAATGGTATTCTTTATTTGGGCTACTAGAGTAGGAATGACAAAATATGTTAGAGATGTAGAATTTGTGCAAAACTTACCAAAGTTTAATGAAATATTAACAATTAAGTATGAAGAAGTTGGGCAAAACATTGCATTTTGTAGCAAATATTGTCAATTAACAGATTATACTATTGATGAATTAATCAATGGTAGACTTAGAAAAAGAAAATAAGAGAGAACAAAAAAACAGCGAATTTCGCTGTTTTTTTATATCCATTCACCATGTTTTTTAATATAAATCTTTTTAGCAAACATTGCAACAAAGCAATACAAAATAGGAACACCAATAATAACACTCATATAAGGAAGAGGTATAGGAACAAGTCCAATGGCGTTACCAAGCCAAGTATAAGGAACTAATATTCCAATAACACTCAATAAAATTGAAGAAAAATAAACAACTTTATTAGCATTACTTTGTACAAAAGGTATTTTTGCAGTTCTAATAATATGCATACCAAGTAAGTTAGAAACTATACTATAAGTAAACCATATAGTTTGAAAAAGAGCGGCTTCTCTTAAATGGAATATAAACCAAAGGCATGCAAAAACAATCAAATCAAAAGCTGAACTTAAAGGTCCCATAAAAAGCATAAAGTTTTTTAAACTAGTTAAGCTAAATTGTCTAGGCTTTTGCAAATATTCTTTATCAACATTATCAAATGGAAGTGTAAGTTGTCCAAAATCATAAAGTAATCCTTCAACCAACAATTGAATTGGGGTTTCAGGTAAAAAAGGTAAAAGAACACTTGCTATAATAACAGACATAACTTCACCAAAGTTAAAACTTGTTGCCATTTTTATATATTTCATTAGATTTCCAAATGTTTTTCTTCCTTCTGTTACACCATCTAAAAGAACATGCAAATCTTTTTCAAGTAATATAATATCAGCTGATTCTTTTGCAATATCAACAGCTGTATCAACAGAGATTCCAACATCAGAATTTGTAAGAGATGGAGCATCATTTATTCCATCACCCATATATCCAACAACATTACCATCTTCTTTTAAAAGTCTTACGATTCTAGCCTTTTGTATAGGCGAAAGCTTTACAAAAATGTTTGTCTTTTTTAATAAACGTAAAACTGCTATATCAGGAAGCTTTTCTATTTGAGAACCAGTAACAATTCTTCTAGTATTTATTCCAACTTTAGAACAGATGCATTTAGTAACTTCTGCATTATCACCAGTTAAAACAACTACACGAATACCAGCTTTGTTTAATTTTTCAATAGAAGATTTTGCAGTTTCTTTAGGTGGGTCTAAAAATCCAATAAATCCTAAAAGTATCATGTTTTTTTCATCTGAAACTGAAAAATGATTATTAATATCAATATCATTTTTTTGACATACAGCAATAACCCTTAAGCCATCTTTATTTAGATTTTTAGAAATCGTTTTTATATTATCTTTAATTTGCTTTGTAATAGGTGATATTTGACCTTTATAGTCAACCATAGTGCAAATAGATAGTATTTCTTCAACTGCACCTTTTGTAATAAGCTGTGCTTTAGTACCATCTGAAACAATAACAGATAAACGTCTACGAGAAAAATCAAAAGGAATTTCATCAATTAATTTGTATTCTTTAGTAAATTTTGTCATATCATTTTGTAAAGCTCTTGTAACAACAGCTTCATCTATGTTGCCTCTTAAACCGGTTTGAAAGTATGAATTTAAAAAGGCGTGTTTTAAAATACGTAAATCTTCTGCACCAGTGATATCTAAGTATTTTTCTAAAACTATTTTATCTTCTGTTAAAGTTCCTGTTTTATCTGTACAAAGTATATTCATTGCTCCAAAATTTTGAATTGAATCTAATTTCTTTACAATAGTCTTCTTTTTAGACATTTTTACAGCACCTTTAGATAAACTTGAAGATAAAATGACAGGTAGAAGAAGAGGCGTAATGCAAATTGCAATAGCTACAGCAAAGGTAAAAGCCATTATAGGATTGTGTTTCCATGCATTTAAAATAAATACTATAGGTGTCAAAACAAGCATAAATCTTATTAATAATTTACTGATATTTTCAATACCTTTTTCAAAAGCAGACTTTGGTTTGCCGGTTGTAATAGTATGTGCAACTTTACCAAAATAAGTACTATCAGCTGTTTTTATAACAATACCTTTTGCTGATCCACTTATAACATTTGTTCCCATAAAACAAATTGTATCTAGGTCAGAAATACTATCTAAATCTTCTAATTTTAGTTCAGAGTTAACTAATTTTCTTACTGCATCAGATTCACCTGTAAGGGAAGATTGACCAACATATAAATCTTTAGCTTCTATAATTCTTAAATCTGCTGGAATCAAGCTACCAGCTGAAAGAACAATAACATCTCCTAAAGCAATATCTTTTATAGGAACTTGAATTTCTTTTCCATCTCTTATAACACTGGTAGTTGTAGCAACTAAGGCTTTTAGTTTTTCAGCAGCTTTGTTAGAACGATATTCTTCAAAAAATTCTAGAAGAGTACTTGCTGTAACTAAAACTAAAATTACAATTATATTTGCATAGCTTGGAGTCTCAGGAAGATACACATCTGTATAAAATAATATTGCTACAATTCCAAGTAAAATACTATTAAAAGGACTAAAAAGACTTTCTAAAAAGTAATTATACCATTTTTTGGATTTTGCTTGTTTTAGCTCATTTTTTCCATATTTTTCAAGTCGTTCATTTGCTTGGGAGCTTTCTAGTCCACTTTCATTCACATTATATTTTTTTATAAATTCTTCTTTTGGAAGTATACATTCTTGCCCATAGAGCTTTTCAATATTTACTTCATCTTTTGTGTTTGCCACAAAAATCATCTCCATTTCTTTTGTATTTTTATAAATTATACCACTAATTTTATAAAATAAAACATCTAACAAAAAAATTATACAAAAATATTATAAGCTAAATTTGTACACATACAAACCAAAATTCCACAAATAGTAGGTAATAAAAAGCTTATAGCAGTCCACTTTAAGCTACCAGTTTCTTTTTTTATAGTAAGAAGAGTTGTAGTACATGGAAAATGCAAACATGTAAAAATCATAACATTTATTGCAGTAATCATGGTCCAGCCATTATTTGTCAAAATTTCACCTATTTTAAAAGTATCATCTAAATTTACCAAAGAATTTTTTCCAAGATAGCACATTAAAATTATTGGCAAAACAATTTCATTTGCTGGAATACCAAATATGAAAGCTGTTAAAATATAGCCATCTAATCCCATTAATTTAGCAAAAGGTTCTAGGAAATTTGCAATAATAAAAAGCAAACTATTTCCATCAATATTTATAGTTGCAAAAAGCCAAATTACAAGTCCAGCAGGTGCTGCAACCATTATTGCTCTACCTAAAACAAAAAGTGTTCTGTCAAAAATTGAACGAACTAAAATTTTTCCAATTTGAGGTCTTCTATAAGGTGGCAATTCTAAGGTAAAAGAAGATGGCATACCTTTTAGAATTGTTTTTGATAGTAACTTTGAGATGAACAATGTAAGAAAAATTCCAAGTAATATAACAAAAATAACAGCAATTGTTGAAACAATTGAAGCACCAATTCCTTGCATAGTTCCACTAATAAATATTGTGGCAACAGTAATTAGAAATGGAAATCTTCCGGTTACAAGGAACAAAATTATTTGTAAGTATTGCAATAAGTCGTTCTCTAGGCGAATCTATAATTCTACAACCAACACAACCGGCAGCATTACAACCAAATCCCATACACATAGTAATCATTTGCTTACCAGTACAACAGCATTTTTTGAAAAAGCCATCCATATTAAAGGCAATTCTGGGCAAATACCCAAGATCTTCTAAAAAAGTAAAAAGAGGGAAGAAAATAGCCATAGGTGGGAGCATTACTGAAACAATCCAGGTTAATGTTTGATATACTCCTAAAATTAACATATCTGAAATCCAGTGGGGGCAATGAATAATGTTAGCAAAACTTATAAGTTTTCCTTGAACCCAAGTAAATATGCTAAATAAAAGCTTTGAAGGATAATTTGCACCAACTATTGTAATCCAGAAAATTAATCCTAAAAATAAAATCATAATAGGAAAACCAAAAATTTTAGAAGTTAAAATTTTATCAATTTTTCGGTCACGCCTAGAATAATTTTCATTTTCAAAAGTGCAAACCTTAAGGCAAATCTCTTCGGATCTTTTCATAATAGAAGAAACAATAGAATCTTTTAAAGAATTTTTATCTTGTAATTTATTCAAAATTTTTGCACGTACTAGTTGAATTTCAACATTATCAATAATAGAAATAGAAAAATTTTCTTCAATAGATTTTAGAATTTTTTTATCACCATCAATTACCTTTAAAGCAATCCATCTTAATAGGTTTTTTGGAATAGTAGAATAGTGTGATAATTTATCTTCTAAAAGCGCAATACCATCTTCTATTTCAGATGAATATTCTATTTTGTGAGGTTTGGGAACAATCTTTTTCTGACAAATATTTAAAGTAGTTTCCATTAAAGTCTCTAAAGTTTTCTTTTTTCGTGCAATAGTTCCAACAACAGGAATTCCAAGCATACAGGAAAGCTTGCTTAGGTCAATTTTTATTTTCTTCTTTTTAGCTTCATCAAGTAAATTTACACATAAAATTACATTATTGGTAATTTCCAGTGTTTGAAAAACTAGATTCAAATTTCGCTCTAAACATGTTGAATCAACAACTACAATAGTTGCATCTGGATTTCCAAAACATATATAATTTCGGGCGATTTCTTCTTCTTCAGAATTAGACATTATAGAATATGTACCAGGAATATCAACAAATAGGAAAGAGTTTTCTTTATAAAAATGTTCTCCGGTAGCATTAGCAACTGTTTTGCCAGGCCAGTTTCCTGTATGTTGATGCATTCCTGTTAAACTATTGAAAATAGTTGATTTTCCTACATTAGGATTTCCAGCAAGTGCAATGGTAAATCCGTTTTTATTTTTTAGCATATTGAAATCATCTTCCAATAAGCGTGTTCCGGTAGAAGACTTTGTAAGTCCCATAGCAACACCTCCAATTTATATATTATAAATTATGTGAGTAAAAAATAAATGTTACATATTGCTAGTTGTAAAAAACATCTATTAAATTCGCATCTTCATCCCTTATTGCAATAAGAGAACCACGAATATCATAAGCACGTAGACCATTTGAAGGACTTATTAAAATTGGTGTAATATAAGAATTACAAACAAGCCCTAAATCTAAAAGTCTTCTTCTAATATTTCCGGCTACAGTTTAGCCCATGTACTTTACCTTCTTTATTTAATGGTAAATTATTTAATGTATCAAAGTTCATAAAATCACCTTATAATATTATATTTCGACAAAAAACAAAGGTTACAATTTGAAAATTAATATTGACAATTAAAATTTTATGTGAAAAAATGATGATAGAATAAAAATTAGGAGGAATAGAAATGGAAAAAATAAGAGGTTTTGAAATTGCAAAAGGATTTGAAAATGAAGGAATAAATCTACCAATAAGAAAAACAAAATATTCAGCAGGATATGATGTAGAAGCAGCTGAAGACACTGTAGTACCAAGCTTCAAAAAAGAAATGAATCCTACACTAATAAAAACAGGAATAAAAGCATATATGGCAGATGATGAAGTTTTAATGTTATATAACAGAAGTTCAAACCCAAAGAAAAAAGGATTAATATTATCTAATAGTGTTGGAGTAATAGACAAAGACTATTATGGAAACCCTGACAATGATGGACATATCATGTTTGCTTTCTATAATATCAAAGATGAAGATATAACAATAAAAAAAGGGGAAGCAATTGGACAAGCTGTTTTTCAAAAATATTTAGTAACAGATGATGATAATGCAAGTGGTGAAAGAGTTGGAGGATTTGGTTCAACATCTAAATAAAAAGAATACATAAAAAGTTTAAAAAAATATTAAAATTTTTTAAGCTTAGAGACACAAGCAAAACAAGAGAAAATATGCCATAAAAACGAAGGTAAAGGCTTTGACTTTTACCTTTTTTTGTAGTATAATAAACATGGTTAAAAAATCCAATAAAGTTATTAAAAGGTAAAGTATTGACATAGCTTTATTATCTTTTTTTCGCCGAAAATATATAAATGCTGAAAGGAGTGGACTTACATGTTTAATGTAGGAGACAAAATAGTATACCCAATGCATGGAGCTGGGGTAATAGATTCAATAGAAGAAAAAGATATTTTAGGGGAGAAACAATCATATTACATATTAAAAATGCCAGGAGAAGTAAAGGTAATGGTACCTACTGCAAAAGCAGAACAAATTGGTGTTAGAAATATAATAGATAAAAGTTCAGCAGATAAAGTAATAGGAGTACTAGAACAAGATGAAACTATAATGGATAAAAATTGGAACAAAAGATATAGAGACAACATGGACAAAATGAAAAGTGGAGACATTTATCAAATTGCAGATGTTGTAAGAAACTTAAGCTTTAAACAAAAAGAAAAAGGACTATCTACAGGCGAAAAGAAAATGTTAAATAATGCAAAACAAATACTAGTTAGTGAATTAGTACTTGCAGAACATGCATCACAAGAAGAAGTAGAAGAACTAGTAGAAAACAAAATAAATACATCTTACATGATGTTTAGAGCAGATGATGTAGAACAAGAAAGTGTTGTAAATAAATTCATACCATTTGATGGAACAGGAACAGAAGAATAGAAAATTTGACAATTATGAACGATACAAATATGTAAAGTTTGTAAAATTCATAATTGTCTTTAACTTTGTTAATTAATTTATTTATAATTAATATTTTTAGGAAATCCAAAAAAAATTTGATATTTTTGAAAAATTTTTAGGATTTTGAAATTTTTTTTGGAATTGTATTGACAAATTTTTAATTGCATATTATAATAGCAATTGTCGTTAGACAAATAGCCAGTTCAAATATTAAATGCAGATGTGGCGGAACTGGTAGACGCACAGGACTTAAAATCCTGCGGTTGAATAAACCGTGCCGGTTCGATTCCGGCCATCTGCACCATAGATTTATCGATGCATTATGTGCTATTGATAAATCTATTTTTTTATTTGAAAATAATGGTGGCAGAATAAATGGAGGTTAAAATGAAAAAAGATTATCCACCATATACAATTACTGATAAAATGTTAAATTTAGCAACAAATATAATGGAAAAAATAGGTGAAGCTAATTACTTTGAAAGTATAAATAGATTTCCGGAATTAAGAAGAAAAACAAGAATAAAATCTATACATTCTTCATTGGCAATTGAAAATAATCAGTTATCGTTATTTCAGGTTGAAGCGGTGATAAATGGAAAGAATGTTATTGGTGAACAAAAAGATATTCAAGAGGTAAAAAATGCATATAAAGCTTATGAAGAAATAGATAAAGTGAATCCATATTCAGTAGAAGATTTGAAAAAGATACATGGAATATTAACTTTTGCAATTGAAGATGATAGTGGAAAATTTAGAAATCATGGAGAAGCTGTTTATGATGGAGATATTCAAATATTTATGGCTCCACCTCATAGAATGGTTCCAACATTAATGGATAATTTATTTAATTGGATGAATGAAGCGAAAGGAGAAGTTAATCCTTTAATTTTATCATCAATTTTTCATTATGAATTTGTATTTATTCATCCTTTTTCTGATGGAAATGGAAGAACAGCACGATTATGGCAAACAGCAATACTTGCAGATTGGAAAGATTTATTTAAATATATTCCAATAGAAAGTATAATAAGAAAACATCAAGAAGAATATTATACAGCTATTCAAAATTGTAATAATGTAGGAAATTCAAATGAATTTATTGAATTTATGCTAAAAATTATAGATGAAGCGGTTGATGGAATGATTTTAACATCTGCACAAGAAACTACACAAGAAACTACACAAAAAACTACACAAGAAAAAATAATTAATTTAATTAAGAAAAATCCAAGTATAACACAAATTGAAATGGCTAAAGAGCTTAATTTGACAAGAGACGGTATATCATATAATATAAGAAAACTTAAAGAAAATGGCATAATTGAAAGAGTTGGATCTACCAAAAATGGAATTTGGAAAATAAATATAACAGAATAAGAATTTACAAGAAATATTTGACAAAACTATAAAAAGAATATATAATAAAAACAGAAAATGAAAGCCACAAATGTGGTTGCCAATAATATGTATAAAAAAACACATTGAAACCGGCAAGTTTACAGATGTGTTTTTTTATTGTCTATTTTCTATTTGCTTAAAAATACTATAAATATAATTAAGGCAAATACTATAATAGTTTCAACAACTAATGCGAATAAAAGTAAATATATTATTTCTAATAAAATAGCTTCTATCATAGCACCACCTTCTTACTCACAGATAAACTGTGGATTAAAAGTGGCGAACCACATCTGTTATTTTTCATTTTCTATGAATAATAATATACAAGATATTTAATGAAAAAACAAGCGAACAACAAAATTTTTTTGTAAAATTTATAATATTCTTTAAGAAGTTCAAATGAGTTGACTAAAAAAAAGAAAAATCATATAATAGTTGTGTGAAAAATGCAAACACATGAATAAAGACTAAAAACATACAAGGAGGAAAATTTATGAAAATACAATATAAAGATAAAATGTTAGAAGTAGAGGAAAAAACAAAAATAAGTGAATTGTTAAAAAAAGAAATAGAAACAAGTGAATACATGATAGTAGGAGCAAATTATAACAATGAATATGTAGATTTAGACCAAGAAATAAAAGAAGATGGAAAAATAGAATTAATAGACATATCTTCAAAAGAAGGAATGAGAATATATAAAAGAACATTAATATACATATTTGCAAAAGCACTTAAAAAAATGTATCCAGACAATAAAGCAACTGTAAACTATCAACTTGCAAATGCTACATATTGTGACATTGGAGAAATTGAGGTAACAGAAGAATTAGTGCAAAAACTAAATGAAGAAATGAGAAAAATAGTAAAAAGTGATTTACCAATAGAAAAGAAAATAATGTCAAGAGCAGAAGCAGAAAGATTTTATGAAGAAACAAAAACAGCAAGAGGAAAATTACAATATGACTTAAAATCAAATCAAAAAATAAAAATGTATTATTGCGAAGACTATTTTAACTATTGTTATGGAATACTTGCAAATCACACAGGAGCAATAAAAATATTTGAAGTTATAAAATATGATAAAGGGTTACTATTAAGATATCCAAGTATAGAAAAACCAACTCAATTACCCAAATTAATGCAAAGCAGAAAAATAAGATGGGCATTAGATGAATATAATGACATTCATAAAATATTAAATATAAATACAGTGTATAAGCTAAACACAGCAACAGTAGAAAAAAGAATAAAAGATGTAATAATGCTAGATGAAGCATTACATGAAAAGAAAATAGCAAATATAGCTGATAGAATAGCAAGAAACAGAAAAATAAAAATGGTTTTAATAGCAGGACCATCATCATCTGGAAAAACAACATTTGCTCAAAGATTAGGAATTCAATTAAGATTAAATAAATTGAAACCAGTAACAATATCAGTAGACAATTATTTTGTTGAAAGAAAAGATACACCTAAAAATGAAAATGGAGAATATAATTTTGAATGTATAGAAGCAATTGACTTAAAATTATTTAATGACCATTTAACTAAGTTACTAAATGGTGAAGAAGTAGAAATGCCACAATTTGATTTCCATGAAGGAACCAAAAAATATAATGGTACAAAATTAAAATTAGCAAATGATGAAATACTTGTAATAGAAGGAATTCACTGCTTAAATGACAGATTAACAAGCAGTATACCACAAGATGAAAAATTTAAAGTTTATATAAGTGCCTTAACAGTACTAAATATGGATAGGTATACAAAAGTATCTTCAACAGATACAAGACTAATAAGAAGAATAGTAAGAGACTATCAATTTAGAGGATATTCAGCAAAACACACATTAGATACATGGCACTTAGTAACAAAAGGAGAAGTTGAAAATATATTCCCATTCCAAGAAGATGCTAATGCAATATTTAATACATCTTTGATATATGAATTAGGAGTTTTAAAAGGAATTGCAAAACCAATTTTACAAGAAATTACACATGATGAACCAGAATATGCAGAAGCACAAAGATTACTTGCAATGTTAAAATACATAAGAACAATACCAGATAAATTAGTACCAACAAACTCATTGTTAAAAGAATTTGTTGGCGGTGGAGATTTTAAATATTAATAAAAAGAAAAGGCTTAAATTTAATTCTTTTTTAATCAGCTTTATGTCTTAAGAGAGGAATGAAAAAAGATGGAAATAAAAAATTTTACTAAAATAGATGAAGAATTCACATGTGAACATTGCGGAAAAAAAGTAAAAAAGTTAGGATATTCATGTAGAAATCATTGTCCATATTGTTTACATTCAAAGCATGTTGACAAAAATCCAGGTGATAGGGCAGAAACTTGTCATGGAGATTTAGAACCTGTAAGTCTAGAAATAGATGGCAAAAAGGGATATGTAATTGTATTTAAATGTAAAAAGTGTGGAGCAATACGAAAAAATAAGGCTGCAAAAGATGACAATATGGATTTGATTATAGACTTAAGTAGTAAGCAAGTTTAGAGAATTTGAAATTTTTAAAATGCAAAAATAAACTCACAATTATAATAGTTGTGAGTCTATTTTTTTATATAGTTCTATTTAAATTACCATTTGTAAATTCTTTACCTTCAAATCTATTACCTGATTTTACAGTGTTTATGATGTTATTTATTTCAGATAAAGATTCATCTAAAATATCAATTCTTGCAGAATCAATATTAAATTCATCAGGAGAGATAGAAGTTGTTTTACTATTATAAACTGTAGTTACAGTTTGAATGTTGTCTGGTAAAATTCTAAAATTCATATTAAGTCTGTCTTTTAAATAATATGTTTTTGAGTTTGTACATTCTAACTTACAATCTGGATAACATTTATTAGAATTTCCAAGTAGGCAATAGTTCATGTTAAGTACAGGTGCTTTGCCATAAACAATCAATTCTTTTTGTAAGTAATTATAATTACATAAACCTTCTAAAGTTTGTTTATCAGATTCGTAAGAAAGAGTAAATGTACTAATTCCTAGTTTTTTCAATTCCAAAACACTTTCAGAATTGAAAATATTAAAAGTATAGTTTGCTGTTAATTTAAAATGTTTGTCTAAGTCAGTAAATAAGCTATTTAGAAGCTTGATATTACCAATGTTAGAAACAACAAATCCTTTTATCTCATATTTTTTTACTGCACTTTTTGCATTTGTGTAAAATAGATTTCTGTAATTTTCTTTTAAAATAGTAGGTAAATAAATTGAAAGTTCACCTTTTTTACTTAGTGTTTGTAATACTTGTTCATATTTTTTATTTACAAAATATTTTAATGGAATATAAATATTATCTACATCTTGTAGGGAAGAGTAGTCAATATTTTCATGTAAAATATTTAACAAAATTGATATTTTCGTATTAGAAGCTTTTTTTATATCAATTTTATTATTTGCAAATTCTCTCATGCTATCTAAAATATTTTCTTTTTCATTTTCCTGAGTACAATTATCTGGCAATTTTCTATTTATTTGTGAAACTGCATAATTTTCTACCAATAAAAGTGCATTTCTCCTTAGTTCATTTAAAAGACTTAGTTTTGGTATAAATAAATTTTCATCTAAATCTATATCTATTGTTTTAAATTCATAAGGGGTAGAAGCGGTTTTAGATAATTGTTTGATAATTGTTTCTTTATCTAATGGTCTATTTTTAGCGATTTCTGGGATTACATCATCTAATCTATAAGTTATATTCATATTTTTATAAACTTCTAAATTTTTATTATATGGTTTTATTGTTATTTCAATAGGTAAATCCTTTTTGATTTTCACATGTGCTTTTAAAGAAATTTTCTTATTTTCTTTTGTATAACTTTCTGTAGCAGATAATAAAAGTTGTTTAGAAGACATTTTATAAATTTTATCTCCAGGTTTTATATTTCCTTTCATTCTACCAATATTAACAGTTTCGCCAATTTGAGTTTCTCTAATATTTTTTCCATTAGACATCAATTCAGAAATATTATAAGTTCCTTGTTCATTTTCTAAAGAAATAGTATCACCGATATTTATTTTTTCGTTTAATTTCAATGTTATAATACCTTTGTTTTTATTATATTTTTGAACAATTCCCAAGTAAAGTCCCATATTATTTGGTTTTTCTTTGTAAATCAGTTTTTGATTATAAGAACTGTCCAAGTGACCACATGAAAATCCACCACGATTAAATACTTGCATTAATTCTTCTCTATCTTTTGAAGAAATTTTATAAGTTTCAGAAGAATAAGCAAGGTCAATATATTTTCTATAAATTCGTGTAACTGTTGCAACATAAGCAGGTGACTTCATTCTTCCTTCAATTTTTAAACAAGTAACACCAGCTTTGATGAAAAATGGGATATAATCTAATCCGCATAAGTCTCTAGTGCTTAGTAGATATCCAGAATCTATTTTTTTATCATTTTCTAAAAGTTCATATGGAAGTCTACAAGGTTGAGCACATTTACCACGATTACCAGATCTTCCGCCAATCATGCTTGAAAATAAGCATTGACCAGAATACGAAATACATAAAGCACCATGTACAAAACATTCTGTTTCAATATTAGAATTATTACAAATATATTCAATTTCAGAAGTTGGTAATTCTCTTGAAAGAACTACTCTTTTAAATCCTAATTCTTGTAAAGTTAAAGCACCATTTAAACTGTGAATAGTCATTTGAGTACTTCCGATGAATTGGTAAATCAGGAAGTAGTTCAATCAGTTTGGTTGCTAATCCAATGTCTTGAACAATTATTGCATCAATTCCAAATTCGTAAGCTTTTTTTGCTAATTCTAAAGCATCTTCAAATTCGTCATCTTTTATTAAAGTATTAAGAGTTAAATTTGTTTTTACTCCACGAATTTTAGCATATTCAATTGCATCTTTTAAATTATCTAAATCGAAGTTACTTGCAAAAGCTCTGGCACTAAATAAATTTGCACCAAAATAAACGCTGTTTGCACCATTTTGCACAGCAGCTTTTAAACATTCGAAATCTCCAACTGGAGCAAGTAAATCTATCATTTTTATCACCTATTTTAATATTTTATAGTTTTCTTATGTACATTTTTACTAAAAATTTGTCAGTCACATTATAGCATTTTATAGGATAAAAGTAAACAAAAAATGTAATTATTGATGACCAATACAAATAATTCCAAAATTAAACTAAGTAGGCCTTGAAAATTATGTTTACTTGATGTATAATATAAACATATTCAAAATTGAATAAAGAACAAACTTAACATTAGGAAGACATCGTATGGAAAAAACATCAGCTAAAGAAATTATTTGTTCAGTAGGTATGTGTGAACGACCTGAGTATTATTTAGGTCGTGGAGCTAGAACTAGTGATTTGGATGGTAATAAACTTTATTCTATTTACCAAAAAATCACACAAGAAATAGGTGAGCAGCAAGCTAAAACATTTGTCAATATGATAAAAAAAATGAAAATGTTGTCTGCAACAAATTTTCTTAATGCATTTTATGAGCTAGAACAAAATAATTGGGAACTAAACATATCAGAAAGAAATACTAAGAATTATGATGTAACAGAAGCAATAGCTTTTGCAACATTAAGTAACGTGATTTCTGGCAGAAATCAGAGAGATGATACAGACTGGATAAAAAGTGTATTTTTACAAAAAATTAGATATGGAGATTAAAAATAAAATGCAATAAGACATTAATAAGGGAAAAATCCCCTTATTTTTTTTGAATAAAAATTTAAAAGCAGTGAAATTTCTTGACAAAAAATGAGAAAAAATGATATTATCTGAATATAAAAAATCGAAGGGAGAAAAACTAATGAAAAGCAAAATAAAAAATATTTTAGGAATTACAATAATACTATCAATAATAATATTTAGTAGCAATACATATGCAGCAAATACAACCAATAGCAGTAATACATCAACAAACAGCAAAACAAATTCAAGTAGTAATAGCACATCAAATAAAGCAAACACTACAAATACAAGTAATAACACAACAAGTGGCACATCAACAAAATCAAGTGATGCAACATTAAGTGATTTAGGAATAAAACCAAATGACTTTAAAGGTTTTAAATCAGGAACAACAAGTTACAAAACAACAGTGCCAGAAGATGTAGAAGAAGTTGAAGTATACGCAAAAACAACAAGCTCAAAAGCAACACTAACAGGAACAGGGAAAAAGAAGTTAGAAAAAGGAACAAATACAGCAGAAGTAACAGTAACAGCAGAAAATGGAACTAAAAAAACATATACAATAGAAATAACAAGAGAAGGAAAAAGTGAAGAAACAGCTGCAACAACACAAACAGAAGAAACAACAGATTCAAATGAAAACATAGGTGATGGACTTTCAAGTTTAAAAATAGAAGATTTAAAAATAGAACCAGACTTCAAAACAAATGTATATGAATATAGAGTTAAATATATAGGAAAAAAAGATAAACTAGATATTGAAGCAAAAACAACAAATAGCAATTACACAGTTGAAATAACAGGAAATAGTGAACTAAAAGAGGGAGAAAACATCATAACAATTTTAGTTTCAGATGCTAATTCAAACAATATAGCAACATATCAAGTAATAGTAAATAAAAGCCTAGTAGATGAAGAAGCATTAGCAAAAGAACAAGAGCAAAAACAAAAAGAAGAACAAAAAAAGAAAATGATGATTGCAGGAGGAATTGGAGCAGGTTTACTTGTTTTTATAATTGCAATAGTTGCAATAGTGAAACATAGACAAAACAAAGCATGGGCAGAAGAATATTCAGTTCCATACTCAGGTTTAAATGATGATGAAGATGAATTTTTACAAGAGAATGAAGAAATACAAAACACAGTAAATGATAATCAAGAAAACGACTTTACTGAAGAACCACTAACAAAAGAAAAAGCAAGAGAAACATTTTTAAACAATTACAATAATTCATATGATGAAATGGATGACTATGAAGAAAGACCTAGAAGAAAGCATAAAGGAAAAAGATTTAAATAAAATTAAAAGAAGTTCCAATACAGGAACTTCTTTTTGTTAAAGGATTAGCAACAGCCACCTCTATTACCTCCGCAACAGCAGCAGATTAATAATATAAGGATTATAATCCAGCAACAATCATCACCAAAACCGAATCCACCGCAACCTCTGTTCTCTGGCATAGTCTAGACCCCCTTCCGATTTTAAGAAATATGTTTTCTCTTTGTTTTCCTTTGTATGATATATCATATGAGAACTAGAAAAATGTGTTACAACTAAAAACAAAAAAATTAAATAATCACTTTAAACAAGAGAAAAAATATGATACAATCGGAAAGAACAAAAAAGCAAAGACATTATCCTATAGAAGGGAATGAGAAAAATTGAAATCAAAAAAAGTAGGAGAAATATTTAGTGACTACAAAACAAACTCAAACATTAAATATGCAGAAGTAAGAGCATTAAATGTAATAAAAAAGACAAATATACTACAAGTATTGCTTTACTTTGATGAATATATAGAAATAAAAGAAATATGGTATTTCGAAAAATTCTTAAGAGAAAGATTCATGTTTTCATCAGTAGATATAAAAATAGAATATCATGAAGCTGTAGAAAAAAAGGATATAAAAACAGAATGGAGAAATATCATTGCATATATGGCACATAAATATCCATTAACAAAGCCAATGTTACTACTAAAAAGTGATGTTGATGTAGTAGAAAAAAATATAACTGTAAGAATGCATATAAAAGGTGCGGACTTTTTAAGAGCGAAGAAAACAGACAAAGAATTAGTAAAAGTTCTAAAAAATCTATTTGGAATTGAATATACAATAGAATTAGTAGAAGAACTATCAAAAGAAGACATGATGGCAATTAAGAAAAAACTAGAAAATGAAGAAAAAGAAATAATTCATAATATAGAAGAAAAAAATAGAGAATTTCAAGCGCAAAATCAAGCCAATGAAGTTCCTGAATATCATGATGTTGACTATAAAATGCCAGAAGACATAGATGGATATATTCCACAAGAAGGTGTAATGCCAGAAGATGTAACATATGAAGAGCCACAAGAATACATAATGGGAAAACCATCAAAAGCTAAAGAAAAACATATGAATATAAAAGACATAACAGCAAATGATGGAAGAGTAACATTAGAAGGAAGAATTCTAACAAGTGAAGTTCGCCAAACTAAATCAGGTAAAGGAATGCTTATATTTGATTTATATGATGGAACAGGGACTATAACAGTAAAATCATTTGCAAAAGACCTAAGAGAAGGCGAGCAAATGATAGAAAAAATTCAAAACGCAAAATCAATAAAAACAATAGGAAAAGCAGGGCTAGACACATATGCAGGAGATGTAACAGTTATAGCAAATACAATAATTGAAACGAATAAAGAAATAGCAGAGCCAGAAGAGGTTGAAGAAGAGGAAACACCACTTATATTAGGGGGTTCACCAAATATAACAGAACCATTAGTAAAAGTAGAAGATTTAGGTGTAGATGATGGAAAAGTTGCCCTACAGGGAGAAGTTATATTTACAGAAGATAGAACCTTAAAATCAGGAAAAACTTTATTTAGCTTTGACTTATATGATGGGACAAGTACAATAACATGTAAATCATTCTTAAATAAAGACATTGCTAAAAAAGTAATGAAAAGAATAAAAAGTGCAAGCGGACTGAAAGTAGCTGGAACAGCAAGTATGGATACATTTTCAAATGAATTAACAGTAATGGTAAATACGATTGTAGAGACAGAAGGCTTAGAGAAAAAAGTAAGACAAGATAATGCAGAAGTAAAAAGAGTTGAGCTTCACATGCATACTCAAATGAGTCAAATGGATGCGATGACATCAGCAAAAGACTTAATAAAAAGAGCAATGAAGTGGGGAATGAAATCAATTGCAATAACAGACCACGGAGTAGTACAAGCATTTCCAGAAGCTCATAAAATGTTGCGGATATGATAATAAAGATATCAAAATTTTATATGGAGTTGAAGCATATTTAGCGCCAGATAAAAACAAAGTTGTAGAAAACGCAAAAGGGCAAGATTTAAATACAACATATTGTGTATTAGACTTAGAAACAACAGGATTTTCAGCAACAACAGAAAAAATAACAGAAGTACGGAATAATGAAACTAAAAGATGGAGAAGTAATAGATGAATTTTCATGTTTTGTAAATCCGGAAAAACACATACCTGCAAGGGTTACAGAAGTAACAAATATAACAGATGAAATGGTAAAAGATGCAGAAACAATAGACAAAGTTTTCCCTAAAATACTAGAGTTTTTAGGAAAAGATTCAGTAATAGTTGCACATAATGCTGGATTTGATGTAGGCTTTTTAAAGCAAAATGCTAAAGCTTTAGGATATGACTTTGATTACACATATTTAGACACTTTAAGTTTAGCCAAAGATTTATTTCCAAATTATAAAAAATATAAATTAGGAAAAATCGCAGATAATCTAGGAATAAAAGTAGAAGTAGCTCATAGAGCATTAGATGATGTTGATACAACAGTAAAAGTATTTAAAGTAATGCTTGACATGTTAGAAAAGCGTGGGGCAAAAAAAGTTGATGAAATAGATAATGTAAGCAGAACAGAAGAAGCTAAAAAAGATGAATACAAAAAATTAAAAACATATCATGCAATAATATTAGCTAAAAATTATGTTGGATTACGAAATCTATACAAATTAGTATCATTATCACATTTACACTATTTTTATCGTAGACCACGTATACTAAAAAGTTTACTAGAAAAATACAGAGAGGGACTAATACTTCGGAAGTGCCTGTGAAGCAGGGGAATTATACCAAGCAATAGAACTTCGGAAAAACAGATGAAGAAATAGAAGAAATAGCAAATTTCTATGATTACTTAGAAATTCAACCAATAGGAAACAACAATTTCCTAATAAGAAATGAAATAGTAAAAGATGAAGAAGCACTAAGAGATATAAATAGAAAAATAGTAGCATTAGGTGAAAAACTAGGCAAGCCAGTAGTAGCAACATGTGATGTTCATTTTATGGATCCACAAGATGAAGTATATAGAAGAATCTTAGAAGCAGGGCAAGGATATCAAGATGCTGACATGCAAGCACCATTGTATTTAAGAACAACAGAAGAAATGTTAGAAGAATTTAAATATTTAGGTGAAGAAAAAGCATATGAAGTAGTTGTAACAAATACAAACAAGATATCAGATATGTGTGAAAGAATAAGTCCAATATCACCTGAAAAATGTCCACCACACATACCAGGTTGTGAAGAAGATATAAAAAATATAGCATATAAAAAAGCTCATGAGTTATATGGTGATCCACTTCCAGAAATAGTGCAAACAAGATTAGACAAAGAGCTTAACTCAATAATAAGCAATGGATATTCAGTTATGTATATAATTGCGCAAAGACTAGTATGGAAATCAAATGATGATGGATATATTGTTGGTTCAAGAGGGTCAGTTGGTTCATCATTAGTAGCGTTCATGACAGGTATAACAGAGGTAAATTCATTAAAACCACATTATAGATGTCCAAACTGTAAATATTCAGAATTCGAAGATTATGGTGTAGGAAATGGATTTGACTTGCCAGACAAAGACTGCCCAAAATGTGGACATAAACTTGCTAAAGATGGAATGGATATACCATTTGAAACTTTCTTAGGATTTAATGGAGACAAAGAACCAGATATCGACTTAAACTTCTCAGGAGAATATCAAGCAAAAGCACATAAATATACAGAAGTAATATTTGGAAAAGGAACTACCTTTAAAGCAGGAACAATTGGTACAATAGCAGAAAAAACAGCATTTGGATATGTAAAAAAATATTTTGAAGAAAGAAATATACCAATAAATAGAGCAGAAACACAAAGACTTGCATCAGGCTGTACAGGAATAAAAAGAACAACAGGGCAACACCCTGGAGGAATAATAGTTGTGCCAAAAGGAAGAGAAATATACGAGTTTTGTCCAGTGCAACATCCGGCAGATGACCCAAACTCAGATATAATAACAACACACTTTGATTATCACTCAATAGACCAAAACTTATTAAAACTAGATATACTAGGCCATGATGATCCGACTGTTATAAGAATGCTTCAAGACATAACAGGTATAGATCCAACAAAAATACCACTAGATGACAAAGAAACAATGTCAATTTTCAGTTCAACAAAAGCATTAGGAGTATCTCCAGAACAAATTCATTCACAAGTTGGAAGTTTTGGTATACCCGAATTTGGAACTAAATTCGTAAGAGGAATGCTAGTAGACACAAAACCAACAACATTTGATGAATTAATACGTATATCAGGGCTATCACATGGTACTGATGTGTGGCTTGGAAATGCTCAAAGTTTAATAGACCAAGGAGTTGTAACACTGCAAGAGGCAATATGTTGTCGTGATGATATTATGATATATTTAATAAAAAAAGGAGTGCCACCAAATCACTCATTCAAAATAATGGAAACAGTTCGTAAAGGAAAAGCCTTAAAAGACCCCGCAAAATGGGAAGAATATAAAGCTTTAATGAAAGAACATGATGTACCAGATTGGTATATAAAATCATGTGAAAAAATAAAATACATGTTCCCAAAAGCCCATGCAGCAGCATATGTAACAAACGCATTTAGAATTGCATGGTTTAAAGTACATAAGCCACTTGCATATTATGCAGCATATTTCTCAATAAGAGCAGATGAATTTGATAGTGATTGTATGATATTTGGAAAAGACAAAGTTAAAAATAAAATGAAAGAAATAGACTTACAAGGAAATAATGCAACAGTTAAAGATAAAAATATGTATGCAATATTAGAACTAGTATTAGAAATGTATGAAAGAGGATTTGAATTTTTACCAATGGACTTATACAAATCACATTCTACAAAATTCTTAGTAGAAGATGATAAAATAAGACCACCGCTAAACAGTATACCAGGACTTGGAACTGTTGCAGCAGAGGGGATTGTAAAAGCAAGACAAGAAGGAAAATTCATGTCTATTGATGATTTAAAAATACGTTCAAAAGTTGGAAATTCTGTAACAGATTTATTAAAAAAATATGGTTGCTTAGAAGGAATGAGTCAAAGCAATCAAATGAGTTTATTTGGCTAGAAGGGATTGAATTAGATGGAAGAAATTTTTACTATGGAAAATATAATAATATACTTTTTAGTAATAAATATATTTGGATTTTTCATAATGTGGTTAGATAAGCAAAAAGCCAAAAAAGGAAAATGGCGTATACCAGAAAAAACACTATTTATTATAACTGCTTTAGGTGGTGGAATAGGAACAACTGCTGGTATGTATACATTTAGGCATAAAACACAAAAACTTGGTTTTGTCATAGGCTTCCCATTTATAACTATATTAGAAATCGTAACAATAATATATTTTGCTATAAAAAGATAGAAAAAAAGTCGCATCATATGGTGCGGCTTTTGCTGTTTAAAATCTTTTATATAATGACTAAAAATATGTCTTATTTAAGAAGAAAAATGTCTACAAACTTATATACATAATGTGTATAAAAATAATTTGCAAGAAATAAAATTATGGTAAACAAGATAAAATGTGAATAACTTGTGAACGCAAAGTGACTATTTATAGTTATTCACAAAGTTATCCACAGTTTCCACAATAAATTATACACAGGCATGGAAAATAAAAAAAAGAAAAACAAGTAACATAAAACAAGAAAAACTGCCGAAAATGTAATGGAATTGAAATGAAAATGTAATAAAAAGATGCGAAAAAGGAAGAAAACAAGACAAAAAATAAGTAAAATGCAGAAAAAGAGAAGAAAATGGGAGATATAAAAGTCATAAATGAAATATTTGTGTTACATATTTGAAAAAAATAGAAATGTCAAAAATGCTTAGAAAATAGCAAAATCGAAATTATGCTGTAGAAATATAGTTGTGGAAAACTTTAAAGTATCATGTGGATAATTTTTTATATCTGTGGAAAATAACTAAAAAACAAATTCAACATATAATATATTAAATAACTAAAATAGGTGATTATATGTTTTGGAAATTAAAAAAAAGATTATATAGAAATATTGAAAAAAACGAAATATCTTATAAAGAATTTGAAAAAATGGATATGAGAAATGGGATATTAATAGATGTTAGAAGTCCACAGGAATACAAAGAAGGACATTTGAAAAATGCGATTTCAATTCCTGAATATGAAATAATGAAAAGATGTAAAAATGAATTACCAGATAAGGAACAATTAATTGTTCTGTATTGTGAGGCTGGAATGAGAAGCAGAAAAGCAAGAAGAGAATTAAAAAGAATGGGATATACAAATGTGTATAATATTTATGATGTTACAATGCAGGATTTTAAAAAATAGATTTTGCTTGTTATTTTATAATATATATGCTAAAATAAAGCAGAAAATGTAATCTAAAAACGGAGGAAATATGGATAATAGACAAGAAAGAATAAGAAACTTTAGTATAATAGCACATATAGACCATGGGAAATCAACACTAGCAGATAGATTAATTGAGATGACAGGAGTATTGTCTAAAAGAGAAATGGAAAGTCAAGTATTAGACAATATGGAAATAGAAAAAGAAAGAGGAATAACAATAAAATCTCAAGCAGTTAGATTAATATATAAAGCCAAAGATGGGAATGAATACACACTAAACTTAATAGATACCCCAGGACATGTAGACTTCAATTATGAAGTATCAAGAAGTTTAGCAGCATGTGATGGTGCAGTATTAGTAGTAGACTCAAGTCAAGGTGTGGAAGCTCAAACATTAGCAAATGTATACTTAGCAATAGACAATAACCTTGAGATTTTACCAGTATTAAACAAAATAGATTTACCAAATGCAAGAGTAGAAGAAGTAAAACAAGAAATTGAAGACATAATAGGAATACCAGCAGAAAATGCACCATGCATATCAGCAAAATCTGGATTAAATGTAGAAGAAGTTTTAGAAAGAATTGTAACAGACTTGCCAGCACCAAAAGGTGATGAAAATGCTAAAACAAAATGTTTAATATTTGACTCTTTTTACGACAATTACAAAGGAGCAGTGGCCCATGTAAGAGTAGTAGATGGAAAAGTAAAAGTTGGTGATGAAATAAAATTAATGGCAACAAATAAAACTTTTACAGTAACAGAAGTTGGATATTTTGTACCAGGTTCATATGTTCCAACAAACGAAATAAGAGCAGGAGAAGTTGCATATATAGTAGCAAGTATAAAAACATTATCAGACATACATGTAGGAGATACAATAACATTAAAAAATGATTCAGCGGACAAGCCTTTAGCAGGTTATAAAAAAGTAACACCAATGGTATATTGTGGACTTTATCCAGTAGATGGAAGTCAATATGAAGACTTAAAAGAAGCATTAGAAAAACTAAAATTAAATGATGCGGCATTAGAATATGAAGCAGAGAGCTCAGCAGCTCTGGGGTTTGGATTTAGATGTGGATTTTTAGGATTGCTTCACTTAGAAATAATAGAAGAAAGACTAGATAGAGAATTTGACTTAGGGTTAATTACGACAGCACCATCAGTTATATATAAAGTATATAAAACAGATGGAGAAGTAATAGAATTATATAATCCGGAAGAATTACCAAAAGCACAAGAAATATCATATATAGAAGAACCGTTTGTAACAGCGAATATATTAACACCAAAAGAATATGTAGGAAACATAATGGAACTATGTCAAAATAGGCGTGGAATATATATTGACATGAAATACTTAGATGAAAATAGAGTAACATTAGTATACGAAATGCCACTAAATGAAATAATATATGACTTTTTCGATAATCTAAAATCAAAAACAAAAGGATATGCATCATTAGATTATGAATTTAAAGAATACAAAAAATCAAGTTTAGTAAAATTAGACATCTATATAAATGGAGAAATAGTTGATGCATTAAGCTTTATAGTACATAAAGATAGTAGCTACCAAAGAGGTAAAAAAATGGTAGAAAAATTAAAAACTGTAATTCCAAGAAAGTTATTTAAAATACCAATTCAAGCAGCAATAGGTGGACAAATAATAGCAAGAGAAACAATATCAGCAATGAGAAAAGATGTATTAGCAAAATGCTATGGTGGAGATATAACAAGAAAGAAAAAATTACTTGAAAAGCAAAAACGTGGTAAAAAGAAAATGAGAGAAATTGGAAATGTAGAAATACCACAAGAGGCATTTTTAAGTGTATTAAAATTAGATGATGAATAAAGGAATGGAGTAAAAATGAAAAAAGAAGAAAAAATATATGAGGACCAAGTAGAAGGAAGAAATTCTGTACTTGAGTTACTAGAAAGCAAAAAAGACATAAATAAAATATTTGTAACAAAAGGAGAAAAACACGGCTCTATAAATAAAATAATTGCAATAGCAAAAGAAAGAAGAATCATAATAGTAGAAAAAGACAGAAGACAAATGGAACAAATAGCACAAACAAACAACTATCAAGGTGTAATTGCAATAGTGCCACCATTTGAATATTGCGAAATAGAAGACATTTTAGAAGAAGCACAAAACAGAAATGAAGATCCATTTGTTCTAATATTAGATGGAATAGAAGATCCACACAATTTAGGTTCGATAATAAGAACTGCTGAAACAGCAGGAGTACATGGAATTATAATACCAAAAAGAAGAGCTGCATCTGTAAATGCAACAGTAAATAAAACATCAGCAGGAGCAGTTGAACATATGAAAATTGCAAGAGTAACAAATATTTCAGACAGTATACAAAAATTAAAAGATGCAGGTTTATGGATATGTGGTACAGATATAAACACACAAACATATTACTATAACCAAGATTTGACAGGGCCATTAGGAATAGTTATTGGAAATGAAGGAAGCGGAATGAGCGAAAAAGTAAGAAAAAATTGTGACTTCTTAGTAAAAATTCCAATGAAAGGAAAAGTAACATCACTAAATGCTTCTGTATCAACAGGAATTGTAGTATATGAAGCTGTAAAACAAAGACTAAAATAGACAGCAAAATAAAATTCAAGTAAATTTTGAAAGGAATGAATTTTAATATGGTAACAAGGAAAAAAAGAAGAGCTTTATTAATTATTATAGTAACAATTTTTGTTTTAATATTAGCAACAGTATTTGCACTACTATATTTTGCAACAGATAGCTTTAAATCAAATCAAACATTGTTTATTAAATATATGGGAAAAACAGAAGAAAACTATAATTGGGTAGAAGAAACTATAAAAAACATAGTTATGAATGAAGAACTAAAAAGTACACCATATGAAGAAAATACTACAATAAAAGTAAATCATATTAAAAATATTGGAACAACATCAGAAGATGCAAGTAGCAGTATTAACAAAATGCAAGTGACACTTCAAGGAAAAACAGACTTGCAAAACAAAATAGACTACAAAAATATAAAATTAGTAAATGATAATAATGAAATATTCAATGCAGAATATATGCAAGATGGCGATACATATGGAATAAAGTTTCCAGAGCTATTTAAACAATACATTGCTGCAAATAATAGTGATATAGGAACACTTTTTCAAAAATTTGGCTACACTGAAGAAGAAGCATCAAAACTTCCAGAATCATTAAAAATGGAACAAAGCATCTTTGATGGTGTTCAATTTTCTAGTGAAGAAAAGCAAACATTAAAAGATAAATATTTGGGAATAATAAAACAAAATGTACCCAAAAGTAAATTTTTAAAAGCAAAAAATCAACAAACAACAATAAATCAACAAAATGTGACAGCTAACAAATATACAATAAAACTAACAAAAGAAGAATTATATAATTTGTATTTAAAACTATTAGAGATGCTAAAAGAAGATGAAATAGTCTTGTCAAAGTTAGAACAATTGCAAACAAATATGGAAACAGTAAATATTCTAACAGGAAATGAAACTAACTTAAAAGAAGATTTTGTTTCAAAAATAGAAGGAACTATAACAAAAATAAATGAAAATAATATTGGAAGTGATGAAACAGAAATTTCTGTATATGAAAAAAATGGAAAGACTGTTAAAATTTTCATTAATGGAGTAGATTATGGGGTAACTATTGAATCTTTAGAAAATGAATATGCACAAATAGCAATATCAAATGGGGAAAATTCTAAAAATTATATATTGGAAAAGAAAAATGGAAATGTTACATTAATATTAGAAGACAATAAAAAAGATAAAACAAATAAAATTACTTTAAACCAAGAAGAAAATCAGACAAATGATACAAGTTATGAAAAAGATACTAATATAACATATGAAAATGAAACAAATAAAATAGAAGGAAACATTATACAAAAAATAAAAAAAGTATCAAGTGTGGAAAAACAAGAAGAGTTTGATAATAAAAATAGTGTAAACTTAAGTGAACTAAATGAAGAACAAGCAAAGACAATTATTCAAAAAGTAAATGCTGCATTAACACAAAAAGTAAATTCTATAAATGAAGAAACAGGAATAGAAAATGAAGTTAATGAGATTTTAGAGATAGTTGGATTGCTTAAAGATAGTAAGAAACTAGAAGGAACTGGAGCTTCAGAGGCAGAGAAAAATAGATTTAATTCTAAATTTGAGCTTCTTCAAGGTGAAAAATTGAATACAGAGACAACTTTGAAAATGGTTGATACAATAAAGGGCAATTTAATTAGTATGGAAGTTGTGAGTGGAAGAGAAATTAGATTGAATATTGACAAGAATAATAGCAGTGAACAGACTGTTTCAAAGTTACAAACTTTTATGGAGGAAAATAAAAGTTATAATTATGATGTGAAAACAGAGTATGATAATGATGGATTTGTGAAGAGTATATTGTTAACAATAAATGTGGAAAGATAGATTTTCCACATTTTTTTCTTTCGTAATAAAAGTTAGTCCTTTCGAATTTTTCCTTTTAAAAATATGCTTTCAATAAAATATATATTTTTAAAATTCGTAACTCCCACCTTTTAACTGTCTGTTATGAAATTACAGACAGTATGAAAGTCGATTCCCCTGAATTGTTACTCTTTTAAAAATATATATTTTATTTTTTGTAAAAAATAATAAAAATTCAATGTCGAAAAATGGCTTTAAATGGCGCTTTTGGAAATAGCGAAAATTCATGTCTAAAATTTTTTTGAAAAAAGTTTGAAAAAAGTGTTGACAAAGAAATTAAGTTCATGTATAATAAGAATCGTTCCGCACAGAGGAACAAAAAAGTACATTGAAAAGTAAACAATAAAATCCTTTAGAGAATAAACCGAAGCGG
>USHX01000018.1 GCA_900554565.1 uncultured Clostridium sp.
ATTATTGGTCTAAAATGTACATAGAAAGTATAAAAGCAGGGCATGATTATAGTGAACTTGAAAAAGGAGTAGTAATTTTAATAGTGGACTTTGAACTAAAAAACCTAAAAGATGTAGACCATTGGATAACCGAATGGGAACTCAGAGGTAAAGATTATACTAATAAGATATTGACACCGGTAGAAAAAATAGTTATATTAGAATTACCGAAGTTTAAAAAGTATAAGAACAAAACTCAAAATCAAGAATTAAAGAATTGGGTAGAATTTATAATAAATCCAGAGAAGAAGATGCAAGGCGAAAGTAAAGAAATAGAGAAGGCAAGGAGAGTGTTAGAAGAAATGAGTCAAGATAAAAATGAGAGATATTTAGCAGAATTAAGACAAAAGTACATAATGGATCAAAAAGCAATAGAAGATGCTGGGTATGATAAAGGATACGACTCAGGTTATGATTCTGGAACCCTTGATGGAGAAAAAAAGAAAAGTATTGAAATCGCTAAAAAGATGAAATCTAAAAAAATGGATATAGATGACATCATTGAAATAACTGGATTAAAAAAAGAAGAAATTGAAAAGTTATAATCAGATATATTAATAGAAATAAAGTGTTTAAATTAACAAAAGCAGTATCAAAAAACTTGATACTGTTATTTTTTATAGTCAAAACTCCTAAAGTACCTGACTTCAAAAAAGAATGGAAAAATAGAAAGAAATTTACAAAAAACTATACAAAAATCAAAAAGTAATGATATAATAAAGACCGATAAATAAAAATAAATGATAAAGATAATTAAGGGAGATTATAGATGGGAAACATAGTTTTATTAGATGATTTAACAATAAACAAAATAGCAGCTGGGGAAGTTATAGAAAGACCAGCATCTGTAATAAAAGAAATGGTAGAAAACTCAATAGATGCAGGAGCAACAAACATAACAGTAGAAATAAGAAATGGTGGAATATCATTTATAAAAGTAAGTGACAATGGAAAAGGAATAGCTCAAGATGACCTAGAAATAGCATTCGAAAGACATGCAACAAGCAAAATAAGATCAGCTGATGACTTGGACACAGTAACATCAATGGGGTTTAGAGGGGAAGCTTTAGCTAGTATAGCAGCAATTGCAAATGTAGAATTAGTTTCAAAAACAAAAGAACAAGAAATTGGATATAGAGTAGTAGTAGAAGCAGGAAATATTCTAGAAAAAGAAGAAGCAGGTTGCAGTACAGGAACAACAATAACAGTTAAAAATCTATTTTTCAATACACCTGTAAGATACAAATTCTTAAAAAAAGATTATACAGAATCAGGATATATAGAAGATGTAATAACAAGAATTGCATTAGTTAATCCTAAAATAGCTATAAAACTCATAAACACAGGAAAAACAGTAATACAAACAAATGGAAGTGGAGATATAAAAAGTGTAATTTATAGTATTTATGGAAAAGATATTGCAAATGGAATAATGGAAACAAATTATCAATATGAAGATATAAAAATATCAGGAGTTGTAGGAAAACCACAAATAGCAAGGTCAAATCGTTCAAACCAGTTATTCTTCGTAAATAAAAGATATATAAAAGATAAAACTTTAACAGCAGCAACAGAACAAGCATATAAAGGCCTAATACCAGTAGGAAAATTTGGGTTTGTAATATTAAATATAGAAATGAATCCAGCAAAAGTAGATGTAAATGTACATCCAGCAAAACTAGAAGTAAGATTCCAAGAAGAAAGCAAAATTTTTCAATCAATATATCATGCAGTAAAAGACACTCTACTAAAAAATGAATTAGTAGCAAATACAGAAAAACAAGTTCAATCACAAGGAACAAGAACATTTGATAGAAATGCAGTTAGTTTTGAAGAAAGATTAAGAAATTTAAGAGAATCAAAAAAAGAAAACCAACAAACATCTGGTGGACTATTTGGTTTTAGAAAACAAAATGAGAAAAAGATTGAAGAATATACAAACGAAGAAAGCAGAATAAAAACAAATGTAGTAGATGAACCTAAATTAAATACAAATGTAGAGGCTAAACCAGCAGAAAAAATTAATATAGCTACACCTAAAAATGAAGAAAAAATATTACCAAAAATAGAAAATATAGGAGCTCCAGTAAATACAGAAGATGTATTAAAACAACTAAAAGAAATGAGAGCAAAATTAGTAAATGAAATACAAGAAAATAATATAAACTATGAAGTAGAGCAAAAATACGAAACTCAAATCAAACCAGAAGAAAATACTGTAAAAGAAGATAGTACAGCATATGAGTTAAAAGTAGAACAACCAAATTTGGAGCAAGAAGCAAACGTAAAAATTGAACAAGAGTCAGTAGAACCACAAGAAACAAAAAAAGAAATAGCAGGCAATCCAATAGTTGAAGAAAAAATAGTAGCACCAGAAGAAACGGCTGTTGAAGAAACATTAGAAAAAACAACAATTGAAAACTCTGAAAAAACTGAACTAAAAGAAGAGCAGTTGGCAAAAGAAACAGTAGAGCAACCAATAGAAAAAATGCCAATAGATGAAAACTTTACTGAAATGTATACAAAAATGTTTGGAACAGCCCCAATAATGCAAAATGAAGAACTAAACAAAATAGAGCCAAACACTCCACAAGATGTAGTAGACATAGTAAAAAATAATGTTTCAATGTTTGAAACAGAAGAACAATTTAACAAACCAGTATACAAATTTATTGGAATAGTATTTAAAACATATATAATTCTAGAAATAGACAAAGAAATGTACATACTTGACCAACATGCAGCACATGAAAGAATAATGTACGAAAAAGTAAAGAAAAATTACTACAGTGATAAAATCAAAGACTCACAAATGCTATTATTACCAGATGTAATAACACTAACACACAAAGAAATGGATATAGCAAAAGAAAATATGCAAATGTTTGAACAAGCAGGATTTACACTAGAAGAATTTGGAGAAAATACAATAAAATTAACAGGTGTACCAACAGTTTGCATAGACCTAGACAACAAAGAACTATTTTTAGAGACATTAGATGAAATAAATACAGTAGCAAGAACAGCAAAACAAGAAAAAGAAGAAAAATTTATTGCAACAGTAGCATGTAAAGCAGCTGTTAAAGCAAATATGGCTTTAACAACACAAGAAGTTGAAAAACTAATGGATGAATTATTAGAATTACCAAATCCATTCACATGCCCACATGGAAGACCAACAGCAATAAAAATGACAAAATATGATATAGAAAGAAAATTTGCTAGAAAGTAGAAGGTAAAAAATGGCATTTATAATAATATTAACAATAATGATATATGTAATTGCAGCAATATGGTCTTGGAACGATTTAGGACAGATAGAAAAAAGCAAAAAAATAGCAGTAATTTTAGTAGGAATACTAGTAACATATATAATTACTTTGATAGTATTTAATTTATCAAAAAACAATGTAAATTATGATGCTGCTATAATAGAAACAACTATAAAAAACATAATAGTAGTAATATTTACAGGAGCAAATGCTTGCATATTCATACCATATATATCAAAACAATTAGAAAAAATTCATGAAGGTGAAATAGAAAAAGAAAAATTCACACAAAAGATGGTGGCTTTATTAGTAATAATAGTAATTTTGCTATCATTTGAATGTGGATATATGAAAACAACACAACAAGGAATTTTAAAAATTTATAATCATAATATAGAAAAATAGAAAAGGACAAGATAATATGCAAAAACCAAAAGTAATAGTAATATGCCGGACCAACAGCATCAGGAAAAACAGCATTATCTATAGAACTTGCCAAAAAAATAGATGGAGAAATAATCTCATGTGATTCAATGCAAATATACAAAGATATGGACATCGGAACAGCAAAACCAACAAAAGAAGAAATGCAAGGTATAAAACATTATTTAATAGACTTTGTATCACCAGATGAAAGATATAGTGTAGCAGATTTTAAAAAAGATGCAAAAAAAGCAATAAAAGAAATTTTATCAAAAGGAAAAACACCTATAATAGTTGGTGGAACTGGATTATATGTAGACAGCCTTATATATGAAATAGAATATCAAAACATAGAATTTGATGAAAAATATAGAGAAAGTCTAAAACAACAAATAGAAGAACAAGGGCTAAATAGATTATATGAAAAGGCAAAAGAAATAGATGAAGAAGCTATAAAAAAAATTAGTCCAAATGACAAAAAAAGAATTCTAAGAATTCTAGAAATATACCATGCAACAGGCAAAAATAAAACAGAACAAGAAAAAGAATCAAGGAAAAAAGAAGTTGAATATGATTACAAAGTATATGCATTAAACTGGGATAGAGAAAAACTATATGAAAGAATAAATAAAAGAGTAGATATAATGCTAGAACAAGGGCTAATAGAAGAAGTAGAAAATGTATATAACAAATATGAAAAATTCCCAACAGCAATGCAAGGGCTTGGATACAAAGAAGTTGTTGAATACCTAGAAGGAAAAACAAGCAAAGAAGAAATGATAGAGAAAATAAAGCAAGAAACACGAAGATATGCAAAAAGACAATTAACATGGTTTAGAAAAAATAAGCAAACAATATGGTTAGATGCACAAGATAAAATACAAAATAATATAAACATTATTTTGGAGGGTTTAAATTGAAAGAAAAACAAAAAGAGTTAAACAAACAAAAAACAAAAAAAGTAAATTATAAAAAAATGGTAATAGCAGCTATTTCATTAATAATTATAGGATATTTGGTTTATACTATATATCTTCTTATAAAAGAGCCGACAAATGTATTTACAGTTGAAGAAGGAAAACTATATCAAGAAGAGACAGACATTGGCTATGTTATAAGAAACGAAAAAGTTGCAAAAGGTCAAAACTATAAAAATGGAATGGAACAAATAATAAGTGAAGGCGAAAGAGCATCTACAAATGAAAACATTTTTAGATATTATAGTGTAAATGAAGAAAGTTTAAAACAAAAAATAGCTGAACTAGATTCAAAAGTGCAAGAAGTAATGGCAAACGACTCAAGTCTTCTTACAGCAGATATGAAATTACTAGAAAATCAAATAGATGAAAAGGTTGAAAATATAAATAAAATTACAGATGTATCAAAATTAACAGAATATAAAAAAGAAATAGACACTTTGATAGCTAAAAAAGCAAAAACAGCAGGAGAATCCAGTCCAAAAGGTTCATATTTAAGACAATTAATAGAAGAAAGAAGAAAATATGAATCAGAATTAAATTCTGGAGCAGAATATGTAAAAGCACCAATCAGTGGAGTTGTTTCATATAGAGTTGATGGATTAGAAGAAACATTAACACCAGAAAATTTTGGCTCATTAAGTAAGCAATATTTGGAAAGCTTAAACTTGAAAACAGGAAAAATAGTTGCAACAAATGAAGAATGTGGAAAAGTAATAGATAATTTTTCTTGTTATATAGCAACAATTACATCATCAGAAGAAGCAAAACAAGCAACAGTAGGACAAAAAGTAAAAGTAAGACTATCAAGTAATACAGAAATATCAGCCCAAATTACAAACATAATAGAAGAAAATGATGAAAGACTAATAATATTAAAATTAAATAAACAAGTAGAAGAATTAATAAATTATAGAAAAATAACATTTGACTTAATTTGGTGGGATGCAACAGGTCTAAAAGTACCAAATCAAGCTATAGTAAAAGAAAATGACTTAGATTATGTTGTAAGAAATAGGGCAGGATATTTAAGCAAAATATTAGTAAAAGTAAAAAAACAAGGTGACAAATATTCAGTTGTAGATTCATACTCAAATGAAGAACTAAAAGAAATAGGCTATACAGATACTGAAATAGCTAATTATAGAAAGATTTCACTATATGATGAAATACTAATTAACCCAAATTTAGACAAAATAAAATAATATTACAACAATATTACGAAAAGATTAAAATTTAATAACATTTGTAAAAAACATTGACAATATTGTAAAAAAAGTAGATACTAAGTACTGTAAACACAAAACAAGGAATTTATTAGGAGGTTTTTTTATGTCAGGAGCGTTAATGAATAAGGTATGGGATTTGTTTGGAATGGATTCAGCAGAGCCAGAAGAATACGATGATGAAAACGTATATGATTATGAAGATGAAGAAGATGAAATAGAAGATAAAAAAATATTCGGAAGAAAAAACAAAGAAAAAGTTATAAATATGCCACAAGCACAATCAAATGCTATAAAAATGGTAATATCACAACCAACTACATTTGAGCAATCAGATGAAATCTGTTCTTTCTTAAAAGAAAAGAAATCTGTAATAGTTAACTTAGAATATGTTAACAAAGATGTAGCTAGAAGAATAGTTGATTTTATTAGTGGTGGAGTATATGCTTTAGATGGATATATTCAAAAAGTATCAAACTCAATCTTTTTAGTAGCACCATCAAACTATGAAATAACAAACGAAATGGCCAGAGAAGAAATGAAAAGTAAACTTTCAGTATCATGGCTTAAAAATAATGGAATAAACTAAATACATATCCATAAGGAGGAATAACAATGATAACACCATTAGATATAGAAAATAAGAAATTTTCAAAACAAATGATGAATGGATATAGTGTAGAAGAAGTAGATGATTTTTTAGATGATTTAACAGTAGATTATACAAAAAATTATAAAGAAGTTAGTGAATTAAGAACAAAAGTGTCAGAACTTTCTCAAAGTTTAGAACACTATAAAAGTATAGAAACAACACTACAAAATACACTAGTAATGGCTCAATCAACAGCTGAAGATATAAAAAATGTAGCAAAACAACAAGCAGACCAAATAGTAAACGAAGCAAAAGGTGCAGCTCAAAAACAAGCAAATGACTTAGACAACGAAATAATCGCAAAAAGAAAAGAATTAGAAGATGTAAAAAAACAATTCGATATATATAAAGCAAAAATGGAATCATTATTAATTTCACAATTAGAATTATTAAAAGATGTAAATAAAGATGATGCATAAAAAAGAAAAGTAGCTTAAATGCTACTTTTTTTAGTTGAAAAGATATATTGAATATGGTAAAATAAGCTCGAAATATATTACAAAAAAGGTATAATATTACAGAACTGTTAAATATATGTTACATTTCTATTAATACTATTGACCAACAAAACAAAAAAGAATAAAATGATAATATCACAAGAAGGTGGAAAATGAGAATAATAGCAGGAAAAGCAAGAGGAACAAAACTATATACATTAGAAGGAATGAATACAAGACCTACACTAGACAGAGTAAAAGAATCTTTATTCAACATAATACAAAATGAAATACCTAGAAGCACATTTTTAGACCTATTTGCAGGAAGTGGAGCAATTGGGCTAGAAGCAGTGAGTAGGGGAGCAAAAAAAGCAATATTATGTGATAAAGAAAAAAGTGCAATACAAATAATAAAAAAGAATATAGAAAAAACACACTTTCAAAATGAAACAGAACTATATAACGAAACATTTGAAAAACTATTAACAACAAAAATTCATAAAAACATAGATATCTGTTATATAGACCCACCATACAAAACAAACTATGTATATGAAGCAATAAAAATAATGCTAGAAAAAAACATAGTAAATGAAGAAACAATGATAATAATAGAAACAGATGAAAAAGAGAGAATAATAAGCCAAATAGAAAAATTAGATATAGAAATAACAGACCAAAGGAAATATGGTCGTGCAAACCTTATTTTTGCAAAGCCTAAATAAGGAAATTAGAAAGGGGTAAAACCATGGAAATATTCACATTATTAGAAACATTAGAAGACTTACTAGAAAACAGCAGAAGTCTACCATTTACAGACAAAGGAATTGTAGATAAAGAAGAAATGCTAGACTTAATAAAAGAAATAAGAATAAAACTTCCAGATGAATTAAAACAAGCAAAATGGGTAAAAGAAGAAAGACAACGTATATTGGTTGAAGCCCAAAAAGAAGCAGATGGAATAGTAAAAGAAGCCGAAAACAGAATAATTGCAATGATAGATGAACATGAAATAACAAGAAAAGCATATGACCAAAAAACAGAAATCATTGAAACAGCAAATGAAATGTCAAGAGAAATATCAAAAGGAACAAAAGAATATGCTGACAGTTTATTGGCAAACACAGAAGATGTATTAAATGAAACATTAAATAAGCTAGGAACTAACATGACAGAAGCTTTAAACTTAATGCAAATTTCATTAGAAGATACAATAAAAACAATACAAAATAGTAGAAAAGAATTAAAATAAGACAAAAGTCAGATGTCAGAAGTCCACAAAACAAGACTTTTGAAATCTGGCTTTTAACAAATGTAGAACAAAATCTAGGAACTAGACTTATAGATTAAGAAGGGAACGAATAAAAATGGCAAAGAAAAGAAGATATAAGAAAAAGAAAAAAGCAGCTTCTAATTTAGATATAGCGATAGTTACACTAATAGTACTTAGTGTTCTTTTGGCTGTTTTAATATATACAAAATCAGGAGTTGTAGGAATAAAATTAAATGAAATATTAGGTGGAATGTTTGGCGTAATGCAATATGTATTACCAATTGGAATGTTTGCAGTAGCTATAAAAATAGCATGTGATGGAACAGAAGACCTAACACCAAAATTAGTACAATATGGAATAGCAATTATAAGTTTATCAATTGTATTTAGTGTATTTCAAATATCAAGTGGAGAATTACAATCATCTAAAGAATTATCAGAACTTGTAAAAGATAGCTATTATCTTGGCTCACAAAGCAAAGGTGGAGGAGCAATTGGAGCAGTTGCAGCAGTACCACTTGCAAAATTGCTAGGAGATATTGGAGCAGTAATATTATGTATAGGAATAGCAATAATACTATTAGTATTCACATTTGGAGTAAATCTATCAGAAATGATAAACATGTTCTTAGATAGAGTTGAAGAAAAAAGAGAAGAAAGATTTGAAAGAAAAGAAGAACTTGCAAAAGAACGCAAAAAAGAAAAAGCTAAAAAGCATGAACCAGAAGAATATGAAGAAACACCAGCACAAAGAAGAAAAAGACAAAGAGAAGAAAGAAGACAAAAACAACAACAAGCAATGAAAGAACATTTAAGAGATAATGACCCAATGGAAGAACAAATAAAAATCAACTTTGGTGGAAGAATAGTAGAAGGTGCAGATGAAAAAATGCCATTAAAGAAATATGACCACTCAGGAGAAGACTTAGAGCCATTAACAAAACAAAGCAAAATGAAAAAAAGACAAATGGTAATGCAAGAAAGTGAACCAGATGTTATAGAAAGCAATTTATTTAAAGATGTTGAAGAACAAAAAGAAGAAAAGAAAAAAGCAGTTTTACAATTAGAACATGCTCAAATAGTTGAAGATGAACATTATGAATATCCACCAGTAGAAATACTTAGCAAGCCATCAAAAAGAGCTATAAAAGGTGGAGCAAAAGCATTAACAGAGACGGCAACAAGACTACAAAAAACATTATATAGTTTTGGAGTCTCAGCCAAAGTTGAAAATGTCTCTGTAGGACCAGCAATAACAAGATATGAACTAAAACCAGCAGAAGGTGTTAGAGTTAGCAAAATAGCAAACCTTGCAGATGACATAGCACTAAATTTAGCAGCAGAAACAATAAGAATTGAAGCACCAATACCAGGAAAACAAGCAGTTGGAATAGAAGTACCAAACAAAGAAAAAGAAGCAGTACACTTAAGAGAAGTTCTAGATAGTGATGATTTTAAAGAAAATAAATCAAAATTAGCAATAGCACTTGGAAAAGATGTTGCAGGAAACATACAGCTAGCAGACATTGCAAAAATGCCACATGTTATGATAGCTGGTTCAACAGGTTCTGGAAAGAGTGTATGTATAAACACAATAATAACAAGTATCATTTATCATGCAAAACCAAGTGAAGTAAAATTCGTAATGGTAGACCCAAAAGTTGTTGAATTATCAGTTTATAATGGAATACCACACTTACTAATTCCAGTAGTAACAGATCCAAGAAAAGCGGCTGGTGCACTTGCATGGGCAGTACAAGAAATGGAAGACAGATATAGTAAATTTGCAAGCAAGGGAGTACGTGACTTAAAAGGATATAATAAAGCAATAGAAAAAGAAAATGAAGCAGGAAAATTACCACAAATAGTAATAATAATAGATGAGCTTGCAGACTTAATGATGGTAGCAAAAAATGATGTTGAAGATGCAATTTGTCGTTTAGCACAAAAAGCCAGAGCAGCAGGAATGCACTTAGTAATTGCAACACAAAGACCATCAGTAGATGTTATCACAGGATTAATAAAAGCAAACATACCATCTAGAATAGCATTTGCAGTATCATCACAAGTTGACTCAAGAACAATACTAGATAGTGTTGGTGCAGAAAAATTACTAGGAAAAGGAGATATGCTATATTTCCCATCAGGAGCACCAAAACCATACAGAGTTCAAGGAGCATTTGTATCAGATGATGAAGTAGAAAAAATAGTAGATTTCATAAAATCAAATGGAACAGCAACATATAGTGAAGATATACTAGAATCAATAGAAAACAGTAATAAAACAGACAAAGAACTAGCTCAAGAACAAGCACAAGATGATGATGCAGATCCATTTTTAATGGATGCAATACAAACAGTAGTTGAAACAGGACAAGCATCAACATCATTTATACAAAGAAGATTTAAAGTAGGATATGCAAGAGCAGGTAGAATTATAGACCAAATGGAAGAAAGAGGAGTAATATCAGGTTACCAAGGAAGCAAACCAAGAGAAGTATTAATGAGTTTAGAAAGACTAAATGAATTAAAAATGAGTGGTGATATGCAAACAGAAGAAAAAAATTAAGGAAGGAGAAAAAATTTGCAAAAAAGAGAAGAAAAATTTTTCGAAAAGATAGTAAAAAAAGATTATAATGACAAACTAGAAAAAATACTAGAAAAAAAAGCTTTTGCAGAAGATGCTAAAAGCATTCTCCTTAATATATTATATAAAATAGAAGCATCATATAAAGACTATAAACAAGTAAAACAAAATGTAGAAACAAAAGAAGAAATAATAGAAGGAATAATAGAAACAATACAAAATGAATGTCAAAAAATAAAATTGATAAATCCAAACTCAGAAGAAAGTTCTTTAATAGGAAACAGAACATTTTTAGTAGAAAAAAATTACGGAAAAATATATTGTTATAACATAGAAAGAAAATTATTATATTGCTTATCTAAAATAGGAAAAAGCGAAAACATAATAAATGACAAATACTTCATCTTAAAAGAGACATTAAAAGACCTAATAAATGTAGGAGACAATATAAATGAAGTAGAACCATTAAGAGACTTTAATGGATATTCATGGACAACAATACCAAAAGAAATAGAAAGCATAGAACATAACTTAATATATCAGAATTTGATTTTATTAGTAGGAATAGAATTTATGAAAAAGTGGACAAAAAATAAAGAAATACTAATAGACTATCTAGAAATATTTGAAAATAAAATCAAAGAAAACTATGGAGAAAATGGAATAAAATATATAGAAGATTTAAAAGAAATATCAATTTTACTAGAAATGAAATTTGACCAAAGAAAAACGACAGAATTTCTAAAATTGAAACAAGAAAATGAAAAAGCGTTAGAAGAAATACAAGACAATGTGAAATTTGTAGAAGAAATAACAAAAGAAAAAAGAAAATTAACAGAACAAATAAAAAATATAGATGAAACAATAAACAACAAAGACTTGTTGCAACAAGAATATATTAGAAGAAATGAAGCCTTACCATTAGAAAAGAAAATATTTAGTATGAGAATATTATCACAACTAATGGCAAAAGAAAGAGAAGAAAAACTAAACAAAATAGAAAAACTAAACAGATTATTAAATCCACAAAATTTTGTTGAATATAAAAGAGAATTAGAGCAAAAGCAAAAATATCTAAAAATATTAGACACAAAAAACATAGAAGAAAAAATAGAAAAACTAAAATTAGAAATGCAAAAAATCTTCATGCAATGTATGAAAATCAAAATTGAAAAAGCACAAACAAAACAAGAAATTCAAAAATTAGTATATGAATATAGATATTATTTAATGATTCCATACAACAAAGAAGGAAAGAGCATTTATGAAATAAATGAACTAGAAAAAATGCAAGAAGACCTAACAAAAACAATACTAGAAAAAACACATAAAACAAAAGTAATACAAAAATTTTCAAAACAAGAAGAAGCAGATTACAAACTAATGAAAAATATATTTACAACAAGAGCAATAAACTTAGAAGAAATATATATAAAATTAACAAAAGAAAAAGATGGATATTTTATACACATATATGATGAAAATAGTTATGAAGAAAAAACAAAATTAGAAATGCAAGAAGAATTAAATAAAAGGCAATTAGAAATAAGATTTAACAAAAAAGTAAAAGCTTTTTATTAAAGGTGCAGTTCTAGCAAAAAACAAAGCCTTACAAAGAACTAGGCAAGAAAGGATGATATAAAATATGAAAATAACATTTTTAGGAGCTACAAAAACAGTAACAGGTTCAAACTATTTAGTAGAAGCTGCAGGAAAGAGATTTTTAGTAGACTGTGGAATGTGGCAAGGAAAAGCAGAACTTGAAGAACAAAACAAGGAAGACTTCAATTATGACCCAGCTCAAATAGACTTTATGCTATTAACACATGCACATATAGACCATTCTGGAAGAATACCAAAATTATATAACGAAGGATTTAAAGGCCCAATATATGCACACAAAGCAACATGTGACCTATGTGCTCTAATGTTGCCAGATAGTGGACATATTCAAGAAATGGAAAATGAATGGAAAAACAGAAAAAGAGTAAGAAAAGGTGAAAAGGAAGTACCACCACTATACACAGCAGAAGAAGCAGCAAAATGTTTAGAAATATTCCAAGAAGTACAATATGATGAAATAATAGAAATAACAAAAGATATACAAGTAAGATTTAATGATGCAGGACACATGTTAGGTTCAAGCATAATAGAACTATGGGTAACAGAAGATGGAAAAACAACAAAAACAGTATTTACAGGAGATTTAGGAAACAATGATATCCCATTACTAGGTGAACCAACAATGATAGAAACTGCAGACACATTAGTAATGGAATCAACATATGGAAGTAGACTACACATAAGAAATGATGAAAAAGCAACAATGTTCTTAGACATAGTATCACAAACACTAGACAATGGTGGAACAGTAGTAATACCATCATTTGCAGTAGGAAGAACACAAGAAATACTATATGAAATAAACAAATTAAAAGACATTATAAAAGATGAAGAATTCAAAAGAAAATACAAAACACTAATGAAAGCATCAGTATATGTAGATAGCCCACTTGCAATATCTGCAACAGAAGTATTTAGAGAAAACACATATCTATTTGATGATGAAGTAAAAGAAGAAATAATGAAAGGTGATAATCCACTAGAATTCCCAGGACTTGAATTTACAAGAACAGCAGATGAATCAAAAGCATTAAATGAAGACCCAAGACCAAGCATAATAATTTCAGCAAGTGGAATGTGTGAAGTTGGAAGAATAAAACATCATTTAAAACATAACCTATGGAATCCAAAATCAACAATACTATTTGTTGGATATCAAGCACCTGGAACATTAGGATATAACATAGTAAATGGAGCTAAAAGAGTAAAAATATTTGGAGAAGAAATTGCAGTAAATGCAAGAGTTGAATATATAGAAGGATATTCAGGTCATGCTGACCAACAAGGATTAATGAACTTTGTATATTCATTTATAAAAAAACCAAAAAATATCTTTTTAGTACATGGTGAACCAGAATCACAAGAAGTGCTAAAAGAAAAATTAGAAACAGAAACAAATATACCAGTAATAATACCAGAATTTGGTGAAACATATGACATTAATGACCAAATTACAATGACACATAAAATACAAAGAAAATCAGGAATACCATCAAGAGCAGAAATATTAGAAAGACTACAAACATTAAAATCAGAAATGGAAGACATGGAAAACTATGTAAAACAAGATGTAGAAAATAAAAACTTAACAGATAGAGACATATTTAGAATAAACGAAAAAGTAAAAGACTTAGAAAAACAAATATTAAACGTAATAGAAGGATAGTACACGAAAGAAAACTTTCCAGCTAGAGTTTGTGCTATTTAGAAGGGAACTAGATAAAAATGGAAAACAAATATTTAAATGAAGCTATAATTGGAAATAAAAATATGATTGCAACATTTACATCAAAAGGTGAACTACAAAGAATGTATTTTCCAAGTAAAGATAACAGGCAATATATAAATTATTTCCATACAGGAGTGCAAATAAATGATTCAGATTTAATATATTTACATGATGATATAAACAATGTATATAAACAATATTATGATACAGACACAAATGTATTAAATACAGAAGTAACTAACACATATTTCAACCTAAAAATGGTCCAAACAGATTTCGTAATGTTAAAAGAAAATGTATTAGTAAAAAAATACATATTTCTAAATGAAGGAAAAATAGACCTAAATACTAAATTTTATATTCATTCTGAATTGCTATCAGACCAAAATAATTTCGTAGGTTGTAAAATTATAGATAATGGAATGATGCAATATGCACATGATTTTGTAGTATCAACATTTGCAAAAGGTGAAAAAATAGTAAAACACCAAATAAATGGAAGTAAAGAAACAATAAAAAGATGTGAAATACAAGATAAAGACTATATTGGAATGTCAAAAGATGCAAGCATTTGCTATGATATAGGAACAATAAAACCACAAGAAAAGAAAGAACTTGAAATATGCATTTTAGTTGATGAAAATAGAAATATATCAGAAATGGAAGATGAAATAGACAGAATAACAAAAATAGATTTAAATAAAGAATATACTCAAACAAAATCATATTGGAGAAAATATGTAAAATCACACAATGGTTTAAATCTAAAAGAACCAGAAAACAGTTATGAAGAAAGAATATTTGAGATATACAAAAGAAGTATATTATTATTTCCACTATTAACAAACCAAGAAACAGGCGGAATAATAGCATCTCCAGAAATAGATGAAAACTTTTCAAAATGTGGTAGATATGCATACTGTTGGCCAAGAGATGCAGTATTTATGACAAAAGCAATGGATATTGTAAAAATGGAAAAAGAAACAGAAAAATTCTATAAAAATTTCTGCAAAAAAACACAAAGTAAAAATGGAATGTGGGAGCAACGATTCTTTACAGATGGAAAACTAGCACCATGCTGGGGATATCAAGTTGATGAAACAGCAAGTGTTGTATATGGAGTATATGAACATTACAAATATGTTAAATCAGAAAAATTCCTAAAAGATAATTTGAAAATGTGTGAAAACGCAGTAGACTTTTTAAAGAAATATATAAAAGATTGGTTAGGAATTGATGGAATAGATGAAATAAGAAAAGATGTTGTAAAAGAAGAAATAGAAGAAGAAACTAAAAAAAGAACAGGAAAAAAACACAAATATCATATAAGTTATGACTTATGGGAAATGTGTGAAGGAATACATCTATATTCAATTGCAAGTATTTATGCAGCATTTGATTGCATGCTAAAGATTTATAAAGAATTAGGAAAAAATACATCAAACTTTGAAAACAATAGACTAAAAGAAGAAAAAGTTCAAAAAACACAAAGAGAACTAGAAAATTTACAAGTGGAATTAAAAAAATATATAAATGAAAATTTATATGATGAACAAAAGAAATCTTATGTAAGAAATGCAGAAGATAGAAAAATGGATATAAGTTTAATTGGAGCAGTTACACCATTTAATGTATTTAAGCCCAAAGAAGCAAAAGTAAGAAATACAATAGAATGTATAAACATGACATTAAGAACATATACAGGTGGTTACCAAAGATTTGAACAAGATGGTTATATGAATGGCAATCCATGGGTAATATCAAATTTGTGGATGACATTATATTATTTACAAACTGGTGAAAAAAGAAAAGCAAAAGAAACTTTTGATTTTGTTATAAAAACAGTTGGAAAACATTATTTTCTTGGTGAACAAGTTGATAATCAAACTTTGAAACCTAATTGGGTTATTGGCCTTGGCTGGTCTCATGCAATGTTTGTTATTGTTTTAGAACAATTATATAAATAGACTAAAATTTTTCCATGCACATTCGTCATTTCATTCAAAGCTTATATATCAAGGATTTCTTTGAGAAATTTTATCAAAAGCATTATCCAGTAACCTAAAATTAATAAATTTATAAAAAAGGGGGTTGAAAACTCCTCTTTTTTGGTATAAAATAATAAAGGTCTATAAAGATAGACAAAAAAACAAAAATAGGGTAACTTTAAACCCTAAATATATTATACAAGGAGGAAATTTTTATGTCAGTAAAAATAGGAATTAATGGATTCGGAAGAATCGGAAACTTATCATTTCAAGCAGCACTTGCAAAGGAAGGGGTAGAAGTAGTAGCAATAAACGATCCATTTATAGATGCAGAATACATGGCTTACATGACAAAATTTGACACTGTACATGGAAGATTTAACGGAACAGTAGAATCAAAAGATGGAGTTTTAGTAGTAAATGGAAAAGAAATAAAAGTATATAATGAAATGGATCCACACAATATCCCATGGGGAGAAATTGGTGTTGACTATGTATTAGAATGCTCAGGAGTATTCACAACAATGGACAAAGCACAAGCTCATATAGATGCAGGAGCTAAAAAAGTAATAATCAGTGCACCATCAAAAGATGCGCCAATGTTTGTTATGGGTGTAAACAACGAAACATATGACCCAAGCATGAACATTGTATCAAACGCATCATGCACAACAAACTGTTTAGCACCACTAGCTAAAGTTATAAACGATAACTTTGGAATTAAAGATGGATTAATGACAACAGTTCACTCAACAACAGCAACACAAAAAACAGTTGATGGAGCTTCTAAAAAAGACTGGAGAGGTGGTAGAGCAGCAGCTGCTAACATAATACCATCATCAACAGGAGCTGCAAAAGCAGTTGGAAAAGTAATACCATCATTAAATGGAAAATTAACAGGTATGTCATTCAGAGTACCAACAGTTGATGTTTCTGTAGTTGACTTAACATGTAACTTAGAAAAACCAACAACAATGGAAGAAATCTGCAAAGTTATGAAACATGCAGCAGAAAACGAAATGAAAGGAATAATTGAATACACAGATGAAGCAGTAGTATCTTCAGACTTCATAAATGACAAACATACATCAATATTTGATGCAACAGCTGGAATTCAATTAACAGATACATTTGTTAAATTAGTAGCATGGTATGATAACGAATGGGGATATTCAAACAAATTAGTTGATTTAGCTTGCTATATAGCTTCAAGATCATAAAAAAATATTTCCTAGCAAAAGTTAGACAATAAAAATAAAATATAAAAAAGAAAAAGAATGCTTGCATAAGTATTCTTTTTTTTATATAATTGCAGTATAAAAAGTTCAAACAAAAGACTAGGGGGATAAAAATGTTATTGAAAAAAGAAAATGGTGTAACTTTAATAGCACTAGCAGTTACAATAATAGTATTATTAATTATTTCAGGAATAACATTAGGAACATTACAAAATAGAGATAATATAGTAAAACAAGCAAAAGACACAGGAGCTTCTGCAGGAAAAGAAAGCATAATAGAAAAAATTGAAGCAGATTTATATCAAGAAAAAGCAAAAACAGGAAAAGTACCAACTAAAGCAGAAATGAAAAAACTAATACAAAACAAAGGATATAACAAAGGAACATTAGGTGATGAGAGCTTTGTTACTAAAGATGGAGAATACACAATTGATTATTCAGAAATTGTAGGTTGGAAAGATAGTGTTGAACCAGGACAAGTTGTTAGTGAAACAAAAAAAGATAATTATATAGATGAAGATGGTAATTGTGCAACTATACCAAAAGGTTTTATAGTGGATAAAATAAAGAACAAGATATCAGAGGGATTAGTTGTTTATAGTACAGATAATAGTGAATTTGTATGGATACCAGTACCAGATATAAATAATATGTCTCAATGTTCAACAGCTGGTGGAAATTGTAATTTACAACTAGAGAATGATAAATTAAAATGTATTAAACATAATAATGAAGAAATAGTTGGAAAGCTATATGCAGTAACTATTGGAGATAGTTTTGGGACAATAAATACAACATATAATGCAGATAGTGCAACTGAAATAAGAGAACCAGCGATAATAAATGACCCTGAAATTAAAGATGACAGCAATATAGATCTTCTTAGTACTGAAACAAGTGACAAAAATGAAGAAGAAAGTGAATATAAAAGTATGGCAACTAGCGTAGCAAAATATGGTGGATTTTATGTTGGACGATATGAAACAAGTTTATCAGATGCTACGGCATCTTCTGAAGGAACAAGTGGAAAAGCACAATCAAAACAAGGAGTGAAACCAGTGACTGCTGGTAATACAGGAGTCGGCTACACATGGCATGGATTATATAAAGTACAAAAAGAGGCATATGAATACACAAATAGCCCCGTAAATAGCAATATGATATGGGGAAGCCAATATGATAGAATTATAAATTGGGCATTAGAAGGAAAAGATAAAGACAAAGTGAAAAGTGAATCGTTGGGGGAAGAAAATAGAACCATTACTGGAAGTGATAAAAATTCAAATGATAGTATAAACAATATTAGAGATTTATGTGGAAATATGAGTGAGGCAACACAAGAAGGTTTTGGAAAGATATATAGACAATTTCGTGGTGGAGATGGAGTAAAAGCAAGTTACCGTGGAACATCTTCACAATCATTGAATACAGATTGGATAGGAAGTAGATTAACATTATATATAAAATAAAACAGAAAAGAGCATTAAAATTTATATTTTAATACTCTTTTTTTGGATAAATTCTAAAGTTATTTACTTTAGGACTAAAAGGGAAAATAAAAATGCAAAAAGCAAAAGAAAGTGGAATTACTTTAGTTGCGTTAGTAATAACCGTAATAGTATTGCTAATTTTATCATCAATAGCAACATATAGTGGATTAAATGTTGTAAAATCTTCAAAATTCACAGTATTTACAACAGAAATGAAAATAATGCAAACTAAAGTAAATGAAATATATCAAAAATATAAAGATGGAAATAGTATTGAAATTGATGGAACAACATATTATGGAGAAAACAAAAAGAGCGAAAACTCTAATTCAACAATACTAGATATAGGACAAGCTTTAGATAGTGTAAGTACACAAGCAAACAAAGTATTTACTGAAAGTGCATCAGGAATAACTAATAAAGATGGCTATAAATATTGGAATAATGAATTAGCGAAAAAATTAGGAATTGAAGGCGTTGATGGAGACTTTTTTGTAAATGTAGAAAAAAGAAGCATTGTAAGCTAGGATGGTTTTACATATACGGGAAAAACATATTATACACTAAGTCAATTGCCAAACAATTTATATAATGTGGAATATGAAAAGCAAGATGAAAATAAGCCTACTTTTGATACAAATGTAAAGAGAATTTCTACAAATAAATGGAAGATAACTATTTCAAATATAAAATACGATGAATATATAGAAAAATGGTATGTAAAATATAAAAAAGAAGGTCAAGAAAATTGGCAAACAAGTGAAGATATGAATTTTACAGTATCAGAAAGTGGAAAATATATTATAAAAATAGATAATGAAGAAATATCATCAGAAGAAAAACAATAATTTGTGGGAGTGTTAATACCAGGATCAATGGCAGATTTAACCCAAAAAGATAATTATACAGATGAAAATGGAGAAAAAGCAACTATACCAGAAGGATTTACAATATCAAGAATACCGGAAGAATCTAATGTTTCAGATGGATTAGTAATATATGATATACCAGAATCAGAAGTAGAAAATGTAGATTGGAGTAAAAAGACAGAATATGGTAATTATGAAGTAAAAACAAAATATAACCAATATGTATGGATACCATGTACTGTAAACCAAGATGAAAACAAACTACAATACAACTGTAATGTTGCTATAAATACGGTAAAAGATATATTAGGGAATGCTATAAAAAAATCAGGCGAAATAAAACTATTAAATACAGGAGTAACTACACAACAAAGCAATATTTATGACATGACTGGAAATGTGGCGGAACAAACAACAGAATCAAATCCATTGGAATCAGTACAAGAATTTAAAATAGTTAGAGGAAATTCTTTTCGAGGAGAAAGTGCATCTGGATCACGTGCAGATCATACTATGAAAAGCGAATATCATAATATTTGCGACTTTGTAGGTTTTAGAAGTACAATTTTTATAAAATAACAAAAGAATTCACAAATGAATATTCTAGAATAACTTTATTTATGCATAATGTGACAAAAAATCAGCTAGAACACTTGAAAAGTGTTCTTTTTTGCGGTAAAATATGTATGCAAATAAAAAAGCGAAAAATGGATAAAATAAAACAAGCTTATAAAAGCCAAAAATAAGGGAGGAAAAATAAATGAATAAAAAAACAATCAAAGACATTGATTTAAAAGGAAAAAAAGTCCTAGTAAGATGTGACTTCAACGTACCAATGGACGAAAACAAAAACATAACAGACAACACAAGAATAGTAGCAGCATTACCAACAATAAAATACCTACTAGAAAATAATTGTGCTGTTATTTTATGCTCACACTTAGGAAGACCAAAGGGAGAATTTAAACCAGAATTCTCATTAGCACCAGTTGCAAAAGAACTATCAAAATTACTAGATAAAGAAGTAATAATGGCAAAAGATGTTGTAGGAGAAGATGCAAACAAAAAAGCAAAAGAACTACAAGCAGGACAAGTAATGTTATTAGAAAATGTAAGATATCATAGAGAAGAAACAGACAATGATCCAGAGTTTGCTAAAAAATTAGCAGACATGGCAGAAATATATGTAAATGATGCATTTGGAGCTGCACATAGAGCACATGCTTCAACAGCAGGAGTAGCACAATACTTACCAGCAGTATCAGGATTTTTAATAGAAAAAGAACTAAAATTCTTAGGAAATGCACTAAACAATCCAGAAAGACCATTTGTAGCAATACTAGGAGGAGCAAAAGTATCTGACAAAATAGGGGTAATAGACAGTTTACTAGAAAAAGTAGATACATTAATAATTGGTGGAGGAATGGCATATACATTCTTTAAAGCACAAGGATATGAAGTTGGAAATTCAATATGTGAATTAGACAAATTAGACCTAGCAAAAGAAGCAATGGCAAAAGCCAAAGAAAAAGGTGTAAAACTAATGCTTCCAGTAGACACAAAAATAGGAAAAGAATTTAAACCAGATACAGAAAGCAAAACAGTTGCATGGACAGAAATTCCAGAAGGTTGGGAAGGATTTGACATTGGAGAAAAATCAATAGAAATGTTCACAGAAGAAATCAAAAATGCAAAAACAGTAGTATGGAATGGACCAGTAGGACTATTTGAATTTGACCAATTTGCAATTGGAACAAATGCAATAGCAAAAACACTATCAGAAATTGATGCAACAACAATTATAGGTGGTGGAGATTCAGCAGCAGCTGTAAAAAAAGCAGGATTACAAGATAAAATGACACACATCTCAACAGGTGGTGGAGCATCACTAGAATTCTTAGAAGGTAAAAAACTACCAGGAATAGAATGTTTACAAGACAAATAAATCGAGAGAGGAATGAAAAATATGAGAAAAAAAGTAATTGCAGGAAACTGGAAAATGAACATGCTTCCAAATGAAGCAATGAAATTTATAGAAGATTTAGCACCATTAGTAAAAGACACAGAACATGAAGTAATACTATGTGTGCCATATACAGACCTATTTTATGCACTACTAACAGTACAAGGAACAAACATAAAAATAGGAGCTCAAAACATGCACTTTGAAGAAAAAGGAGCATATACAGGAGAAGTTTCAGGAGAAATGTTAAAATCAATAAATGTAGAATATGTAATAATAGGACATTCAGAAAGAAGACAATATTTTGCTGAAACAGATGAAACTGTAAACAAAAAAATAAAAGCAGCATTTAAATATGGACTAAAACCAATAGTATGTGTTGGAGAAACATTAGAAGAAAAAGAAGCTGGGAAAACAGCTGAAATCATAACAAATCAAACAAAACTTGCATTAGAAGGACTAACAAATGAGCAAGTTGAAAACACAATAATAGCATATGAACCAATATGGGCAATTGGAACAGGAAAAACAGCAACAAGTGAAGATGCAAACAATTCAATAAAAGAAATAAGAAATAAAATTGCTGAAATCTATGGACAAGACACAGCTTCAAGAGTTATAATACAATATGGCGGAAGTGTAAAAAGCACAAATGCAAAAGAACTATTTGAAATGTCAGACATAGATGGAGGGCTAGTTGGAGGAGCCAGCTTAAAAGCAGAAGAATTCAGTAAAATAGTAAATTACTAAAAAGGACGGTAAATGTAGAAATGAAAGATAAATTAACAATGTTAATGATATTAGATGGTTTTGGAGACAATCCAAATAAAGATGGAAATGCAATAAAAATGGCAAAAACACCTAATATTGATAGACTAATGAAAAAATACTCTAATGTAGACATAGGAACAAGTGGACTAGCAGTTGGACTACCAGAAGGACAAATGGGAAATTCAGAAGTTGGACACACAAATATTGGAGCAGGAAGAATTGTATATCAAGAATTAACAAGAATAACAAAATCAATAGAAGATGGAGACTTCTTCTCAAACCCAGAATTTATAGCAGCAATTGAAAACTGCAAGAAAAACAACTCAAAATTACACATACTAGGACTTGTATCAGATGGTGGAGTTCATAGTCACAACAGACACTTATATGGACTTCTAGAAATGGCAAAAAGAAGAGACTTTGAAGATGTATATGTACATTGTTTCTTAGATGGTAGAGATACACCACCAGCATCAGCAGAAAGTTATATACTAAAATTACAAGACAAAATGAACGAAAAAGGTGTTGGAAAAATAGCAAGTCTATCTGGAAGATTCTATGCAATGGATAGAGATAAAAGATGGCAAAGAGTTCAAAAGTGTTATGATGCACTAGTAAATGGTAAAGGAAATAAAGCTAGCAGTAGTATAAAAGCCATTGAAGACTCATACCAAAAAGAAGTATTTGATGAATTCGTAGAACCTACAGTAATATGCAATGGAGATGAACCAGTAGCAACAATAGGAAAAAATGATTCAGTAATATTCTTCAACTTCAGACCAGACAGAGCAAGAGAAATAACAAGAGCAATTGTAGATCCAGACTTTGATGGATTTGAAACAAAAAAAGACTTAAACACATATTTCGTATGTTTCACAAGTTATGATGAAACAATGCCAAATGTACACATTGCATTCAAAAAAGAACCACTAAAAAATACGTTTGGAGAATATATAAGTGATAAAGGATATACACAACTAAGAATAGCAGAAACAGAAAAATACGCACATGTTACATTCTTCTTTAATGGTGGAGAAGAAAAACAATATGAAGGAGAAGACAGAATATTAGTACCATCACCAAAAGTAGAAACATATGACATGAAACCAGAAATGAGTGCATATGAAGTAACAGACAAAGTATTAGAAGCAATATCACAAGACAAATATGATGCAATAATTTTAAATTATGCAAATACAGACATGGTAGGACACACAGGAAGCTTAGCAGCTGCAATAAAAGCAGTAGAAGCAGTAGATGAATGTGTAGGAAAAGTAGTAAAACTAGTAGAAGAAAAACAAGGAAATCTACTAATAACTGCAGACCATGGAAATGCAGAACAAATGATAGACTACAAAACAGGAGAACCACACACAGCACATACAACAAATCCTGTACCATTAATTTTGGTAACAGCAAATGAAAAACTAAAATTAAAATCAGGTGGAAAATTAGCAGATTTAGCACCAACAATGCTTGATTTAATGAATCTTGAAAAACCAGAAGAAATGACAGGAACAAGTTTATTAGATAAGGAATAAAAGGGATATGTTAAATCATACTAAAAAGATAAAACAAATCTATGAAAACATACAAAAAGAACTATTTTATATGATACCAGAAAAATGGGATAAATTGTATTTATATAGTTCCATAATAGATATGCCAGATGGAAAAAAGACAGGGGAACTATATTTTTACTACATTCCAAAAGGAATATTAAAGAAAAAGCCAGTAAATGTTTATGAAATACCAAACAAATTCAATCTAGATGAAAATGAATATTTAGCATTAGTAAAATATCTATATGAAGGAATAAAACAAGTAAGAGAAGAATTCAGAAAATCCGAAATAACAGGAGAATTATGGTCAAACATAACAATAACAATTCAAAACTTGAAATTCAAAGTAGAATATAACTATGAAGACTTGTTAAATAGCTATTTTAACAATTATGAAAGACACATAATTTGGAGATATGAATATTTAGGTATTGGTCAAGAACAAGTAAACAAAAAAGACAGAGAAATATTAGAAAGATATTTCAAAGGAGCAAAAGAACCAGTAAAAAAAGACATTTATGAAGCTGGAATTTATATAAAAGATGTTGGAAATCAAATAGGCTATAACACAGAAGAAATAGAAAAGCCCAAAGAACCACAAGAACCTAAAAAAAGAAGAAAAAATCAAATATTATTATCAGAAGAAGAAATTAAGAAAATGAAAAATCAGGGTAGAGATTAAAAAATCTACCCCTAAAGTATGTTATTAAATTTTAGGATAAATCCTAAACATATAAATAAACGCGGAACAAAATCAAAAATTGAAAGGAGCTAATAAAAATGATTTATTCAAAAGAATTAGAAGGAATGTGTACAGTAGCAAAAGGAGTTAACCATGGACCAGCACCAATTCCAGAAGAAGGAAAATGGGTAAAAGCAAAAGAAATAAAAGACATTTCAGGTTTAACACATGGTATAGGTTGGTGTGCACCACAACAAGGAGCTTGTAAATTAACATTAAATGTTAAAGATGGAATAATCCAAGAAGCTTTAATAGAAACAGTAGGATGTTCAGGAATGACACACTCAGCAGCAATGGCAGGAGAAATATTAACAGGAAAAACAATATTAGAAGCATTAAACACAGACTTAGTATGTGATGCTATAAAT
>USHX01000019.1 GCA_900554565.1 uncultured Clostridium sp.
TGATGTCAAATATCAATAAATGGAGTTTTTAATATGAGAAAAGGATTACAAAATATTGAAAATAATGAAAATAAAAATTATAGAATTATAGCAGTTGATGATGAAGAAGGAATTGTTGACTCTCTATCTATTTTCTTAAAAAGGTCTGGTTACGATTTTATTGGTGTTACTGACCCAGAAGAAGCTATTGAGAAGGTTAGAAATGAACATTTCGACTTGATGATTTTGGACTTCATTATGACTCCTATTCATGGTGACCAGGTTGTTGAAGAAATTAGAAAGTTTAACAAAGACCTTTACATCTTGTTATTAACTGGTCATAAGGATTTGGCTCCTCCTCTGGAGACTATTAAAAGACTTGATATTCAAGGTTATTGCGAAAAAAGTGATAAATTTGATCAATTACTTTTACTTATCGAATCTGGTATAAAGTCTATTGCTCAAATGAATCAAATTAAAAAAATTAATAGTGAATTGTCTGATACTTATGAAAAACTAGAACAAGCTTATTTAGAAAGTATTCAAACTTTGCGCTATACTGTTGAGGCTAAAGATACTTATACAAGAGGTCATTCAGATAGGGTTTCTGAATATTCTGTTTTAATTGGAAAATATTTAGGTTTGCCTGAGGCTGATTTGGATACTTTGAAGATTGGCGGTTTGTTCCATGATATTGGTAAAATTGGTGTCCCTGATGCTATTTTGCAAAAGAATGGAAAACTTGATGATGATGAGTATTCTCAAATTAAACAACACCCTAATATTGGTGTGCATATTCTTTCTCATGCTAAGATTTTCCAAAATATTTTGCCTATTGTTGAACATCACCATGAGAGATACGATGGTAACGGATATCCTGGTAGATTAGCTGGTAATGATATTCCTTATTTGGCTAGAATTGCCGCTGTTGCAGATAGCTTTGATGCTATGACTTCTAAACGTGCTTACCGTGATTCTTTGCCTATTGATTTTGTTATTTCTGAGTTTGAGAGATGCAGAGGTTCTCAGTTTGATCCTGAAATTGATGATGTATTTTTGGATATTCTTAAGAATCATTTGGATGAGATTTATGAGATTAGAAATAAGTATATGGCTGATTAGACTTTGAAATGCCTTGGTAATTGAATAAATATATAAACTTTTATTTTATTCGGCTTCATTTCAAATAAAATAAAATCTAAAAAAAGATAGATGACACTTCCAAAACTTCCTTACGGAATTTTGGCTCCTTCATCTATCTTTTTTAAGTTTTTATAATTATTTTCCATTTGCATTCATTAAATAAAAATTTATGTATTTTATTCAATTATTTATTTTTTTATTGCTATTTTTGCTTATTATTACTATATTATTTTTTATATTTTCTAGTAATAATTATGCTTTAGCTGATTTTTAAACCTTCATAGATAATCCTACTTTTTGTCTTTCTGTATCTATTTTTATAACTTTTACCTTTACAATATCTCCAACTGATACTATTTCTGATGGATTTTTTATAAATTTATCGCTCATTTCTGATATGTGAACTAGCCCATCATGTTTTACTCCAATATCAACAAATGCTCCAAAGTCTATTACATTTCTTACTGTTCCTGTTAATACCATTCCTTCTTTTAAGTCTTCTAGTTTTAGTACATCTGAACGAAGTATTGGTTTTGGCATATCTTCACGTGGATCTCTTCCTGGTTTTGATAGTTCTGCTATTATATCTGCAAGTGTCATTTCCCCTATTTCAAGTTCTTTTGCTGTTTGTTTTACATCTACATTTTTTAGTTTGTTTTGTAATTCTTCTAGTTTGTCCTTATTTCTTAAGTCTTTTTTATCAAAGTCAATTTTTTGTAATAATTTTTCTGTTGCTTCATAACTTTCTGGGTGAACTGCTGTTACTTCTAGTGGATTGTCCCCATCTAATATTCTTAAGAATCCTGCACATTGTTCAAATGCTACTTTTCCTAGCTTTGGCACTTTTAGTAATTGTTTTCTGTTTTTTAGTTTTCCGTTTTCATCTCTGTATTTTACTATATTTTTAGCTATTGTTTTGTTTATTCCTGATACATATGATAAAAGTGATGGTGTTGCTGTGTTTACATCTACTCCTACTTTGTTAACACTGTCTTCTACTACTCCTGTTAGGCTTTCTGCTAGTTTCTTTTGGTTTACATCGTGTTGGTATTGTCCTACTCCGATTGCTTTTGGGTCTATTTTTACTAGTTCTGCTAATGGATCTTGTAGTCTTCTTGCTATTGAAATTGCTCCCCTGATTGATACATTTATGTCTGGATATTCTTCTGTTGCTAGTTTTGATGCAGAGTATACTGATGCTCCTGCTTCACTTACTATTACATAACATACTTCTCTGTTTGCTTCTTTTATCATGTCGGCTACAAACATTTCTGATTCTCTTGATGCTGTTCCATTTCCTATTGCTATCATGTCTATTTTGTCTTTTTCTATTAGTTTTAATAGTTCTTTTTTTGCTCCTTCTACATCATTTTGTGGTGCTGTTGGGTATACTGTTGTGTAGTCTAATACTTTTCCTGTTTCATCTATTACCGCTATTTTGCAACCTGTTCTGTATGCTGGGTCAAATCCCATTACTGTTTTACCTTTTATTGGTGCTCCTAATAATAGCTGTTTTGAATTTTGTCCGAATACTTTTATTGCTTTTTCTTCTGCTTTTTCTGTTAGGTCTGAACGTATTTCTCTGTCTATTGATGGTTCTATTAGTCTTTTGAAACTATCTAAAATTGTGTCTTTTAGCATGTTTGTAAATTGTGTTTCACCTTTTATTATGTCTTTTTCTATGTTATTTAGGATTTTTTCTTCTGGTTTTTCTAGTTTTACTTTTAAGAAGTCTTCTTTTTCTCCACGATTTATTGCTAATATTCTGTGGCTTGGTATATATTTTATTGCTTCTTGATATTCATAGTACATTTCATAGTTTGATTTTTCTTCTGGTTTTGCAGCTCTTGTTACTATTAAGGCTTCTCTATAGCATTGTCTTTTTATGTTTTTTCTGTATTTGCTATTGTCTGATATGTTTTCTGCTATTATATCCAAGGCTCCTGCTATTGCTTCTTCTGCTGTTGCTACTACTTTATCTTTATTTTTCTTGTCTTCTTCTGATAATTTTTCTATGTTTATGTATTGTTTTGCTATTTCGTTTATGTCTGTTGTTTCTTTTTGTTCTATTATTATTTGTGCTAGTGGTTCTAGTCCTTTTGCTTTTGCTACTGTTGCTCTTGTTTTCTTTTTTTGTTTGTATGGTCTATATATGTCTTCTACTTCTGCTAGTGTTTTTGCTATTGCTAGACCTTGTAAAATTTCATCTGTTAATTTTCCTTGTTCTTCTATTGATTTTACTACTTCTTGTTTTCTTTGTTCTAGGTTTCTTAAGTATGTTAGTCTCTCCCCTAGTTCTCTAAGTGTTTCATCACTTAGTCCTCCTGTTACTTCTTTTCTGTATCTTGCTATGAATGGTATTGTATTTCCTTCATCTATTAGTTTTACTGCATTTTCTACTTGTGTGTTTTTTACTCCTAGCTCATTTGCTATTGTTTCTATTATTTTTTCCATTTGTTTTCATTCCTTCTTTATTCTATTCCTAAATATTCATTATAAGTAACTTCTCTATCTATTACCTTTCCATTTTCTTTAATATCAATTATTCTGTTTGCTACTGTTTGAGTCAATTCATGGTCATGTGATGTAAATAAAATATTTCCAACAAATTTTTTCATTCCCTCATTTACAGAAGTTATACTTTCCATATCTAAATGGTTTGTTGGTTCATCAAATATTAAGAAGTTAGCTCCTGATAACATCATTTTTGATAATACACATCTTACTTTTTCTCCACCTGATAAAACTTTTACTTGTTTTAAAGCTTCATCTCCAGAAAATAGCATTCTTCCTAAGAAGCTTCTTACATATGTTTCATCTGGGTCTTTAGAATATTTTCTTAACCATTCTGTTACATTTTCATCTGTTTCAAATAAATAGTTGTTATCTTTTGGGAAATAGTTTTTAGTTATTGTTGTTCCCCATATTAGTTCTCCCTCATCTGGTTCTAACTCTCCTGCTATTATTTGGAATAGTACTGTTTTTGCTAATTCATTATCTGCTAAAAATGCTATTTTGTTTCCTTCTTTTACATCAAATGATATGTTGTCTAATAGCTTTACACCATCTATTGTCTTGCTTATGTTTTTTACTTGTAGTATTTCTTTTCCCGGCTCTCTGTCTGGTTTAAAGTCTACATATGGATATTTTCTATTTGATGGTTTTATTTCATCTAGTTCTATTTTTTCTAGTGTTTTCTTTCTTGATGTTGCTTGTTTTGATTTTGATGCATTTGCACTAAATCTTGCAATGAAGTCTTGTAATTCTTTTATTTTTTCTTCTTTTTTCTTGTTTTGCTCTCTTGCTTGTTTTAGTGCTAATTGGCTTGATTCATACCAGAAGTCGTAGTTTCCTGGATATACTTTTATTTGTCCAAAGTCTACATCTGCTATGTGTGTACATACTTTGTTTAGGAAATATCTGTCGTGTGATACTACTATTACTGTGTTTTCGAATTCCATTAAGAATTCTTGTAACCAGTTTATGCTTTTTAGGTCTAAATCGTTTGTTGGTTCATCTAGTAGTAAAACATCTGGATTTCCAAATAGACTTTGCGCTAATAAGATTTTTACTTTTTCTCTTGCTTCTAGTTCTTTCATGTATTTATAGTGATTTTCTGGCACTATTCCTAAGTCATTTAATAGCATTGCTGCATCTGATTCTGCATTCCAACCATCTAGCTCTGCAAATCTTTCTTCTAGTTTTGCTGCTTTCATTCCATCTTCTTCTGAGAAATCTGGTTTTGCATATATTTCTTCTTTTTCTTTCATTATGTCATATAGCTCTTTGTTTCCCATTATTACTGTGTCCATTACAGTGTATTCTTCAAATGCAAAGTGGTCTTGTTTTAATACAGATAGTCTTTCTCCTTTTTCTATACTTACATCTCCTTTGCTTGGCTCTATTTCTCCTGATAATACTTTTAGGAATGTTGATTTTCCTGCTCCATTTGCTCCTATTATTCCATAGCAGTTTCCTTTTCCAAATCTAATATTTACATCTTCAAATAATACTCTTTTTCCGAATCTTACTGTTACATTATTTGCACTTAACATTTTTTCTCTCCTTTTTCGCTTTTATCCCTAGTATTATATCTTATTTTGGTATATTTTTCAAGGATTTTTTGTTTTCTATGTTAATTGCTGTTTTGTTTGAATTTTGTTAAAGAATTAAAAAGTCCCTAGCTAGGTAGCTAAGGATTTTTTAGTCATCAAATAATAATTTGATACCCCATAGTCCAGATATTCCGACTAAAGCATAAATTATTCTTGAAAGCATTGTCATGTCACCAAATATTAGGGCTACTAAATTAAAGTTGAAAAATCCGATAAGTCCCCAGTTTATGGCTCCAATGACTATTAATACTAATGCAATTTTATCTATAACTTTCATTTTTATCCCGTCCCTTTCTTAATGTTCAAATCTTATTGAAAAAGTGCTAATTAAAGCCTTTTTCTTTTTTAGTAGTATATGTACTTTGTTATTTTTTTATTCATTTTTGTTTATTTTTTGTTTTTATTATGGTATATTTATTTTGAAAAAATGAGAAAGGTTGATGTTTTATGAGAAGAAATCCTAGAACACGAAATCGAAAATCTAAAGTTACTGAAGAGATTAGCTATAAAAAAACTAGAACTAATTTAATCTTGATTATTGCAATTTTAGCTGTTATTTTTATTAGTGTTATTATTTTTTATGGTTTTAAATATAATTTTAATTATAAATATTTAATTGCCACCTATAATAAGGAAGTTGAAGAGCAAACTAGATTAAATTCTGGAGAGGTTGGTAACAGAGAGGAAGAGCCTTCAGATACTACTTTTACTTTAACTGCTCTTGGTGATGTTTTATGTCATAATACTCAATATTGGGATGCTTATGATAAAGACACTGATACTTATGACTTTTCATATGTTTTTGATGATATAAATAAATACACCAAAACTGCTGATATTTGTGTTGCAAGCTTGGAAACTAGTTTTGCTGGTAAAGAACGCCGGATATAGTAATTATCCTACTTTTAATTCTCCTGATAGTTTAGCTACTAGCTTGAAAAATATCGGTGTTGATGTTATTTCAACTGCTGGAAATCATTGTTTGGACATGGGATTTAGTGGATTGTCTAGAACTATTGATGTTTTAGATAATGCTGACATTTCTCATCTTGGAACTTATAAATCTCAGGAAGAACAAGATAAAATTTTGTATAAATATGTTAAAGGTATAAAAATTGCTTTTATTAATTATACTTACGGAACTAATGGAATTCCGGTTCCTTTTGATAAAAGTTTTTGTGTTAATTTAATTGATAAAGATTTAATTAAAAAACATATTGAAACTGCAAAGTCTGAAAATGCTAATATAATTGTTGCGTGTATGCACTGGGGAACCGAATATAGAACTTCTGCAAATGATGAGCAAAAAGAATTGTCTGATTTCTTATTTAAAAACGGTGTTGATATTATTTTAGGAAATCATCCTCATGTTTTAGAACCTATGGAAAAGCGTACTGTTACTTTAGATGATGGTTCTAATAAAGAGTGTTTTGTTATTTATGCTTTAGGAAATTTTATTTGCGATCAAAATGCTGAAAATACAAGAAATTCTATTATTTTAGATTTAAATATTACTAAACACGTTGATGGATCTATTTCTATAAACAAGGCTGATTATGTGCCTATCTACATGTATAAGGCTTCTAATAAGAAACTAAAAAGAATGAAAGTTGTTGATATTAATAGTGCAATTGCGGAATATGAGTCTGGCTCAAGCTCGTGGGTTGATAAGTCTTTATATGATTTATTGAAAAAACAGTTAACTAAAATTACTTCCATTGTTGGAGATCCTATTGAATAATACAAAATTAAAACAGCCTAAATGCAATGTGTAAATTTGCATTTAGGCTGTTTTTTATTTTTAATTTAGCATGTCTTTTTTCTTTAACCACCATGTTACTGCTAATGTCATAATTATTGCTATTACTACCATTACTACAAATCCAATTGAGCTTTTTTCAAATGGTAATGCAACATTCATTCCCCAGAAGCTTGATATCATTGTTGGTACTGCTAAAATTATTGTTATTGATGTTAAGAATTTCATTACTCCATTTAGGTTGTTTGATATTATTGATGCATATGCATCCATTGTTCCAGTTAGTATGTTGCTGTATATTTGTGCCATTTCTATTGCTTGTCTATTTTCTGTAATTGCATCTTCTAGCATATCTTCATCTTCTTCATATAGCTTTACTATTTTTCCTCTTAGTGTTTTTTCCATTACTAATTCATTTGATTTTAATGATGTTGTAAAATATACTAATCCCTTCTCTAAGCTTAGTAGTTTTAATAATTCTTTGTTTTTCATTGAGTTTTTTAGAATGTATTCTGCTATTTCTGTTTCTTTGTTTATTTGCTTTAGATATGTTAAATAGTATGATGCATTTAGGTATAGTATTTGAAATATAAATCTTGTTTTTTTGTATGTTTGGAAGTTTTTTATTTTTCTTTTTTCGAAACTTTCTATTATTTTATTTCTTTTTAATGATACTGTTAGGAAAAAGTCATCTCTTACTACTATCATTCCTAGTGGCATTGTTGTATATGTTTCTGCATCTTCAATTTTTTCTGTTATTGGTACATCTACTACAAATAGTGTTGTGTTGTCATCTTCTTCCTTGTCTATTCTGGCTTTTTCTTCATAGTCTAGCGCATCTCTTATGAAGTCTTCTTGTATTCCTATATTTTCACATACTTTTTTTATTTCGTTTTCCGATGGATTTACTAAATTTATCCATGCTCCTTTTTTGAATTCTTTGATTTCACTAAATTCGTTTGTTTCTATGTCTGTGTTGTATATTTTTAGCAATTCCATCACCCCTTATTTATTTTTCATTATGTTTTTATTTTATTATTCTTTTATGTTTTTGTCAATGTCATTTTTCGCGTATTTTCTTCACTTTTTGACATTATTTTTTGATTTTAGAAAAGGTCTCATTTTGAGACCTTCTCTTTGTTTACAACTTATTCTTCTTGAAAGAGTACACATACTCTTTCTTTTTTTGTCCCAGGACATTTACATTTAAATGTATAAATTCCTGGTCGTTTAATTCTATCTGCTTGTTCATCATCACATTCATCACATACAAATGTGACATCAGCAGTTTCTCCTTTTTTTAGAGAAACTTTCATTTTTTGATTAAATGCTTGTTCTTTGGAATCTATTCCATTTACAGAATAGCTTTTTTCAATTTTCCCACTTGATGTTTCTACAACTAAAATTGCATGATTGTCATCTACTTTAGCTGCTTCTAATGAATCTTTCTTAATAAATAAGAATCCTATTCCTATTACTAATAATATTATTACAATAATTCTTTTTTTCATTCTGTTTTCCCCCTCTTGCGCTTAAATTATTGTTTTTATAAGTTGTAAAACTAAAAACTTCATTCTTTTATATTATAACTTTTTATTTGTTTTATGTCAAGTTGATGTGTGACATAAAAAAATAATTTGATTTATATTAATCCTAAGAGAAATATATAAATCAAATTATTTTTATTTTGGTGCGCCATCAGGGGGTCGAACCCTGGACCTTCGGATTAAGAGTCCGCTGCTCTACCAACTGAGCTAATAACGCATTTTTGACTTCTTTATTATAGTATTTTTTTTTAATGTTGTCAATAGCTAAATTTTCTGATTTTATTACTAGAAAATAGACATATTTTATCCCTAACTTTATTACTAACTTAAGTTTTCAAGGCACTTTTAATATGTCTATTTTTTATTAATTTATTACAATTCTTTTTCTCTATTATTTGTTGATTTTTGTTTTATTGTATCTTTTAATTGTTTCTCTATTTCTTCTTTTTCTAACGGATTTTTAATCCTATCTCCTAATTTTTTACTTCTTGAATGTGTAATTGAGCATGTATAACCAACACCAGGTTGAAATAATGAAACACTACTATTTGTGGTACATATACGCTAACTTTACAAGGGTGTACTGCATGTGTTAATGCTGATACAAGCCATGCAGGTACAGCGCCTGTTATTTTAACTGGTTTTCCTTCATTTGAACATCCCTTTATCACATTTACTGCTTTTAATAAATTTTTTATCCTTTCTTTTGGCGCTAATTAAATTATAAAGCATTTAAGATTATTTGTAAAATTAATAATTTGAATAGTTATTATTATTTTTTCTTATGTCAAAAGGTGCAAATTTTGATTTTTGTTAATTTTGGTGCAAAAAAATAGTATAACTATATCATATAATTATACTATTTTTTATATAGCCTATTTCAAGACCTTCTAATTAAGAGTCACCTGCTCTTCAGACTAATTATTTTATTGTTCTGTTTGTTCTGACGATGTTCCTGTTTCTTCTGGTGTTTGTGTTGTTTCATCTTTTTTATCTACATTGTTTTCTGTTCCTGTATTTTCTTCTGCTTTTGGTTGTTCTGTTACTGGAACATTATTTGATGGTGTAGTTGTTGTGCTTCCTGATGTTCCTTTTAACACTATTCTTTGCATTGCATCATATGTGTCTTTTGAAAGTAATTTTGTTGATATTACTTTTCCGTTTAACATTTTTGTTATATATGTTTCTGTTTTTAATCCATTTGCACCTTTTTGTTTTACTTTTTCTGTTCCTGCTGGTAGACTTGCATCTTCAACATATTTAGTTGTTGTTGGTATTGATGCTACTGTTTTTGTTGAGAATTTGAATGTATATTCATTTTCTTCTTTTATTCCATACATTGATATTGTTGCTATTCCATTATTTGCTGATGCTACAATTCTTACTGGATATTTTCTTGTGTTTTTAAATTTAAAGTCTGTTACACCATAAACTACTGTTGCATCTCTTCCTGCTGGTACATATGATGTTACAAATTGATGATTTCTTCTTTCTACAATATCTAGATTGGCTAATAATGCTGTATTATATAATGTTGATGAAATTTGGCATATTCCACCACCTATTCCATCTACTACTTGGCCTGCTTCATATACTTTTCCATTTTTATATCCTGCTGCTTCTGTTCTTTTTCCTAATGCTTGGTTATATGAGAATGTATCTCCTGCCAAAACTACTTTTCCATTTATTTTTTGACATGCAATTCTTAAGTTTGTTGATCTATCTACATCACTTACATCATATCTTGTTGTAAATGTTGCCAATTGATCTGGAAATGCCTCTGAACCTATTTGACTAATTGTTACTTTTGGTTTTGTTATTTTCAATTTTATTACATATTCATCTTTTTCTTCTTCTAATATTTTTTTTGCTGCTTCTACATCAAAGTCCACACCTTCTACTTCTGGATATACAGTAAATGGATTTTTTGTGTAGTATGCATCTTGAGCTTCCTTGTATATTTCATCATGTATTTTCTGAATGTCTATTTCTTCTGGCTCTTTTTGACTTACTGGTATTTCGATAATTTCATCATTTGCATTTATATTATTTAGGTTTTCTTTTACTTCTTCATATAACTTGTCTGTGTCTACTATAACTCCTGCTTTTCCTTTTGTTATTATTAGTTCATCATCTTCAACTGAATAGCTTGATTCTATTACTACTCCTGGTAAATTGACACTTATATCTTGTATATTTTGCTTTGTAACATCTTCATTTAATGTCATTTCCACATCAACATTTTCTTTCATTATTAATGTTTTTAAAATTTCATAATTATTTACAAATATGTTTTCTGTTCTTCCTATTTTGTATGCTGTTTCAACCGCTTTGTCTACATTATATTCAACTTCCATTAATGTTGGATTTAATGTGCTTTCATAGTCCTCATATTTTATATTTATTTCTTTTTCTTTCTTTTGATTGTATATTGCTTCTACTTTTGCCTTTGTCTCTTCATTTGTTAGACCTGATACTTCTATTCCCTCTATTGAAATTCCACTTATCATTTTCTCATTTCCAATATTCACTAGTGCAAATATTGTTGACAAAAGCACCCCTATTACTACGACTGCAGCTATTATACAAGCTATTACAATATATTTCTTTTTCGATTTTTTATTGTCCATTTTCTCTATATCTTTTTCTAGCTTTTTAGGTGATTCCTCTACCTTTTTAAATTCTTCCTTTTTTTCTTCTTTTTCTAATTTTTCTTTCATAAAAATTCCCCTTTTTCTTGTCGTGTTCATCTATATCTTATCATAAAGCAAATTTTTTTACAATATGTTTGATTTTTTTATAAAACCTTCTAAATGCTTGAAATATCTATATTTGATACTATGTTCACATTTTATTTTTATTCCTATTTATTTTTTATTTAAAAATTTTTAAAAAAATACTTGAACATTGTTGAATTTAATATTATAATGTTGACAGCAAAAGATAAATAAGGAGAGAAATTGAATGGAATTAACTAAAAATATTTTTTTCAATACAGATAAATTAGTAGAAAATAGCAAAGTAAAAATATCATATATAGGAAAACTTTATCAAGATGTTTCTGAGAAAGTGTTTATTCATTATGGATTCGGAATGAATTGGGATAATGTTAGTGATATTGAAATGAATAAAACAGAATTAGGTTTCCAAGCTGAAATAAACTTATTAGAAGGTGATAGTTTCAATTTCTGCTTTAGAAATGAAAACAATGTATGGGATAATAATGATGGTAAAAATTATATTTTTACTTTAGAAAAAGTTAAAACAGAGTTATTAGTTTTAGATGATGAGCCTGTTTCTTTAGGTTCTGCAAGAAAATTAAGAAAATCTTATTTATGGAGCAAAAAAGTTCGTTTAGCTGTTTATAAGATTATTACTTACCTTCCAAAATTAATTTCTGGAAATTATAAAAGAAAATTACCTAATGCTAATGGTTAATTATTTATAGATTTATATATAAAAAAGATTATATACAAACATTACTTTTATTTTGTTTATATATAATCTTTTTCTGATATTTTAAAGACCTTTATGTTATTATCCAACCACCGTTTATTGATATTATTTGCCCTGTTGTAAATTCATCTTCTATAAGCCATTTTACACATTTTGCTACATCTTTTGGTTCTCCTATTTTTCCTAATGGAGTTTCTTCTTTTAAATTTTCTATTTCTTTGTCATTTAAATTGCTATTCATTTTTGTATTTATCATGCCTGGCGCAATTGAGTTTACTCTTATATTTGATGGTCCTAATTCTTTTGCCAGTGCCTTTGTTAGTCCATCCATTCCAGCTTTTGATACAGAATAAATTACTTCTAATGCTCCTCCAACAACTCCCCATGCTGAAGATATGTTTATTATTAAGCCTTCTTTTTGATGTACCATACTTGGTATTACTTCTTGTGACATTGCAAATGCTGAGTATAAATTTGTGTTTATTACTCTTTGCCAGTCTTCATCTGTTTCATCTGTAAATAATTTATATTCTGATATTCCTGCATTATTTATTAAAATATCTATTTTTTTGTATTTTTCTAATGCATATTTTGCCAGTTGGCTTGTACCTTCTCTTGTTGAAACATCTGCTTTTACAATGTCTATTTCTATGCCCTCTTTTTTCAATTCTTCTTTTAGTTCTTTTGCTTCTTTTTCTGAATTGTTATAATTAGCTATTACTTTTATTTCATTTTTAGCTAATGTTTTTGCAATTTCTCTTCCTATCCCTTTTGAAGCTCCTGTTACTATTGCTACTTTTGACATTTTTTCTTGTATGATATATTTAATAACTTAAATACAACATACGCTCCTTCCTTTATTTTTATATTAATTTTTTAAAACTTACTTTTAAATTATTTTTTATAAAATAAAAAAAGCCAATAATTAAGAGCTTTCTCAAAACTAATGACCTTCAATGGAGCCACTTCCCAGATTCGAACTGGGGACCCTCGCATTACAAGTGCGATGCTCTGGCCAGCTGAGCTAAAGTGGCACTTATTTAGTTGTTTTGGTGACCCGTACGGGAATCGAACCCATGTCTCCGCCGTGAAAGGGCGATGTCTTAACCGCTTGACCAACGGGCCGTATATACAAAGAACTAAATAATTTTCAAATTATTTAGTTCTTTTGGTGAGCTATCCGCGACTCGAACGCGGGACAACTTGATTAAAAGTCAAGTGCTCTACCACCTGAGCTAATAGCCCACATAAATGTGTTACTCACAACGCTTCTATAGTTTACAATATTTTTTCACAAATGTCAATACATTTGTGAAAAAAATTTTAAAAATTTTGTATTTTTTTGTCTTAGGCATTTAATTTGTCTAAAATTTCTTGTACATCTATACCATGAACATCACATGCTTCTTCTAATGTTTCCATTTGTGATGCAGGGCATCCTAAGCAGTGCATTCCAGCTTCTAGTAGGATTTCAGCCTTTTCTGGTGCTTTTTCTAATAATTCTCCAATTCTTGTATCTTTATTAAATTGCATCTTTTTCTCCTTCCTTTTTAAATGATTTTATCTTAATCGATATTTTTCATTTTTTTATTTTTTTGTAAAGTCTTTTGTAACAAAATCTTCACATTGTTTCTTTAAGTTTTACTTTTTTATTTTAACATATTTTTTTAAAAAAGTATAGACAAATTGAAAAAAATGTTGTATGATGTGAAAAATCGTAAGGCGGTGATATTATTTCTAGATTAATCGATTTTTACTTCACAACCTTTATTATATATCTTTTTATCACTTTATATTCACTTTATACATTTTTAGATTTATTTTTATTTCACACAAAACAAGGTTCTAAATTAAAAATCAAAAAGAAAAACTTTTAATTTCATATTATTTAAAGGAGGTTTTAACATTTTAAAGATTATACAATATTTATTGTTTTCCTTAATATTTTTTATAATTTCCAGCATATTATCTATAAAAACTTTTTATCCTATATATACAGCAACTGAAATTATAATACCTTATGGGCTTCAGCCATTTGATATTTGTTCTACAAATCCAGATTTATGGCATATAATAAAATTAACATACGTTTTTGTATTTATTTTTTCTAATTTCGTTATTAGTCACATTATTTTTTCAAGAGTTATTTCTAAATTTTTGAGTCTAATTAAATTTTCTAAAAACGAAAAAATATCTAACTCAGATTTATCTTTAAATTCAATTTATTTATCTGCTAAAAAAGTTACTCACTCGCAAAAATTTTTAAGTAGTTTAAGTTTATTAATTGGATTTGATAAATTAGATAAAAAAAATATTATTATTCCCGAATCCGGATTATATCAGAATTTCTTAATCACTGGCACCATTGGTTCTGGTAAGACTTCAAGCGCTATGTTCCCTTTTACTCGGTCAATTTATAAATTATAATCATAATTCTAAACAAAAACTTGGAATGCTTATTTTAGATGTAAAAGGAAATTATTATAAACAAGTTTATGAATATGCTAAAAAATATGAAATTTTAGATGATTTAATAGTTATTGGTTTAGGTTCAAATGTTTTTTACAATCCGTTACATAAACCACATTTGAAACCACAAGTTTTAGCCAATAGGCTAAAAACTATTTTACTTTTATTTTCTGAAAATAATTCTGAATCTTATTGGCTCGATAAAGCTGAAGAAGTACTTTGTGAATGTATTAAACTTTGTAGATTATATAATAATGGATATGTAACTTTTGTTGAATTACACAAATTGGTTACTCTTCCCGATTACTATAAAGAAAAAATTGAAACATTAAAGAAGTTATTTATAAATTCTAAATTTTCCGACAAAGAACTTTATGATTTAAATGCAAGTCTAAATTTTTTTGAAAAAGAATTTTTCAATTTAGATGATCGTACCAAAAACATTATAATCTCCGAAATAACAAGAATTACAAGCACTTTTGTGTCTGATTATGATGTAATGGAAACTTTTTGTGCCCCTAAAGCTAAGCTTTCTTTTTCAGGTTTTGATGAAGTTTTAAGTTCTGGAAAAATTGTCGTTTTAAATATGAATATTTTCGAATACAACATTCTCTCTAGAATTATTGCAACATATTTAAAATTAGATTTTCAAACTGAAATAATGTCTAATCTTTCCAAAGGAGTTGTGTATCCCTCAGTATTTATTTGTGATGAATATGATAAATTTGTTAGTAAAACAGATGGTGAATTTTTCTCTTTAAGTAGAGAAGCAAAATGTATTAATATAGTTAGTACGCAAAGTTATTCATCCCTAAAAAATACTCTTAAAGATGAAAGCAGCGTAAAGGTTATTATTCAAAACCTTATTAATAAAATTTGGTTCAGAACTGATGATATTTTTACTATTGAAGAATCACAGAAACAGCTAGGGAAAGAAGAAAAAGAGAAAACTTCTAAAAGCATATCTGAAAGTGCTAAAGAAACAACATTTAGCTACATCACAAACAGTCTGAATTCTCAAAATTCTAACATTTCTGAAACATTTAGTACTTATACACAAAATGATTTTATATATGACTTAAACTTTTTCACTCAAAATCTTGAAACTTTCACCGCTCTTACATTTTTGTCTGATGGAAATAAAATTCTCACACCAAGAAAATTAAACATGTTTCCATATTTTGAAATAGATGGTTTATAGGTTCCTAAAACCTAAATAAAATTTAAGGAATGATTAATATGAAAAAGAAAATTTATTATATTATTTTTATATTTACTTTTACAATAATTTTTATTAATTTATTTTCTATCTCCACTTTTGCTTTCGGAGAACCTCAAATAGTAAATAAAATAAATTCTGCTTTTGAAAGTATAGAAAGTTGGATTTTAAAAATCGCAACACCTGCCGCTGCAGTTGCTGTTGGAAGTGGAGTATTTATGAGAAAATTTAGTTTTGGTGATGAAGAAAAAATAAGAACTGGTAAGAGAATAATAAAAGGCTCTTTGTTTTCCTATGCCTTTATTTTAGCAATAAATTTAATTTTATCAGCTATTAAATCTTTAATTGGTTAGAAGGTGATTTTTTGGAAAACGCAACTAATATCACTCAAACAATCATAAATACAATTAATGCTATATTTGAAAAGATTTTCGCTTCTATTGACAATAACTTATACTCAGTTTTAGATGAAGTAACATTCATAAATTCTGATATTTTAACAGATAAAAACTTTGAAAAAATATTCGGAACTTCTACATCAAACGGAATTTTATTAATAGCAAATTCTTTATTAATTGGATTTGTTTTATACTATGCTGTAAAATTCTTAATGTCCCATTTTACATATCAAAAAGTAGAAAATCCATTTAATTTCTTTATAAAAGCTGTTTTCTTTGGACTTTGCATGAATTTCTCTTTCTTTATAGTTACTATTTTTCTTGATTTAAATTCTAATATTTCACTTGCTATTCGCGCACATGGTGAAAACCTTTTTGGAAAAAATATATGTTTTTCTGAATTAATTAATTTAATAAACTCAAAAATATCTGTAAATACTAATTCTTTAGACATCTTTTCTGTTGATGGTTTGATTCAAAGTACTCTTAGGCTTTCATTACTAAATCTTATTTTCTCATATTCTTTGCGATATATTATGATAAAAATATTTGTACTACTTTCTCCATTCGCTTTTCTTTCCCTTTGCTTAGACTCTACAAGTTGGTTTTTCAAAGCCTGGATTAAAAATCTTTTCTCTCTACTTTTTATACAAATAATTGTAGCATTAGTATTATTAATTTTATTCTCTTTAGACTTTTCTTCAGCAAATTTACTAAATCAATTCATATATATTGGTGGTGTTTATGCTTTAATAAAAGCAAATTCATTTGTGCGCGAATTTATTGGAGGAGTTTCCACAAATATTTCTCAATCTGTGCATAACTTTTCTAACTTTAAAATTTAATTTTAATTGTTAACACAAAATATAAAAGAAAGGAATTAATCAATTACTTTAATCTTAAAATATAATTGATTATATAAAATTATGAAATTTATTTTTCCACAAAATTATCATTTTAAAAATAAAATACTAGGTGTTATTGACTACACCACTGCATTTGTAAACATTATATGGGATTTGTTTGTTTTTATTATAGTAAATTTTATATTTAAATCTTTAAGTATTAAAATTTCAATTATTATTATTTTTTGCTTCCCTCTGCTTCTATTTAGCTTTGTTGGTTTTAATGGTGAAAACATTGTTAATGTTGTCTGCTATATGTCGAAATTTATCTTTAGGCAAAAATTATATTTTTATAGTAAGAAAAAGTCTTGAATTTTTTGTCTAAAAAAGTTATAATTTGAGTTACGAGATTGATTTTAGATTAGGGGAGATTTATTATGAAACTTGAACAAAACGAAAAGCCACTTTTATTTTCAGAAACAATGATTCCAGATATTTTCTTTTCTGAACATTTATCTGAATTACCTGGAGATTATTTAAAAATATATATGTATATATTATTTTTGTCAAAATATGGTAAAGACATAAAACTAAATGATCTTTCTAAAAAACTTAATATTCCTTTAAAATCAATAAATGATGGTCTAAAATTTTTGGAAGAGCATGGTTTAGTAACAAAAAAAACTACAGGCTACATTATAGTTGATTTACAAGAAGCAACACTTCATAATTTATACAAACCAAATCTAACTATTTCTAAGGAAAAAATAGAACAAACAGCTAAAAATAAATCAAAAGCCAAAGTTATTGAACATATCAATAATATGTACTTCCAAGGAATTATGGGGCCTTCATGGTATAATGATATTGACTTATGGTTTAAAAAATATAACTTTGATGAACAAGTTATGATTGCACTTTTTGACTATTGTTATAAACGAAGTGCTCTTCATAGAAATTATATTCAAACTGTTGCAGAAGCTTGGGCATCTAACAAAGTAAAAACTTATAATGATTTAGACAATTACTATAGCCAACAAGAAGGTCTAAACAAAATGAAAAAATCTATTGCAAAAAAACTTGGTAAATATAATGGACTTACTCAATATGAAGAAGCATATATTGAAAATTGGGTTTCAAATTTTGGATATGACATGAATATTATAGAAATAGCTTTAAAAAGAACTACTTTCAAACAAAATCCTACTTTTGAATATATAAATAGTATTATTACAGATTGGCACGATAGAAATTTAAAAACTCCATCTGAAATTAATGCTTTTTTAGAACAGAGAAAGAAACAAGATAAAAATGCAAAAGAATTAAAAAGCAAAGTTAATAAAACTAATTATGAACAACGACAATATTCAAATTTAGATTTTCTATATGCTAATAATACAGAAATAAAGGAGAATTAAATGCCTAATAATGATTTTTTAAATTCTTTATTAAAAGAATATGAACAAAAAAAATTAAAAGCTGAAATAGATGCAGAAAACAGAAAAACTAATTTATATAATAATGTTCCTAGACTTCAAGAAATTGAGGACACTTTAAATAGTCTTGCTATTGAAACAGCTAAAAATATTTTAAATAAAAGCAATGAAAATTCTTTAGAAATTTTAAATAATAAAATTGAATTGCTAAAAAAAGAAAAAATAGATTTATTAAATTCATTAAATTTGAGCAGTGATTATCTAAAGCCTTTTTATGAATGCCAAATTTGTAAAGACACCGGATATGTTATGGATAATAATTATAAAACACATATGTGCACATGCCTAAAACAAAAATTATTAAATGATTCTTTTAATAAATCAAATATTTCTAATCTAGAAAAAGAAAATTTTAATAATTTTAATAATTTTATTTTTTCTGATGAAGTCGATTTATCTAAATATAAATTTAATATTTCACCAAAAAAAAATATTGAAAATATAAAAAATAAATGTATACAGTTTGTAGAAAATTTTGATAATCCAAATCAAAAAAATTTATTATTCACAGGTAACACAGGTTTACGGTAAGACTTTTATGTCAAATTGCATTGCTGGTGAATTGTTAAAAAAAGGAAAAACAGTTTTATATCAAACAGCACCCGTACTCCTTGAAAGCGTAATAAATTATAAGATGAGCAAACAAAAAGACATTTCTAATAATATTTATAAATCTGTTTTAGAAGCTGATTTATTAATTATAGATGACTTAGGAACTGAAAGTTTAAATAGTATGAAATTGAGTGAATTATTTACAATTTTAAATACTAGAATTTTAAATTTAAATAATAAAATTACTAAAACAATAATATCTACTAATTTAAATATAAATGATATTTTTAAAAATTATGAAGAAAGAATCGGCTCTCGTATAGTTGGGTATTATGATATTTATTATTTTTTCGGTGAAGATTTAAGATTTAAAAAGAATATTTAATTATTATAAAAAAATAAATATTTAATAAAAAATATCGCATTTAAATAATTTAAATACGATATTTTTTATTGTTTTATTCTTCAATATCTGGAGTTAATGTTTCTATACTTACTACTTTTCCACCGTCATTTGTTCTCATTAGAGTTACACCTTGTGTTGATCTTCCTAATATACTTACTTCTTTTACTTTTAGTCTTATTATTGTTCCTGTATCTGTAATTAGCATTACATCATCTTCTTCTGTTGCAATTCTAACTCCAACTAATTTTCCAGTTTTAGGTGTTATTTTATAAGTTATAACTCCTCTTCCACCTCTTTTTTGTACTCTATATTCATCTAGTTCAGTTCTTTTACCAAAGCCATTTTCTGTAATTGCTAATAAAGTTGCCTTTCCTCCTGCTATAACAGATTCCATTCCAATAACTTCATCATCTTCATCTAGTCTAATTCCTATAACACCTTGTGCTACTCTACCTATTGGTCTTACATCTTTTTCATCAAATGTAATACACAATCCATTTCTTGTAACTAAAACTACGTTATCTTCTCCATCTGTTAATCTTACTGCAATTAATTCATCTTCATCTTTTAAAGTTATTCCTTGTAAACCAGTTTTCCTTGTTGTATCATATTCTTTTAAGGCTGTTTTCTTAATTAATCCGTTTTTTGTAGACATTAATAAATATTTTCCATCCGCAAAATTTTGGATTGGTATAACTGCAGATACTTTTTCACCTGGGTCTAAACTTAGTAAATTAACAATAGCTGTTCCTTTTGCTGTTCTTCCTGCCTCTGGTATCTCATATCCTCTTAGTTTATACAATTTACCTTTATTTGTGAAAAATAAAATTGTATCATGAGTAGATGCTGTAAATATTTGTTTTACAAAATCATCTGTTCTTGTTGCAATTCCAGTAATACCTTTTCCACCTCTTCTTTGGCTTCTATATGTATCTATTGGCATTCTTTTAATATAACCAAAATGTGTTAATGCAACTACACATTGTTCTTCTTTAATTAAATCATCTAAGTCAATTTCTCCCTCTGCTGCAACTATTTTAGTTTTTCTTTCATCTCCAAATTTGTCTCTTATTTCTATTAATTCTTCTTTTATGATATCAAAAACTAATTTTTCACTATTTAAAATTGCTCTTAAATGTTCAATTAATTCCATTAATTGTTTATATTCTTCTTCTATTTTTTCACGTTGCAAACCAGATAATGTCTTTAATCTCATATCCAATATAGCTTGAGCTTGTATATCTGAAAGTCCAAATCTTTCCATAAGTCTCTCTTTGGCATCATCATATGAAGAACGAATAATTTGAATAACTTCATCTATGTAATCTAATGCTATTTTTAATCCTTCTAATATATGTGCTCTTGCTAAAGCTTTATCTAAGTCAAATTGAGTTCTTCTTAAAATTACATCTTTTCTATGAGCTATATAACAGTCTAGTGTTTGTCTTAGAGTTAATATTTTGGGTTCTCCATTAACTAATGCAAGCATTATAATTCCAAAAGTAGTTTGCATTTGTGTATGTTTAAATAATTGATTTAGTACTACTTGTGCATTTGCATCTCTTTTTAATTCTATTACAACTCTTACTCTATCTTTTCTGTCTGATTCATCTCTACATTCAGAGATTCCTTCAATTTTTTTCTCTTTTGATAAATCTGAAATTGCTTTAATAAGATTTGCTTTATTTACTTGATATGGTAATGAAGAAACAATTATTCTTTGTCTATTTCCACTCATTTCCTCTATTTCAGTCTCAGCTCTTAATGTTATTTTTCCTCTACCAGTTTTATATGCTTGTTTTATCCCTTCAATTCCTAAAATTATTCCTTCCGTTGGGAAATCTGGACCCTTTATTACACTCATTAAGTCTTCATCGCTTACTTCATCTTCATCAATTATTTTTATAATTCCATTTATTATTTCTGTTAAATTGTGTGGTGGTATATTTGTTGCCATTCCAACAGCTATCCCTGATGAACCATTTACTAATAATGCTGGTATTCTAGCTGGTAATACTGTAGGTTCTTGTAATCTATCATCATAGTTAGGCATAAAATCAACTGTATTTTTCTCAATGTCTGACAACATATATGCAGAAATTTTTGCCATTCTTGCTTCTGTATACCTCATTGCGGCTGCTCCATCACCATCAACAGAACCAAAGTTTCCATGTCCATCAATTAACATATATCTCATAGAGAAATCTTGTGCCATTCTAACCATTGCATCATATACAGAACTGTCTCCATGTGGATGGTATCTTCCCAAAACAGAACCAACTGTATTGGCACATTTTCTGTATGGTTTATCTGCAGTTATTCCATCTTCATGCATTGCATAAAGAATTCTTCTATGTACTGGCTTTAAACCATCTCTTACATCTGGAAGTGCACGTGATACAATAACGCTCATTGCATAATCTATATATGCTGTTCTCATTTCTTTTTCGATGTCTCTTTCAATTATTTTTCCGTCGTTTCTTTCTTGTGGTCTCTCTTCCATTTTTTTCCCTCTTTTCCTTTATTTTTCTACATTTGTATTATACTAGACCACAGCAAAATATGCAAGCAATTTAAGCCAAAAAACTCAATATTTCTTTAGGGAATTCTAGTTTTTATGCTATATTTCTCTTTTAGAATTTATACTTCCTATTATCAAATTTATCCCATCTGAAAATCCATGCTCATAACATCTTTTTGCCACTTCTATTATTCTCTTTTCATAATAATCCTCTATGTTTTCTTCTTTATTTTTCCCCTCCATGCTATCTTTTATTATTTTTTCAATTTCTTCCTCATTAGCTTTATACAATTTATCTAAAATATCTTTTTTCATATTATCACTTCCTTTATTAATATATTTTCCTATTTACTATTTTTTATCCGTTGCTTTAAGTTGTTTTTTATTTATGCTTTGAGTATATTAGTTTATATTGCTTTTTATTATATAATATTTCAAATATTTATTGGAGGATTTACTATGAATAATATTGTTCCAAATAATTTAGAAGTAGGCGAAAGAATTCGAGAAATTAGAACAAAATTAGATATGAACAGAGAGAAGTTTTCAGAGATGATTGATGTTTCTGATGTGTTTTTAGGACAGATTGAACGTGGTGAGCGCTCTCTTAGTTTAAAAACATTAAGCCGAATTGTTAAATTTACGGGAGCTTCAACAGATTATATTTTATTTGGTACTCCTGTTACAAATTCCACACGAGATAAAATAAACAGAATATTAGATAAGTGTTCTGATACAACTGTTGAATATATTTATCAAATTATTAATTGTTCTTTTACCTTTTTTAAAAGAAATGATCTAAAAAAGTAAAATCTCTTAGCTGAGGTTTTATTTTTTAGCTTAATTTTTTTACTAGTTCTATTTGATCTTGTGATAAATCAAAATTGTGTCCATTGTTTTTTATTAATTCATGTAATGTTTCTACTTCTTTAGCATTATTTATTGTTTTTTCAATTGGAACTATATTTTTAAGCTGCTTTCTTATTTTATTATATTCTTTTTCCATTCCTGAAAAATCTTTTTCTTCAAAATAGCTTTTCCAATTATTTATGTATTTATCAATATGTTCTATAGCTTCATATTGTTTATTAAATGTGGTTTCTATATTATTCTCAACATTATTTAATATAACATTTTTCCCTTGTTTTATAGTTCTTGCTACTGTAGTATCTATTAATCCTGCTTTCCTTACTTTGTCAATAACGTTATCCAATAATGATGAAATTCCATCTATTAATCCTCCACTTTTAACTGCTTGTTGCATTTGTGATACATTTTCAAAGTTACCTGTAACTATTCCTATTGCACTTTTTCCTAAATCAATTGCATCACTAACACTTTCTTGTATTCCATCTTTTAACCCATAATTTATTAAATTATTTTTTACATTTATTATTTGTTCATCTATAAAATCTGGTAATATAGCTCTTATTCCTATATCAATTGCGGTACTTATAGTTTTTCCTAATGTTGTTTCTAAAAAATTTTTTTGCTCATTTTCATTTATTAATTTATTTTCTATTTTCATATTTTTTTCTTTTTCTAAATTTGTTATTTCCATATTTCTCCTCCTAAAATATTTTTATATGATTTTAATTAGTAAATAAATTTAATAATTAAATTATTTTTTTAAATCATCAAATTTATTTATTATCTTTTAATAGTATTTTTATCATTTTTTATAAATAAATTATTTTTATTTTTTTGTATTTTTATTTTTGATTTTTTGTTTTTCAAAATTTCTATTACTTTTTTAATTTTTCGGCCTATTTGTATAATAACTACTTTTATATAATTTTCATTCTATATTAAATATTTCTTTTAATAAATTTTCATTTGCATTACTTTTTCTGCCTTTCTTTTACGGTCATATGTAAACTTCATTTCACTTTTTCATCACTCTTATTTAAATTTGTTGTAAAATCTTATAAATAAGATACGCCTAGATTTTCTTGATTTCTTGCTACCATATTTTTGACATAAAATTTTATTAAAAACAAGCAATTTTATTTTTTAGATTTTCATCAATATATACTAAGATATAATTATAAAAATTTTCATATTTTCAAAAGATTTTCTATTTAATCATTATTAATATAAATAGAAAATTTTTTATATATACTCTAACTTCTTTCCTTTACTTTTTCCAAATAATATTCGGAGTTATTTTTAATTTATTTTTATTAGTCCATTTTTTTATCTATTATTAATATTCTTTACTATTAAAATAAATAATTAATTTAATTTTTTATTATTTATTTCTATTTTTATTAATAATTTTTTTATAATTATATTATTTAATTGTATTTTTTTAGTGGCT
>USHX01000020.1 GCA_900554565.1 uncultured Clostridium sp.
TCATCACTACTTGTATATTTTACCGCTTTATTTGCTATACTTGGTTCTATACTTGCTGTTATTTTCTCTGTTTCTTTTCCTGTTGTTAATTTTATTTTTGTTTTATCCAATGTTATTTTTGTTGCTTTTATATTTACTGTTATATTAAAACTTGCACTTAAGTTTGTTCCATCTGTTGTTGTTGCTGTTATTTTACACGTTCCATTTCCTGCTGCTTTTATTACTCCACTTGAACTTACTGTTGCTACTTTTGTATTGCTACTACTCCATCTTACACTTTTATCTTCTGCATCACTTGGTGTTATATTTGGATTAAACACTGGTGTTTGATTTACATTTGTTATTGTATAACTATTAAAATCAAAACTTATCCCTGTTACAAATTTTACATCTACTGTAACATCACAACTTGCTGTTCTATTTGTTCCATCTGTTGTTGTTGCTATTATTTTACATTTTCCATTACTTACTGCCTTTACCCTTCCCTTACTATCTACTGTTGCTATTTTTCCATTGCTACTGCTCCATGCTACTTTTTGACCTGCCTGACTTGGTGTTACTGTTGCTACTAATTTATTTATACTATTTCGACTTGTTATTTGCATGCTTGTTTTATCCAAAGCTACACTCTTTGCTTTTATATCTACTATAATATCCACACTTGCACTTAAATTTGTTCCATCCTTTGTCGTTGCTGTTATTTTACATGTTCCATTACTTACCGCTTTTATTACTCCACTTGAACTTACTGTTGCAATACTAGTATTACTACTTTTCCATGTTACATTTTTATTTGCTGTGTTTTCTGGTAATATCTTAGCTGTAAATGATGGTGTTTGTGCCAAATCTGTTATTTTATAGCTTGTTAAACTAAAACCTATACTTTCAGCTTTTATATCTACTTTTACATCACAGCTTGCTGTTTTATTTGTCCCATCTGTTGTTGTTGCTGTTATTTTACATGTTCCATTTCCCACCGCTGTTACATTTCCATTACCATCTACTCTTGCTATTTTTTCATTACTACTTTTCCAATTTACCTTTTGACTTGCCTGTATTGGTGATATTGCTACATTTAATTTATTTTTTTCATTATTACTTGTTATGTTTAAGCTTGTCTTATCTAGCGCTACACTCTTTGCTTTTATATCTACTATAACATCCATACTTGCACTTAAGTTTGTTCCATCTGTTGTTGTTGCTGTTACTTTACATGTTCCATTACTTACTGCTTTTATTACTCCTTTTGAATTTACTGTTGCAATTCCTGTATTACTACTCCTCCAAGTAACATTTTTACTTGCAATTGATGGTGTTATATTAGGTTCAAACGATGGAGTTTGAGCTAAATCTGTTATTGTATAGCTTGTAGAATTAAAACTTATACTTTTAACTTTTACATCTACTACTAAATTACAACTTGCACTTAAGTTTGTTCCATCTGTTGTCGTTGCTGTTATTTTACACGAACCACTTCCTACCGGTGTTACATTTCCGTTTTCATCCACTGTTGCTATACCAGTATTGCTACTTCTCCACTCTACTTTTTTATTTTCCAAATCATCTGGTTTAAGACTTGCAACAAGTGCCAATGTTTGAGAAACATTAGTTATTTTATAGCTTGTTACATTCAAACTTATGCCTGTTGCTACTTTAACTGTTACATCACAACTTGCACTTAAATTTGTTCCATCAGCTGTTGTTGCTGTTATTTTACATGTTCCGTTTCCTACTGGTGTTACATTTCCGTCATTATCTACTTTTGCTACATTTGTATCACTACTACTCCATTTTACTGGCCTATTTATTGTTGAAAAACTTGGTGATACATCTGCTTTTAATTTCTCTTTTACTCCTAAATTAGTAATCTCTAAACTTGTTTTATCTAAATTTATACTCTCCGCTTTTATATCCACAGTCACATCACTTGAAACACTTTTATTGTATCCATCTTTTGTTGTTGCTGTTATTTTACATGTTCCATTTCCTACAGCTGTTACATTTCCAGAGCTATCTACTGTTGCTACTTTTGTATTACTACTTTTCCACGTTACATCTTGAAATGCTGTATCTATCGGTTGTACTTTTGCAGCCATTTTTTTAGTAGGAGATTGATACTTATCAACAAATGACCATGTAGATGGCTTTATTGCTACTCCTGTTGATTTTACATTTACAACTATCTTTTCAGTTAAATTAACTTTTGTTCCATCAAAATATTGTACTACAGCTTTTACATTTGTTGTTCCATTTTTTAATGGTATTACATTTCCAGAACTATCTACTGAGACTATACTTTTATCTTCTATTTCATATGATTTTATACTAGCTATTGATTTAAAAACAGCATTTGATAATTCTATTTTTTCTGTTTGTTTTCTACTTGTAAATGTTATCTTCTTTAATGATTCATCATATCTTACTATTTTATCACTATAATTTTCCCAGCCATTTGCATCATATCCTGTTAATCCATTTTTAGCATAAATTTTTAAGTTTGATGAACATCCTTTAAAAGCATCACTACCTAATTTTGAAGCATTACCAAGACATAATACTTTTTCCAAACTTTTACAAAATATAAAAGCCTGATTCCCTATACTTGTTACACTGCTTGGTATCGCTAAACGTGTTAAATTACTACAATCGTAAATAGCATCACTTTCTATACTTGTTACACTATTTGGTATTGTTATATTTGTTAAAATATTGCAATATTCAAAAGCATAACGTCCTATACTAGTTACACTGTTTGGTATATCATAGCTTGTACTTTCTTTTCTGTATGGATACATTATTATTTCTGTTTTATCTTTATTAAATAGTACTCCATCTATAGAGCTATAATTTTTGTTATTATCTGAAACATTTATACTTGTTAAACTGCTACAACCTGAAAGGGCCCAATTTCCTATACTTGTTACTCCTTCCGGTATTGTTATATTTGTTAAACTGTCACAACAATAAAAAGTATATATATCTATACTCGTTACTCCCTCTGGTATTGTTATATTTGTTAAACTGATACAATATTCAAAAGCATGTGCACCTATGCTTGTTACTTTTTCCGGAATTGCTATACTTGTTAAATCTCTACAATTATAAAAAGCTTCATATCCTATACTCGTTACACTGTCTGGTATATCATAACTTGTACCTTTCTTTTTGACCGGATATTTTATTATTTCTGTTTTATCTTTATTAAATAGTACTCCATCTACAGAGCTATAATTTTTGTTATTATTTGAAACATTTATGTTCGTTAAGCTGCTACAGTCATGAAAAGCAGCGGCTCCTATACTTGTTACACCGTTTGGTATTGTTATACTTGTTAAACTGTTACAATTATCAAAAGCACCAATTCCTATGCTCATTAAACTATCTGGCATTGTTATACTTGTTAAACTTCTACAAAAACTAAAAGCATCTCTACCTATACTTGTTACACCTTCTGGTATTGTTATATTTGTTAAACTACTGCAACCACTAAAAGTACTTTCATCTATACTTGTTACTCCTTCCGGGATTGTTATATTCGTTAAACTGCTACAGACCTCAAAAGCTCCATTTCCTATACTCGTTACACTATTTGGTATGGTTATACTTGTTAAACCGCTGCATCCATAAAAAGCTTCATTACCAATACTTGTTACGCTATTTGGTATGGTTATACTTGTTAAACTGCTACAGCCCTCAAAAGCTTCATTACCAATACTTGTTACGCTATTTGGTATGGTTATACTTGTTAAACTGCGACAGTCATCAAAAGCTCCATTTCCTATACTCGTTACACTGTTTGGTATTTTATAGTTTGTACCTTCTTTTTTCCCTGGAAACTTTATTATTTCTGTTTTATCTTTATTAAATAAAACTCCATCTACATCACAATAATATTTATTATTATCTGAGACATTTATACTTATTAAACTGCTACATGTCCCAAAAGCACACGATCCTATATTTGTTACACTACTTGGTATTGTTATACTTGTTAAACTTTTACAGTACCAAAAAGCTCTATCTCCTATACTTGTTACACTATTTGGTATTGTTATACTTGTTAAACTGCGACATTCTCTAAAAGCCATATAGCCTATACTTGTTACGCTGTTTGATATTGTTAAGCTTGTTAAACCGCTGCATCCAAAAAAAGCTTCTTGTCCTATACTTGTTACTCCTTCTAGTATTGTTATACTTGTTAAACTGCGACAGTCATAAAAAGCTCTATATCCTATACCTGTTACTTTTTTTCCATTAATTGTATCTGGTATTGTTAATGCACCTGATGCATTTTCATCACAATCAGTTATTTTTATTGTACCATCATTTTTTACCTCATATGTTAATTTGCCATATGTTGCTGCATATGTTTTATCTTTTATTGCTAATACCAACACTAATGCTAGTACTATTAATGGTAATTTCTTTAAAACCTTTTTCATATATTCTGTCCTCTCTCTTCTACTTATTTCTAAGTATTTCAACAAAATTATTATACTTCCAAAGTATAAAAAAGTCAATGCTACACAATTAGTTTATTCTAACATTTTAGTTACACAATTGTTACATTTTTATTACAAAAGAAAAAGTGGGTTAGTATAAAACTAAACCACTATTTGTGTTTATTGTAAACTATCTATTTGTCCAACTATATATCTCATTATTATGTTTATATCTAATGTATTAGCTTTAGAATCTCCATTTACATCCAGTATTACTTTTTCCTCATCTGTTAGTGTTCCATTTACTATTCCTTTCATTGCATAGTATACATCTAATGTATTTATTTTTCCATCTCTATTTACGTCGCCTTTTTGATATCCTTCTAACTCATACACAGCTGTAATTGTTGTATTTGAATTAAATTTTGTTTGTTCTGTTAAAGTATTACCATTACTGTCTATCCATTTTACAAAAGAATATCCTTTTTTTGAAACTTCTGGAAATGTAGTAGATGAGTTTTTATCAATTCCTTTTTCTTCAACAACTTGTCCATCACTTACAAAAGTAAGTTTTACTTGTTCTTTCATATACATTACATTTAGATCTACTCTTCCAGAATTTGTATTTGCTCCATCTACGCTACCACTACTTGTATATTGCCAAATTAATGGATAAATTCCAGAATTGGCTATTTGTATTTTGTTTGAAAAATCAATATTTCCACCTGGCCATAAAGCGTACCAAAAATCATATCCTAATGAATTTAACCTAGTTATATTTAAATGCTCAACAAACCAACTTTTATTTGCATATACCATTGGTTGATATCCAGCTTCCCTTATTTTTGTACAATATGTAATTACAATATCTGTTAAAGTTTCTTTATCTATTGAACCTTGATATTTGTTATCTTCAACATCATAAGCAATTGGAAGAGACATACTATTTGCATATGCCCCTGTACTTTTAAGGGCATTAATAGTATACTCTGCTTCCAATGCAGCCTCACTTGTATTTTTTGCATAAGAATAGTGATATATTCCAAATGGAACATTGTTTTCAACTGCACCTTTTACATTATTATATAGTTTAGAATCATATTGAAATCCATATTCTTTTCCAGCAGCTGCATCATAACTATCATACCATCCATATGATGATCTTATCATAACAAAATCTATTCCTTGAGATTTTATACTATTATAATTTACATCTCCATTAAGAGTTGAAACATCTATTCCTTTATAAAAACCAACTCTAATATTAAGCTTGGAAGAACTACCATTATCATCAGATATAGTTATATAGCATTCTCCCATTTTTTCACCTATCACAATCCCATCAGAATTTACACTTGCTACAGCATTATCTGATGATGAATAGTTATATTTTTTGCTTGAATCATTTTGTATTGTTTTTATATCAAATTTTTCATACACATTTATTGATTTATATTCTTTATTTATCAAACTACTTGATGCAAATATGTTTGTACTTGTAAATAGCATAAATAAAGAACTAAATAAAATCAAAACAAACACTTTTGCTTTTCGCATATTTTCGCCTCCAAATATATTAATAAAAGCAAAGTGATTTTATAATGTAAACCACTTTGTTTTTATTTATTACAAACTATCTATTTGTCCAACTATATATCTCATTATTATGTTTATATCTAATGTATTAGCTTTGGAATCTCCATTTACATCTAGTATTACTTTTTCCTCGTCTGTTAGTGTTCCATTTACTATTCCTTTCATTGCATAATATACATCTAATGTATTTACTTTTCCATCTCTATTTACATCGCCTTTTTGATATTCTACATTTGATGTTATATTACAACTTGAACTTAAACTTGTTCCATCTGTTGTTGTTGCTGTTATCTTACATGTTCCTTTTCCTACTGGTGTTACTTTTCCATCACTACTTACTATTGCTACTTTTGTATTACTACTTGTCCATGTTAATTTCTTTGACGCTTTACTTGGTGTTATTACTGGATTTATCTTTATTGTTTCTGCTTTATTAAATGTATAGTTTGTTTTATCTAACTTCATTCCTGTTGTTTTTATATCTACAGTAACATCACAACTTGCTGTTACTTTACTTCCATCTGTTGGAGCTGCTGTTATTTTACATGTTCCACTTCCTACTGCTGTTACTACTCCATCACTGCTTACTGTAGCTACGCTCTCATCACTACTTGTATATTTTACCGCTTTATTTGCTATACTTGGTTCTATACTTGATGTTATTTTCTCTGTTTCTTTTCCTGTTGTTAATTCTATTTTTGTTTTATCCAATGTTATTTTTGTTGCTTTTATATTTACTATTATATTAAAACTTGCACTTAAGTTTGTTCCATCTGTTGTCGTTGCTGTTATCTTACATGTTCCATTTCCTGCTGCTTTTATTACTCCACTTGAACTTACTGTTGCTACTTTTGTATTGCTACTACTCCATCTTACACTTTTATCTTCTGCATCACTTGGTGTTATATTTGGATTAAACACTGGTGTTTGATTTACATTTGTTATTGTATAACTATTAAAATCAAAACTTATCCCTGTTACAAATTTTACATCTACTGTTACATCACAACTTGCTGTTCTATTCGTTCCATCTGTTGTTATTGCTATTATCTTACATGTTCCATTACTTACAGGTGTTACTCTTCCCTTACTATCTACTTTTGCTATATTTCCATTACTGCTGCTCCACGCTACTTTTTGATTTGCCTGACTTGGTGTTACTGTTGCCACTAATTTATTTATACTATTTTGACTTGTTATTTGCATGCTTGTCTTATCCAAAGCTACACTCTTTGCTTTTATATCTACTATAACATCCATACTTGCACTTAAATTTGTTCCATCTGTTGTTGTTGCTGTTATTTTACATGTTCCATTACTTACTGCTTTTATTACTCCTGTAGATGGATTTACTGTTGCAATATTTGTATTACTACTTTTCCATGTCACATTTTTATTTGCTGTGTTTTCAGGTAATATTTTTGGTGTAAACGATGGTGTTTGACCTAAATTCGTTATAGTGTAACTTTTTAAACTAAAGCCTATACTCTCAGCTTTTATATCTACTGTTACATCACAGCTTGCACTTAAATTTGTTCCATCAGCTGTTGTTGCTGTTATTTTACATGTTCCTTGTCCCACCGGGTTTTCGCTTACCACAGCTGTTACATTTCCATTTTCATCTACAGTTGCAACTTTTTCATTACTACTTTTCCAATTTACCTTCTTATTATTTGTATACTCAGGTAATACTTTTTCATTCAGTTTTACAGGTTTGTTATTATTTAAAGTAATATTGGTCTTATCTAAACTTATACTCTCAGCTTTAAAATCCACTACAATTTCTTCAGTTAAATTAACCTCAGTTCCATCGAAATATTGTACTACAGCCTTTACATTTGTTGTTCCATTTTTTAACGGTGTTACTTTTCTAGAACTATCTACTGACGCTATACTTTTATCTTCTATTTCATATGATTTTATGCTTGCTAATGATTTAAGAATATCATTTGATAATTCTACGTTTTTTGTTTGACTTTTTCTTGTAAATGTTACACTTTTATCCTTTAATGTTTCATCATACCTTACTATTTTATCACTATAGTTTCCCCATCCATTTGCATCGTATCCTGTTAATCCATTTTTTGCATAAATTTTTAAGTTTGATGAACAGTAATCAAAAGTTTCACTACCTAATTTTGAAGCATTACCTAGGCATAACACTTTTTCCAAACTTTTACAATATTTAAAAGCACTACCATCTATATTTGTTACACCGCTTGGTATTGCTACACGTGTTAAATTACTACAACCGTAAAAAGCACAATTTTCTATACTTGTTACACTATTTGGTATTGTTATAGTTGTTAAGTTGTTACACTGAGTAAACGCAACCACTTTTATACTTGTTACTCCTTCTGGAATATTATAACAAACTCCTTCTTTTTTTATAGGGTATTGTATTAATTGCGTTTTATCTTTATTAAATAAAACTCCGTCTACAGAGCTATAATTTTTATTAGAATCATCAACATTTATTTCCTTTAGGTTCTTACAATTATAAAAAGCTCCGTCTCTTATCTCATTAACATTTTTTGGAATAAAAATGTCTTCTAAACTTAGACAGCTTGCAAATGACCATTCTCCTATACTTGTCACACTACTTGGAATTAATATATTATTTAACTTTTCACATCCTCTAAAAGCATAATCTTCTATGCTTACCAATTTATTAGGCAAATTTATATTAGTTAAGTTGACACAATTATAAAACGCTTCTTTACCTATACTTGTTACATTATCTGAAAGTTTTACATTTGTTAATTTTTCACAATTATAAAATGCTCCTCTCCCTATACTTGTTAAATTTTTTGGTAAATCAATACTAGTAAGTGAGGAACAGCCATAAAAAGAAAGTTCATCCATATCTACTACACTATCAGGTATTGTTATACTTGTTAAATTTTTACAATTAATAAAAGCTTTTTTGCCTATTTTTTTAACACTATTTGGAATATTATAACTGCTATTAGTTTTTCCTGATGGATAACATAGTATTTCACTTTTATCCTTATTAAATAGGACACCATCAACAGAACTATAATTTTCACTATTATCAGACACTTTTATCTCAATCAAACTACTTGATGATCTTATAGTAATATCATATACATCAAAATTTCCAATAGAAGTGCTTGTCCATTTTGAAAAAATACTAGATATATCACTACTTGGTATACCATCTGGAAAAGTTAAACTTGAAATATTATCACACAAAAAAGCTCCATCGCCTATTTCCGTTACACTATCTGGTATCGTTATATTTGTTAAAGAATCGCATCCCCAAAAAGCTCCAGCTCCAATAGTAGTTAATCCTTCATTTAATTTAACCTCATTTAATTTTTTGCAACTTGTAAAGCAATAGTTGCCAATTTCTTTAACGCTACCAGGAATTTCAATACTAACCAAATCTGAGCAACGTTGAAATGCTCTACCACCTATTTTTTTTACTGTTTCTGGTATCACCAAACTAGTTAAATTGCTCATATAAGAAAATGCACAGGAACTAATTTCAGTAACCCCATTTGGTATATTATAAATAGTATCTTTTCTAGCAGGAGGATAAGTTATTAACTTTGTTTTATCTTTGTTAAATAAAACTCCATTTATAGAAGAAAATTTTAAATTATCTTCTGAAACATTAATAGATTCAAGTAATGGTGGCTTATCAAAAGATCCACTACGAACTGTCCCTATCCATATAACACTAGAAGAAATCATAATACTTTTTACTTTTTTTGCATAAAATAACTTGCTAAAATCAACATCTGTGACACCCTCTGGTATATTATAAGTTGTACTTTCCTTTCCTTTTGGATATGCATATAAAGCTATAGCATCATATTCATCTTTTAAACCTTCATACGCTTTATATTTCTTGTACAAAATACCATCATTAGAAAAAAATGTTTTATTATTTTCTGAAACATTTATACTTGTTAAACTGCTACAATCATCAAAAGTATACTCTCCTATACTTCTTACCCCTTCTGGTATTGTTATACTTATTAAACTGCTACAGTGATAAAAAGTTCTTCCCCCTATACTTGTTACTTTTTTTCCATCAATTGTATCTGGTATTGTTAATGCACCTGATGCACTTGTATCACAATCAGTTATTTCTATTGTACCATCATTTTTTACCTCATATGTTAAATCTCCATATGTTGCTGCATATGTTTTATCTTTTATTGCTAAGACCAACACTAATGCTAGTATTAATAATGGTAATTTCTTTAAAACTTTTTTCATATACTACATTCCCCTTTTTTCTACTTATTTTTATATTTTTATACATAACATTTTTAGTATACACCTTTTTGTTACAGAACTCAATACCTTAAAATTTGTTTATTCTAACATTTTAGTTACATAATTATTACATTTTTATTACAAAAGAAAAAAGTGGATTAGTATAAAACTAAACCACTCTTTGTGTTTATTTATTACAAACTGTCAATTTGACCAACTATATATCTCATTATTATGTTAATATCTAATGTATTAGCTTTGGAATCTCCATTTACATCTAGTATTACTTTTTCCTCGTCTGTTAGTGTTCCATTTACTATTCCTTTCATTGCATAATATACATCTAATGTATTTACTTTTCCGTCTTTATTTACATCACCTTTTTTTATATTCAATTGTATCACATATATTTAAGTTATCTAAATTTGACTTTAAATATTTAGGAACTGGATTTTTATCAGTAACTGGATTACCACTTGAATTTAGTGTAACAGCACCAGCATTAAATCCATCTGTACTTCCAAGGTACATTTTAAGATCTCCAGTTGTATTTTCTTTTACTTTAAATTTTACAGTAAATAGTTCTCCTGTTGAACATACAGCGTCTGCACCTCCATTGGCACCTCCAAACACAATGTATCTTGCTGATGAAAATTCACTTCCGTTTGCATCTTCATCTGATGGCCCAACAGCCATTTTAAATTCATTTGCAAGATCAGTTTCTGTTATGTTTATAACTTCTACTTTTGAAGAATCATAGTACATTCTAAGGCTCAAACTCGCAAGGCCATAACCATTATCTGGTAATTTATCTAGTGAAAATGTAACTGTAAATTCTTCACCTGGAGCAACTTTTGTTTTATTTGAGTTTACACTCACTATTACTTGGGCATTATCCTCAGTTATTGTGTTTTCATATGCAGCGCAAAATATATTTGATACAAATATAACTGGAATTGCAAGTGCTAACACAAAAGAAGTAATAATAAATTTTAAACTTTTTTTCATAATGTTCCCCTCCATAAATATACTACATTATATTTAAATTTTTATCACTACATTTTTTAATTTATCTTCTACTTTTACATAAATAATTTCCTTGATTTTCTAGCAGAAACATTAAGCGCAATTGCTATAGCCATACCATTTGTAATTAAACTACTACCTCCATAACTTACGAATGGAAGTGGTACACCTGTTATTGGTAAAAGCCCTATTGTCATACCAATATTTTGAACAAAATGGAAAAATATAAGGCCTGCTACACCTATTGTCATAAAACTTGAAAATTCATCAGGTGCATATTTTGATATTCTAATTAACCTAATTAATAGTATAGTAAATAAAATTACAACTATTGCTGATACAATAAATCCCATTTCTTCCGATATAACTGAGAATATAAAATCAGTGGATTTAATTGGAAGATAACCATATTGTGTTTGTGCTCCTTTTAGTATTCCAGTTCCAAATAACATTCCAGATCCTACAGCAATTTTTGATTGTATTGCATTATATCCACTTCCAAGTGGATCAAGTTCAGGATTTATAAATACCTTAATTCTTTCCTGTTGTGTTGGATTAAGTACAAAAAAGTAAACAAGTGGTATAAGAATAGCTACTGCAAGTATTCCTATAAATATATATCTATATTTTATACCAAATTTAAACAACATAAATATAGCTATTACAACAAAAGCCATTGCTGTTCCAAAATCTGGTTGTAACATAATTAAAATAACAGGGAGTAAAAAAGTAAGTAACATTACTGCAATCATGATAATTTTTTTCTTTTTATCATTTTGATTTATATTATTTTTGTAAATTGTTGCAAGCTTTGCTGCACATATGATAAATCCAATTTTCATAAGTTCCGATGGCTGATATAGGATACCTCCTAAATTAAACCAGCTGCTTGCTCCCATAAGGGAGGGCATAAATAGAACTAACATTAACAAAATTAAATTTATGCCATATAATATATATCCTGCTATATCAAACACCTTGTAATCGACTGCCCATATTACAATCATCATTACAAACACGGCAGCCATCCACATTATTTGTTTTATATATTCATCTTTATTTACATCTGTGTTATATCCTGCCGAAAATATTGCTATAACTCCAATTACAAAAAGAAGAAGAACTGTAACTACTACAACATAATCTGTATTTTTTAATAAACTTTTAAGCAATAAAATTTCCCCCTTACATATTTTTATGAGTTAAAGAATGTTTTGTATGCAAGATAAGTCATGTATGTATCATACACACTTACTACTTCAAATGGAGAATGCATTGCAAGTACTGGTGTACCACAATCAATTACATCTATTCCCTTGTTTGCAAGTATATATGCAATTGTTCCTCCACCACCTTTTCCTTGTTTTCCAAGTACTCCAAATTGATATATAACATCATTCTTATCGAATATTTGTGTTACTTCAGATGTGAATTTTGCAGTAGCTTCACTAGCACTATATTTACCACTTCCACCTGTATATTTTTCAATAGCGACACCACAACCAATAACATTACCATTTGGAACATCTGACACTTCATCATAGTCTGGATCAACAGCTGCTGTAACATCAGCAGATAACATTTTTGAATTATAGTACATCTCTAATTCACTTAATTCTTTATTTCCAGTCTTTGATATAATCATTTTTGAAAACAAATCAAAAGCTTGCGTACTCATTGAAGTATTACCAACACTTCCTATTTCTTCTTTATCTACTAAAAGGCAAATAGCAGTTTTATTTAGTTTTTTGTTTTCACTTGCTGCATCTATTATAGCTTTTACATTTGCATATGAACAAACTCTATCATCATGTCCATATCCACCTATCATACTTTTATCAAAACCAATATATCTAGTTTTAAAAGCTGGAACAAATGAAATATCTGATCTTACAAAATCAATTTCTTTAATACCATATTTTTCATTTAAAATTTTTAAAATATTTTCTTTTACCTTGTTTTTCTTTGCTTTTTCATCCTTTATATTTCCAACAAGTACAGACATTTTTTCTGCATCAATAAATTCAGTTGCATTTTTACTAAGTTGATCTTTTGCAAGGTGTGGAAGTAAATCTGCTATTGTAAAGCAAAAATCGTCATCTTCTCCACCAACTGAAATTTCAACTTTTTCATTATCTTCAGTATATACAACTCCATGCATTTCAAGTGGTATAGATAGCCATTGATATTTTTTAATACCACCATAGAACTGAGTTTTAAATAACGCCATATTTTGGTTTTCTATAAGTGGCATTGGTTTTAAGTCAAGTCTTGGACTATCAATATGTGAACCTACTATATTTACACCATTTTTTAGATCATCTTTACCTATTACTGAGGCAAATATAGATTTTTCTTTATTTACAAAATATACTTTATCTCCCACATTTAATTTTTCACATTCAGTAATATCTTTAAATCCAGCATCTTTTAACATCTTTAGACATTCAGCAGCACACAAATATTCAGTTCTTGCCTTATCTAAAAATTCCATATATTTTTTTGAATATTTTTTAGCGTTTAATATTTCTTCCTCATCAACATTATTATATATGTCTTTTCTTTCATAACATAGTTTCATATCATCTACCTACCTTTTCTAATTTTCTATTATATAATATTTCTTAATTTTGTATAAATTATTACAATAATTTAATTTTTATATATTATTTTACAAGATAAATTTCATCTTGCAAATGAGTAAGTGGAACACCTCCATATTTTGTTACCTGGATCATTTCCTCAATTGAGCCTCCATTTGAAATGTTTACTCTAGGCTCTAAAGTGTAAATACCATTTTCAATAAGTTCTAAATTGGCAAGCTTAGATTTTTTTATAGAAATTATAGCTCCAATATCATGTACTTCCTTACCAACAGGATGGCCAGTTGCATGATTATATTCTGGGTAACCCGCTTTTATAATTTCATCACGTACAACCTTATCTACTTTATATGCTTTTACACCAGGCCTCATTTCATCAATACCATCTGATATAGAATTAACTAAAGTATTAAATACCTTCATAACTTGTTTTGGAGGACTAAATTCATTTTTTTTAAGTGCATATCCCATTCTTTGCATATCTGTATATAGGACCATCTCATCACTAAACGTAGCTTTTATTCCAAAATCAAAATATATAGTATCTCCCCTGAATAACTTTTTTGTACTTGGTAGCGAATGGCCACCTTTTGCAAGATTTATACCTGTAAGTACAATAGGGCAATTTTCCCATGCCATATCATATGATACGATATCATTTGATCCAACATATAACTTCATTATTTCATCAGTAATTCTTTTTGTTTTATTTACAATTTGAATTTCATTATCTCCTATTTGTATTTTTTTAAACGTTTCTTCTAAAATTCTGTTTGTAATATCAGCAAGAAGTTTTAGTCTATTTATCTCTTTTTCAGTTTTTCTTGACTCTAAATCATATATCATTTTCTCAGCTGATTCAAATTTTACCTTCTTTTTATATTTTAAATATGGCTTTTTCAAAATTTTAGTTAAATATACATAATCTCCATGACTCATTATATCTGTATTTCTATCTGACATAGTAGAAAAGTTAAGACATATTTTATTACTAAAATTTAAATCTGCAATTATATTTTCTAAAATTACGTCAAGTTCATCTCTTGATTTATATGAAAAAAACTGAACTTTTTTTGGATCATATTTTAGCTTTTCAACATTATCTTTATCTAAACTAGATAAAATGATATATACTTTTTGAGTTGAGATTATACATATAGTATTACTTGCTAAATGCTTAGTAAAATATTTGCAAAATATTCTATCGCTATTTTCATTGTTATACATTACCCAAATATTTTTATTATACTTTTTTAATACATTTTGGATTAGACAAGTCATATTACATATCCTTTACTAACTCTACAGTTTGATTTGCAATTTCAAGTTCTTCATTTGTTGGAATAAGATAGATTTTTATTCTTGATGAATCTGTTGAAACAAGTCCTTCACCTCTAAAAGCCTCTTTATTCCTTTTAGCATCTAATTCAATTCCTAGTTCTTCCATGTTTGACACAGCATTTGCAATTTCATCGTCGTTGTTTTCCATTATTCCCCCAGTAAATACAATTGCATCAACATGATTTAATTCAGCCATATATGCACCAATATATTTCTTTATTCTTTGTGTTTGCATTTTTCTCATTAAAATTGCATCTTTATTTCCCTCAAGAGCTGCATCTTTCATAAGTCTAAAATCACCAATTCCAGTAAATCCAATTCTTCCTGATTTTTTATTTAGTAAATCATCCATTTCATCTACAGAATAATTTTCAATTCTCATTATTTTTAATATTACAGCAGGATCTATATCTCCACATCTAGTTTCCATTATTAATCCTTCAAGTGGAGTATATCCCATAGATGTATCATATGATTTTCCATTTTTTATTGCACATACACTTGCTCCACCACCAATGTGACAAATAATAGCATTTATTTCATCTTTATTTTTTCCCATTAATTTAGCAAGTCTTTTTGTTATATATTGATATGATGTTCCATGTGCTCCATATCTTCTTATATGATTATTTGTATAGTATTTTTTATCAATAGCGTAAAGATAATTATAGTCTGGCATTGTTTGGTGAAATGCTGTATCAAACACAACAACATTTGGTATACTACTTGCAACCTCTCTTATTGCATTTATTCCCATTACAGCCCCTTTATTATGAAGTGGTGCAATTTCTGCAAGTTCTAAAATATCTTCAACTACATTATCATCAACAATTACTGCTTTGTTATATTTTTCGCCACCAGCAACAACTCTATGACCTATAGCTGATATTTCATTAATATCACTAATTACACCAATTTTTTCATCTTGAAGTGTATCAAGTAAAACCTTCATACCAACTTTATGATCAGGCATAGATATAGGAACTTCATCTAATTTTTTTCCATCTCTTAAATTTTTATAAATTAAATTGGAATCCTCATAACCAATTTTATCACATCTTCCCTTTGCGATAACCTCATCTTTTGCCATATCAATTAATTGATATTTTATTGTGGAACTTCCACAGTTAATTACTAGTACTTTCATTTAAAATCCCCCTTTTATACTACTAATTTATATACTACATACTTTGAATACAAGTTATAGCTATAACTCCAACAATATCATCAACACTACATCCTCTAGATAAATCATTTACTGGTTTATCCATTCCTTGTGTTATTGGACCTAAAGCTGTCATATTTCCAAAGCGTTCAGCAATTTTATATGCAATATTTCCAGACTCTAAATTTGGAAATATAAGTACATTTGCTTTTCCTGCAACACTACTATTAGGTGCTTTTATTTTTGCTACATCTTCAATTATTGCAGCATCTAATTGTAACTGTCCATCTATGTTTATATTGTTATTAATTTCTTTTACTCTTCTTACAACATTTTGTAATTTAATTACATTTTCATCTTTTATATCATCTAATGTTGAATACGATAAAAGTGCAATTTTAGGTTCTTCATTTAATAACTTCTTAAAGCTATCATATGACTCTAAAACAATTTCTACTAAATCATCTTCAGTAGGATTTATAACAAGTCCACAATCTGAAAAAATGAATTTACCAGACAGTCCTAAATTTGTATTTGGCGTTTGCATTATAAAAAACGATGATACAAGGTCTAATCCTTTTCTTGCTTTTATAATCTGCAATGCAGGTCTAAGGGTATCTGGCGTTGAATTACATGCACCACATACCATGCCATCAGCATCATTGTTCTTTAGCATCATTGTTGCATAATATATTTTATCATTTAACAAATTATCTGCATCATCCAAGGAAATTCCTTTATGCTTTCTTAATTTAAAAAGTTCCTCTTTATACAAATTCCTTTTTTCCGATTTTAAATTATCTTCTATTTTTATACCTGATATATCAATATTATTATTAATACATCTACTTAAAATATCTTCTTTATTTCCAATTAATATAATATTTGCTATTTTTTCTTTTACTGCAATGCTTGCCGCTTTAAGAATACGCATATCTTCTGATTCAGGCAAAACAATTGTTTTTAAATTTTGCTTTGCCTTATATATCATATCATAAGTTACACCTGTATATTCCATATATCCCCCTTATTCTTTAATTCTACCTATATTTTCTATATTATCAAAAACTTTCATATACGAGATATTATCAAATCCTTTTATATATTTTTGATATACAACATTTGTAGTCTTTGCCATTATTCCAATACATGATACTTCACTAGATATAGCATTTTTTAAAGTTTGTACATTTTCTTCAATATTTGATACATCACTATTTTTTACATTTTCAATTGCAGAGTTTGTTATATCATTTACATTTATATAATCATATAGATATTCAATATTTGGACTATCGTTTATATAAACAGTTGATAAAACAATATCGTAATCTTTAGCATTTACCTTTTCTGTGATTTCATTTTCAGATAATTTTAAAACATTTATCCTTATTCCAACTTTTTCAACCATTTCTTTAATACTATCTGCAATCTTTGACTTTACAGTATCATCTTTATTTACAAGTAAATTTAATTCAAGTTTTTGATATTCATATCCATCATTTTTTGTATAAATACCACTAGTTTTCTTCCATCCATTAATTAGTAATGCATTTTCTGCAGCATATAAATCATATTTATATTTAATATCTGAATATATATATGGAATATCAATTACTTCTGAAAACTTCATATCAACATTTTTTACTATTTCATCTCTATTTATAGCATACGCAATAGCTTGCCTTACTTCTTTTTTCTTGTATAGAGCAGAATCCTTATTTCCAAGCAAGAATACTGTTTCACCATCTCTATATTTTTTTACATTATATTCTCTTTTTCCGATAAGCTGCATAATGCTATCAGATGATGCAGTAAACATATCAATATTTCCATTTCTAAAATTATCTACCATATCGTCTGTATTTTCATAATTTGTAAGAGAAATTACACCTAAAGAACTTTTAGATGAATTTTTTACAAGAGAAACACTATTTAATGAAACATCATTCATAATATATTCTGTACTTTTATTTGAGCTATCATTTATAGGGAAAACAAGACTATATACAAAAAATGGATCAGGTCTTAAAAGTGATACATTTATTACACTCTCATCTTCTTTTATCATCTTATCTATATTTGAAATTTTACTATAATATATACTATCTTTTTGATTTAGTTTTATTTTATTAAAAGATGTAATCACACCATCACTTGTTACTTTATATATAGGATTTAAATGTATTTTATATGAAGTATCTGATATCTTTTCAACTTTTTCAGCCAAGCTATACTCTATTTTATAATCCTTATTTACTTTAACTAAAGTATAAAATGTTTTTGTAGCAAGTTCATTTAAAATAACATTACTACTTTTTAAATAATCTGTAGTATCAAGTTTTGATATTCCAATTTTAAAATTATAATTATCTTCTAACTCTTCATTATTGTTATTATCATTTGAAAATACAGATAATATATTTTCTCTATTTTTACTAATGACAAGTTTTGAAATAACAAAAATAGAAACTATAGCTAAAATACAAATTGCAATTTTTACAAATTTAGAATATTGGACTCCACTTTTTATTTTTTCCTTTACCTTCTCTTTTTTCTCCTCTTTTAATGTATTATCAATAAGTTTTCCATAATTACTTCGTGTGTTAGACACAGAATTTGCAAAAATATTAGCATTTTTTTTTGATATATTTTTTTTAGGCTTTGTAACTTTTTTTGTTTTTAATTTTTTGTTATTTTTCTTTATTTTATTTCTAGGCACTTTTTTATATCTATGCGAATCAATTATTTTTTTATCCAAATTAAAACACCTACTTTATTTCAGTAATATTGTGCCTCAATTATATCACAAAAAAACCCAAAAAGATAGTTTTTTTTACTTTTTGGATTTCATATATTTATAATTATTATAATTTAGGTTCAATTGTAAATTTTATGCCAGTTTTATCCTCGTTATCTATTGTAACCTCTGTAAAAGCTGGTGAGCATACAAGATCCATTCCTGATGGAGCTACAAATCCTTTTGCTATTGCAACTGCCTTTACTGCTTGATTAATTGCTCCTGCTCCAATTGCTTGCATTTCTGCTTTACCGTTTTCTTTAACAAGTCCTGCTATTGCACCTGCTACTGAATTTGGACTAGATTTTGCTGAAATTTTTAATATATCCATATATCTTCTAACCTCCTAAATTTCTTCATTTGTTAATAACATCTATTGTTATCCTACATCTAAATTATATATAATTTAAATAAAAAATGCAATAGTTTTTTAGCATTTTAATTAATATTTGATTGACAAATTCTGCAGAAGAAAAAAACTACTTATTGAAGTAGTTTTTCATTTTACCAATAATATTTTTCTTATTTTTGAAATAAGTCCATAATTGTATTTTATAATATTCTCATTTTCATTGCCATTAAATCCATTTGCACATAATATTAATTCTCCTTTATATCCATATTCTATTTTCCATTCTAATAAATAGCTTGGTGCCGCACATCCTCTAGTAACATTAAATAAAACACCATGATATGGTTCTAATCTTTTAAATTTTTTTATTACTTTACCTTTTTTTATTTTTCCATTGTTTACAATTTTTACTTTTCGTACTTTTAAAGATTTAATATCACAACTTAAAGGTATAAATAAGGTTTTTTCAACAGATTTTTCTTCACTAATATATTCCTCATAAATTTTACATTCATTTAATTCATTTTCAGTTGGATTAGCTATTATTTTAACATTATCAATATATTCATACTCTTTAATAAATAAATTTATTGATATTATTATAATAGATACCAAACCAGTAATCCTTAAAATCCAATCAATAATTTCTAAAATAACTTCCACTCTTTTTCAAATCCTCGCCCTATTTTTTAAGTAATATATTTTTCATTTCAATTATATCATAAAATGGAATATTAATACCTTTTTGGGCTAGTTTTATAACATTCATTGAAGTTTCTATAATTTCTTGTTTCAAAGTTTCAGTTATTTCTACATCTTGCATTTTGTTTTGATATTTACTTTCTATGTATTCCTCAATTGTTGGAAAAATATTTTGTATTAGAAATGCTTTTTCTTTTCCTAATACTTTTCCGAATACAAAGTTATAAACTTTTTTTCTAACTTTTTTCTTATCTTCATATATTGATTTATACTTTTCTACTTTACTTGATATTGGAACAAACCAAATTATTTCTTTATTTTCCAAATCATTAAAGCAAAAATAACAAGGTCTTTTATTACCATTTTCTTTATTTACCATTAATTTATAACCTTTAAATATATCAAAAAATTCATCTTTTATAAAATAAAATTTTCCATTTTCTACTTTCATTTTTACCTCATTTTTAAGAAAAAATCTACCTCCGAAAAGGTAGATTTTATTAACATTTGTCCACCTACGCATTTATTTGTCGCAAGTAGGGTTGCGAGTAACATTTGTACACCTATGTATTTGTACCCCGCAAATAGGGTTGCGGCTAACATTTGATTTGGACAAGATACTAATCACGTATCTTTATTATTATATTAATTATAACATTTTTTATTACCGAAAGTCAATACTTTTCCTCTATTTCCTCTATTTTTAGCATTTTAATTAATATTTGATTGACAAATTCTGCGAAAGAAAAATCTATGTGTAAAACACGTAGTCTTTCTTTTTGCCATTTCTTTCAACTGTACTTACCAAACATTGTTTTGTCCAGAAGACACTATTTCAATATTTACTTTAACTCCAAGAACAAAAGTGACTTCGTCACTCCACCACTAACTACTTTTTTGTAGTTAGTGGTATTTTTAAAGATGTTGTATTTAAGTTTCCACCTATATCTAGGCCACTCTTTTCTTTAAAGGTCGTTGTTCTAGGCCTCTATCCATCGCAATTTCTTGGTTTGGACTACTTTTTTTATATATTTTCTTACTTATTCTTCTCTTTTTATTGTAATTTTCTTTTATAATTTCTTCTTTATCTAATGAACTTACTCCTGATGTATATTTCTCACTTATTTAATCACCTCGCTTTCATTTTACAAGATGATTATATCACACATTTGTTCTGCAGTAAACATTTATTGTGTATTTTTATATACTTTTCATCGCAATTTTCAACAAGAAATATATGATATGTTAATTTATATATTTTTTAAAAAGCATACTCCGTATGTTCTATTACTATGCTATAAAAATTTTGGCATGGTAATTTCAATATGACTTTCCTATTATACAAAAAAAGATTTAGCAAATTAATTCACTAAACCTTTTTTACAATATATAGTATTATTTATTAAAAGCTTCTTTTATTTCTTCTTTTAATTTATTTAAGAATTCATCTAAAGAAATGTTATCCATTTTTTCTCCTTCTCTTTTTCTTACAGATATTGAGTTATTTTCTACTTCATTTTTACCTAAAATAATCATATATGGATCTTTTTCTAATTGTGCATTTCTTATTTTATGTCCAATTTTTTCATTTGAAGCATCAACTTCTACTCTTATTCCTGCATTTTCTAATGTATTTTTTATACTATATGCATAATCAACTTCATTTTCAGATATAGGTAAAATTCTAACTTGATTTGGAGAAAGCCATAGTGGGAACGCTCCTGCATATTTTTCAATAAGAAGTGCCAAAGTTCTTTCATAGCATCCAAGAGATGATCTATGAATAATATATGGATTTTTCTTTGTTCCATCTTTATCAACGTATTCCATTCCAAATTTTTCAGCAAGCATTTGATCTATTTGAATAGTTATAAGAGTGTCTTCTTTACCAAATACATTTTTTATTTGAATATCTAGTTTTGGTCCATAAAAAGCAGCTTCACCTATTCCTTCTTTATACTCAAGCCCTAAGTGATTTAATATTTTCTCCATAGTTCCTTGAGCTTCGTTCCATTCTTTTTCAGTACCTATATATTTTTCTTTGTTATTTGGATCCCATTTTGAGAAACGATATGATACATCTTCATAAAGTCCTAGAACCTTAAGCATATATATAGCAAGTTCCAAACATTTTCTAAATTCATCTTCTAACTGTTCTGGTGTACACATAAGATGACCTTCAGATAATGTAAACTGTCTTACACGAATAAGTCCATGCATTTCTCCTGAAGCTTCATTTCTAAACAAAGTTGAAGTCTCATTAAGCCTCATAGGAAGATCTCTATATGATCTACCTCTATTTAAATATGCTTGGTATTGGAAAGGACAAGTCATTGGTCTTAAAGCAAATACTTCATCATCTTTACTTTCATCTCCCATTACAAACATATCTTCCTTGTAATGATCCCAGTGTCCTGATAATTTATATAAATCAGATTTTGCCATATATGGAGTTTTTGTAAGTTTCCAACCACGTTTTGCCTCTGTATCTTCAACAAATCTTTGTAGTATTTGAAGCATTTTTGCACCTTTTGGTAAAAGAATTGGCAAACCTTGACCTATGATGTCACTAGTTGTAAATATCTCAAGTTCACGTCCAAGTTTATTATGATCCCTTTTTTTAGCTTCTTCTCTTTGTTCCACAAAACTATCTACTTCTTCTTGAGTTTTAAAGGCTGTTCCATAAATTCTTGTAAGCATTTTGTTATGTTCGTTACCCTTCCAATATGCACCAGTTGTAGATATTAGTTTAATTTTTCCTACTCCCTTTGTATATAACATATGAGGCCCAACACATAAATCCGTAAATTCACCTTGTTTATAAAATGTAATTCTCTCACCATCTGGTAATTCTTCAATTATTTCTTGTTTATATATTTCTCCATTTTCTTTAACGAATTTTAGAGCTTCATCTTTTGAGAGTTCAAAAGTTTCTAATTTAAGATTTTCTTTTATAATTTTTTTCATCTCTGACTCAATCTTTTCAAGATCTTCTTGCTTTAAAGAAAGATTATCAAAATCATAGTAAAATCCTGTATCAATTGCAGGTCCTATTGCAAGTTTTGCATCTTTATATAGCCTCTTTACAGCTTGGGCTAATATGTGTGATGCTGTATGCCTTGCAACTTTTACATCATAATCTCCTTCAAAAACTTCTCCGTCATTTTTTAAATACTTCATAAAATCACTCCTTTTTATATCAAAAAATGTACCTCTATAGACATACATTTTTTGTCTATAGGGGTACAATATATTTATTGCACGGTTCCACCCTAAATTTTACTTAATTTATGATTGTACGTAATCAACGATGGTTTCCCATTAACTCAGGGGTAGTCTTCAGAAAATTCTTACTAAAATTAGCTTACAGCCCATGACTAATTCTCTCTTGTAGCAGTGTATAATCCTACTCGTCCCTTCAACGTTACATTAATATTATACTACTATTTTTTAATTTTTGCAATATTTAAATTAAATTTTAAAAAATTAATTTGTTATGTTACAATAGATGTGAAACAAAACCTATATACAAAAAGTGATTCAA
>USHX01000021.1 GCA_900554565.1 uncultured Clostridium sp.
CCAATGGAAGCATCTGGAACAAGTGGACAAAAAGCATCTGTAAATGGTGTAATAAACTTTAGTGTTTTAGATGGTTGGTGGGCAGAAGGCTATAATCAAGAAAATGGGTGGACAATAGGAACAAATGCAGAATATAATTCATATGAAGAGCAAGACCAAGCAGATAGTCAAAGTATGTATAAAACATTAGAAGAAAAAATAATACCATTATATTATGAAAAAGACAAAGATGGAATGTCTGAAAAATGGTTAAAAATGATGAAAAGTTCAATTATAACAACAGGTGGAAAATATAGTACATCTAGAATGCTTACAGACTACGTAAATCAACTATATATGCCACTTTGCAAATTAACAAAAAAATATTATGAAGATATAGATAATGTAGCAGCATATAATGCTTGGAAAAAAGATATCACAATGAATTGGAAAGACATTAAAATAAACCAAGTAAATAATTTAGATAATATTACAATGGATGCTGGAAACAACATAGAAGTAGCCTGTGAAGTTGAACTACCAAATATTGATGTAGAAAATATTACAGTTGAAACTTATTATGGCAAAATATTAGAAAATGGTGTTGTTGAAAATGTAAGTATAATTCCAATGACATTGTCTGATTCAGATGAAGATGAAAGAAAGTATTATTTCACAGCTAAAATTGAATTAACAACTGGTGGAAATTATGGTTATACTTTTAGAGTTATGCCAAAACATGAGATGTTATTAGAACCAGCTAATATGAATTTAATAAAATGGATAACTAAATAATTAGAAAAGTTGTACTCACAAAAAACTGAGTACAGCTTTTTAATTTTTCTTATTAAATTTTATTGAAAGTAATAGAAAAATATGATATAAAACTAATAGTTTGAAGATTCCAAAATTATTTAAATCAAAATTATATTTTTCTTATGTTTTTAATTATATAGATTAATCTTAAAAATTGTCCATATTATGATTTTAGATAGGAGTAAATATGAAAAGAAACACCAAAAGAAGAAGAGAAAAGAAATTAGAACAATTAGTAATATCAGTAATTTTTGCTTTGTTATTAGCTATAATTAGTTACATAGCAGTACCAGAAGAAAACAAAGAACAAAAAAGTAACCAAGCTACTAATACTGTAACCCAAACCAATAGTAATATTGCAATTGCAGATATACCAGCATATTCAGGGAAAATAGTTATCGACATAAATAATGATACACCATATTTTGAAGAAAAAGACATTACAACAGAAGACTTTGAAGACTATTCAAAACTTGATGAATTAGAAAGAGCTGGAGTAGCATTTGCAAATGTATGTAAATATACAATGCCACCAAAGGGAGTAAAAAGAGGGAGTATCTCATATAAACCTACTGGCTGGAATCAATATTTATATGGTGAAAATAATAGCAAGCATTTATATGAAAGATGTCATTTAATTGCATGGCAACTAGGAAATGAAAACAACAACAGTCAAAACTTAATTACAGGAACATCGCAAATGAATGCTGCAATGATAGAATATGAAAACAGTGTAGCAAATTGGATTAAGGACAAAAATAATCAAGATAAGGATTATCATGTTTTATATAGAGTAACACCTATTTACAATGGTGAAAATATGTTAGCAACAGGAGTTGAAATAGAGGCAAAATCAGTTGAAGAAGAAGGCATATCTTTTAATAAATTTATATACAATGTACAAGATAATTTCGAAATTGATTATAGCACAGGTAAAGCAAAGCTAATAGAATAGGAGGTTAAATTTGGATTTAAACTTAAATAAAATAGTTAAAAAGCTAGAAGATAACTCTTTTGTAACAAATTTTATAAAAGAATTAGGTGAACATTTAGAAAAAGCCAACAATAAAAATCAAATGAGCAGTCAAAACGTAGAATTAACACCTGAAGAAGAGAAAGTATTTTACAGAGAAAGATGGAATTTTTTAGAAGAATACTTTAATAAAGAATTATCAGATTTAAGCAAAGGAGAAGTATTTATTGTTACAGATAAATTCGAAAATGATGATGAATACCATAGATACAAAGTAACACAATACAAAAATAGTATTGAACATAAAAAAATTGCTTTTGAAAAGGATTTGCCAAACAATGTACAAATAGGTGACATAGTAAGAAAAGTTGATGGTCAGTACATTTTAGATGAACAGGCGACAGAGTTTGTGAGAAAATCTATGGATGATATTATAGAAAATATAAAATCAGATAGATAGGAAAATAAGAAATGTGAAGTGAAACGAATTATTAAATTTGAATTCTAATAATTTGAAAAACTTCACATTTTTTATATGTAATTACAAAGTAGCACCTAAAATCAAGATTCCTAAATTCTCTTTATAAATTTGGTCAAACTGAGAAATAGGAAGTGGGTTAGTTCCAAGACCAACCTCTATTGTGTATCCAGGTTTATTAAAATCTTGAATAAACCAATCCTTATAACCGGCAAAACTAGAATCATAAGGTGTAGAATCTAGCAAATATCCACTAGCTTCGGAAAATTTAGTACCAATGTTATAAGCATTAGGTGGATTATAACTTTGAAATTGCCAATAAATAACTTCACCTTGAGAATGGAAAGCAATTACAAGTTTAAAGTCATATTGCAAAGTAAAATTATAAATAGCAATAGCTTCAGATTCAGTAAGCGGAGCAAAACCAACAAAATCCCTTGGAGCAGGTCCGCGTAAATCCACTAGCATATTTTATTTCACGAGCTCTTTCCCATTTTGCAGGAAACTGGAGATTTAAATCCACACCATTAAAATTAGCTTTCCATCCGATTAGGAAAAGGAATTTCTGGATACATGTTAGCAATAGCTTCAAATGAACCATAAATAGAACTACTAGTTGGATATAATCCAGTTACTAAATCAACACCATCAGGATTTAACATAGGCACAATATAAATAGAAGTAGAGTTAAAAATATCTCTAACATTATGATTAAAGAGAGAAGAATTATTGACATAAGCATTACAATAATCTTCAATAAATTTCATTAATAAAACGCTGGTAATCCACTCATTGCTATGAAAAGCTCCAACATATAGAACTTTATTTTTCCCACGACCGAAGTCTAACTGCATAAATAGGTTTATTTAGTACACTACGACCAATAATTTGAGATTGAAGAAAAGTGAATTTTTTAAGTAAAGAATCTAAATTCTTAGCTAAAATATCAGATGTATAATAAACATCAGTAGGAACAATATTCATAATAGACATCCCTTCTAAAATAATATTATATTAATATATGCAAAACACCAAAAAACGAAACCATAAAAGAACAAAAATATGACTATAACATATAATGAAATACGGATACATAAGTATTTGATTAATTCGAGGAAGGAATGAATTTAAAATGAGAGAATACAAATTTCAGAATTATAATGGTTTAAAATATTCATATCAATTTGACCAGATATTATGCAATATGGCATTGGAAATGCTAACACAGGACATAACTAATAGCATAACAGTTAATTTTATAAAAGAAATTATCCCACACAATTTGGCAGCTATGTACATGTGTCAAAATATATCAGTATACACAAATTATCCAGCAATTATAGGGATTTCAGAGAGTATAGTTAAAACTCAAAAAGACATGATTGAAAAAATTAAAGAGATTTTGAAAACAACAAAAGGTTATATTAATTCAAGTCAAAATGTAAATATGTATATTGGACAATATTTTAAATTGACACGAAATATGATAAATAATATGAAAAATATTGATAGAAATCAGAATATTAATCTGGATTTTACAAATCAAATGATTTTGCATTATGAAGGAGGTATAGAGATTAAAAATAATGTATTAAAATATTATATTGACCCAAGATTGAAAAAGATTGTTGAAGATAATATTTTATTGCAAAAAAGAATGATAGAAGAAATGAGAAATTTAGAAAAAATGTAATAAAAGAATATACAAAATATTAAATCTAAAAATATTGATAAAGATAGAAAAATATAGTATAATAGAAAGCACATGGGGATGTAATGGTTTCGACATTACATAAGAAGCATAAAAAGCAAGTAGTGGATGGTCGCTTTGGCCACTTAAAAAAAGCGAAAACTAAATTAAACGCTGATAATAACGAATTAGCATTAGCTGCCTAAATGCGGCTACGCGTTATTAAAATATCCCACATGTTTTAATAATGTGTCATAATTTTAGTGGGGAACGAACCTGTTTCTTGCTTTGGAAATAGGTGGTATTGTAAAAGCTGTGTTGAAAGTTAACCTGTTTGTTGGTGAACTTTTAATGAATATAAAAAACAAACTAAACTTGTAGAAATTTATGTGTAAAATGTTATGGACAGGAGTTCGACTCTCCTCATCTCCACCATAGTGCTAAAATATGCGGGTATAATTTAGTGGTAGAATGCCATGCTTCCGACCTGGTCGCGCGAGTTCGATTCTCGCTACCCGCTCCATGCTATAAAACTTTATAAAACATTATAAAAATTAACATATATTAGTTTATTACTATCTTAGAAAATATATTTTTTATATTGTTGACAATTTCGAAAAGTTTAAGTATAATAAAAATAGAAAATGGAGAATCCACAAACGTGGTTTGCCAGTTAATATGTAAAAAACACATTGAACGGTCAAGTTACAGATGTGTTTTTTATTGTCTATTTGCTTAAAATTATAACCAGTATAATTAAGGCAAATACTATAATAGTTTCGACATCTGCTTATTCTCATTTCCTATGTTAGTAACATTAATCAATTTCTCTATTTTAGTTATAGTTTCATTTAACACTTGTTTTCTATTAAACGAAGTATCAACAAACCAAATGTCTAGTGAGTTACAGGCCTTTTCATATTCTTTACTTTTAGAAGTCCAAGTTTTAGCATGTTCTAATATTTCTGCATCACTTTTTTTATATGTCCAATCTTCTTTGGTTTGATATTTTCTAATGTTATAAAAATATTCTTCTATGGTTAATCTAGGGGTACCTAAGAAAAGCAAAATAGTATCTTCTCTGTTAAAAAGCTTGTGAGCTTTTTGTGGTGTAACATCACAAGTTTCAACAATATAGCTGAAATCATTTTTATTGCTTTTAATACTTTGATAAAACAAAGAAGCTAAAAAATTAGGAAAATCATCTGTCATTCCAGTTCCACCTGTGCTATTTATATTCGTATATGGTAATACATCTTGAAAAGCCCATCTAATATCATCGCCAATAAAAACATGATATTGGGGATATTTTTTTGAAATCATTTTAGCAAGAGTTGTTTTACCTGATCTTGAGCTACCAAATATTGCAATATTTTTCATAAAAATCCTTCTTTCTAAAAAACATTAACTATCAATTTTCTTATAAAGAAAAGTATTCATAATATAATCTGATATTATAAAGCAAATCCATACTCCGTATATTCCGCATAGTCTGCTTAGTGCAAAAGCTAAAGTAAGTTTTAAAATAACATTTATTAAAAGACTTAATTTAGAAATATATTTGAATTCTTTCATTGCACGTAAAATACTAGAATAATGATGATAGAAACCACTCAAAATGCAATCTATTAGTACAAATATAAGTAATTTGTATCCAACAATACATTCAAGGCCAGATGGTAATGCTAGTTGTAAATATTCTTTTTCCATTTTAATATCTCCTTATAGACTAAATAATGTCCCAATTATATCATTATACTTTTTTTGTATCAATTATCCATGACAAAATTCCAAATAAAATTACAATAAAACCTAAAATAATATACATGTAATTTAAACTAATAAAGTTTAGTAAAATAGACATAGCAATACTAAATACAAAACCAAAAATTCCTAAAATAAACTCATAGATAGATTCTACAGTAACTCTAGATTTTGAAGAAATATTGCTATGCAGTTCAAATTTCATAATGTTATCAAAGCTTTCAGAGAAAATATAAATTAGTAAAATAAAAAATATTCCTAAGTAATTATTCAGTAATCCAACAAGAAAAATGCAAAAGCCTGAAAATATAGGATTTATATTTAAAACAAAATTATAATTTTTTCTATTTATTTTACTGCCAATGTAATTTCCAGCAATACAAAAAAGTAAAATAAAAGCAGTATAAATTCCTATTATAAATATTGGTATTCCAATATTTGCAGAATATTCTGGATGACTTTCTTCTACTAATTTTATACTTGAAAATAGAAGAGCACTAGTAAAAATTATTTTTATTAAATAAAAATTTTTAAACACTTCTTTTAAACCATTTTTTAAAATTGATATATTATTTCTAGATTCATCAGGTTTGCTAGGTGATGACTTAAGCATAAACAGTATAAAATAGTCAATAAAAAAAGGTATAAGGGTAAAGTAATAATTATAGACTAAGCCAAAAACTTGTCCAATATAACCACCTAATATCATTGCAATCATATATGAAATGTTGTAGAAAGATGAATTATAAAAAAGCGATTTATTAAAAAGTTTTTTGTCTTCTAAACCTTCATATAATAAGGAATTAACAACTCCTGAACTTAAAGAAATATTAATAGCATTTAGTATTATAGCAATTGCAAATGATATGTAATTATGAGAAAATATAAATACAATTGTTGCTAAAATAAACAATGTGTTACTAAAAATAAGTAAAATTTTTTTATTATACTTATCTGCCAAAATTCCACAAGGGATTTCAAATATTAACTTTACTAAAAAAGCAATACTTACAAAACTAATATATTGACTAGTTGTTAAACCACGTTCAATATAAAATAAAGTATCACAAATGTAATAAAGTATGAATGTTGATAGAAATGTATGTATATAAATTAATGTTGTATTTTTTTTCATAATAGACTCCTTTTCGACAAAATTATAACATAAAAATAAAAAAGTTAAAGCATATGTACTTCAACTTTTTTATTTTAGGTTAAAGCTTTTTTCATTTAAGTAGTTTAAAATACCAGCATCAGAAGTAAAATTAAATTTTAAAATATAGCTAGTAAGCATCTGATATTTTTTCTTAAAAAATTTGTTAATCTCATTTTTTCCATATTTGCCGGTCACCAATAATAGGAAAGCCAAGGTGGGCTAGGTGTGCACGAATTTGATGAGTTTTTCCAGTCTCTATTTGTACATCTAAAACACAAGAATTGTCGGAATTAGATTCTAAAATAGAATAAGAAGTTATAATTTTACTATATCCTTTTTTAGGAACATCGCTGATATATACACGAGCTTTTTTAGTATCTTTAAATAAATATGCTACGCACTTTTTAGAATTTTCTTTTGGTATACCGTAAACAACTGCCAAATAGTGTTTTTCTATTTCGTGTCTTTTAAATTTATCGAGCAAGATATTAAGAGCTTTTTCATTCTTGGCAAATAAGACCAAACCTGTAGTATTTCTATCTAATCTATGACAGGGCATAGGCTTGAATATTGAAGAACTATAAACATTGTGAACAATTGAAGTTAAGCTATTTTCACCAGTAACTTCAATTGCAACAGGTTTGTTAATTATTAAGATATTTTCATCTTCAAAAAAGATATCTAATTTTATATTTTGTTCTAATAGATTATCAGCAATGTAAACTAAAATTTCATCTCCTTCAGATACAGAAACATTTTCATTAACTCTTTTCCCATTTATTTTTATATCTTTTTTTCTTAGTGTTTTATAAAACAAGTTTTGACTAAGTGCAGGTAACTTGCTTGATAAATATGTATTCAATTTTTTTCCATTATTCTTTTTATCTACAATTAACTTTTTCATGTGACAATTATATAGTGAAAATGTAAAAAAATCAACTTGGAAAAAATAAAAAATTCGAAAAAAGTATTGACTAAAAAAATTTAAAATGAGATAATCAAGTTGTGAATAGAAAAAACATTTTAAGAAAAATAAAAGGGAGAGATACAAATGTTAAAAAAGAAAATTTTAGGGAGTTTAGCAATAATGTCTGCAATATTGCTAGGATTGTGTGGAAATTCATTTGCAGCAGACAAACAAACAACAACATCAAATGTAAATGGAGTAACAGCCAATTGGGAATATGAAGTTAATGCTTCAAACCAAATAGAAGCATTAAAATGTAAAAATCCAGCAGAACTAACAGGGAATATTACTGTACCATCATCATTAGATGGAAAAACAGTAGTGGAATTAGGTAGTGAAGCTTTTAAAGGAGCAAAACAAATAACTGGTGTAACATTGCCAAGCTCAGTAAAGAAAATGGAATATGGAGCATTTAGGAATTGCGCAAATTTGTCAAATATCAACTTAGGCCAGTTAGAAGCTATATCTTTTGATGTATTTGAGAATTGCCCTAGCCTAACAACAGTAACAATACCAAAAACATTAATAACAGGTTCTAGTAATGTTGGAGGTGTATTTACGGGAACAACAAATTTAACATCAGTAACTTTTGAAGATGGTTTAACTCAAATACCAAGTGGAATATTAAGAAATTGTAAGGGTATTACTACAGTTAACATACCTAATACAGTGGTAGAAATAAATGAATGTGCATTTCAAAATTCAGGAATTGAAGAGATAATAATACCAAGCTCAGTAAAGAAAATGGAATATGGAGCATTTAGGAATTGCGCAAATTTGTCAAATATCAACTTAGGCCAGTTAGAAGCTATATCTTTTGATGTATTTGAGAATTGCCCTAGCCTAACAACAGTAACAATACCAAAAACATTAATAACAGGTTCTAGTAATGTTGGAGGTGTATTTACGGGAACAACAAATTTAACATCAGTAACTTTTGAAGATGGTTTAACTCAAATACCAAGTGGAATATTAAGAAATTGTAAGGGTATTACTACAGTTAACATACCTAATACAGTGGTAGAAATAAATGAATGTGCATTTCAAAATTCAGGAATTGAAGAGATAATAATACCAAACTCAGTAAATGATATAGGATATGATGCATTTAAAGAATGTGGCAATTTAGAGAAAATAACTATTTTAAATGCAAATGCTGAAATGGGATTTTTTCTTACACAACCTAATGAAGATTCAGTATTTGAAAATCATAATGAAAATTTAACAATCTATTGTTATGAAAATTCTATTGCAGCAAAGTATGCAATAACTAACAATATAAAATATGTATATTTAACAGGTACAAATGCAAGTGGAAACACTACGATAAATGAAACAACAGATAAAGGTAATACAAAAGCAAATGCAACAAACGGAACAAAGAATGATACAACAATTGCAACAACAGGAAAGCTACCAAGAGCAGGATTGAATACAATAGTAACTATAACAATAATAGCAGCAATAGCTGCAGGAATTATATACAAAAAGTATGATTCTTATAAAGATATAAAATAAAATGAAAAGTTGGAGTAGAAATATTCCAACTTTCTGCATTTTTTTGCTATTGTAAAAGAAAAAATAATATGATATAAATAAAACAAAAACAAAGGGAGAATACAAAAATGAAATATAGTGATTACCTAACAGAGCAAATCACATCAACATCAACAATGTATGAAAGTATAGCACAAAAACTGATAAGTTTAGCAAAAGATGGAAACACCAAAATAAAAATAGAACGGAATTTTATATGAAGGTGGATTTGAAGACTTCTCAGTAAACGGAACAAACCACATGGAAGAAACAATTCAATATAAAAACAATCCATATCTTGAAGCAAAAAAACGACTAAACATGGCATATTTAGCCGAAAATAATCCTGAACTAATAGAAACGATACAAAAAACTGGTGGATATTTTTTCCATGGGACAAATGCAAATGCTTTACCAAGAATACTAAAATATGGATTAAATAGTGTAGATGAATCTACCAAAAATAATATAAATGTAAATACAGGAGAAGAATGGTCTAGATTTGAAGGAAAAAGAAATTTTGTAAGTTTAACAGATTCGCTAAATGAAGCAGTAAAATATGCTCAAATGACACCAAACACTGAAATTGCTCAAAAATCATTATTAAATTTTGGAGTTATAGTAGGAACTTCACTTGAAAATATGGATGGAGTTAAAGCAAAGAGTGTAGCTTCTGATATATCAGAAATAGGCATTGGTGGCAATTTATCATTGAACCACATAAAATTTTTAGCAGTTCCAGAAGATAAGGTAGAAATTGTAAAAAAAATAGTTGGAAATCAAAATATAGAAGTAGTATCAATGAACATAAAAGACAGATATTTAAATGCAAATTATAAAGAAAAACTAGATATGTTGGAAGGAAAAGGGGAAAATATTGTTAATACTCAAAAGGCATATCCTACATATTATAAAGAAGATGTGAAGCCTTTAGTAAAACAAAGGAGAATTTCAAAAATCAAAGAAATTTTTGAACAGCTAAAAACAAAAGTAAAAACTAAATTTAAACAAACAGATGACAAAGAAATAGAAGAAAGGTAATAATAAAATGAATGACATTCAAACTATAGAAGATATTTCAAAAGAAACACTTACATTTTTATCATTTTTTGACAGTGAAATGATAAAAAAAGTACCAGAGTATGTTATAAAAAAATTATGTGAAGAAGCGGCAAATTCTAATCAAGATTTCTATATAGATATAAATGAAAATTTTGCAAATCAAAAAATATCAGAAAAAAGTAAAGATTTAATAGCACTTATATATTACGATTATATTGCAGATGAAGATGAAAAGAAAGAAATTTTAAATCAATGGAATATTAATGAGAAAAATTATCAAGAAATAAAAAAAATAAAATATAACTATGACAATATTTTTGAAAATAGAAAAAAGACAACTTCAGTTGAATTAGTTGAAACAAAACAAGAAACATTATTAGAGAAAATTAAAACAATATTAAGAAAAGTATTTAAGTTTTTAAACTAAAGGCCGTAAAACCTTGATTTTTAATAACTTTTGGAGTATAATTTTTAAGAAAAAATAAACAAGTAAAAAGGTTGAAAAATAAAAAAGTTTTCAACCAGAATTGTGACTTAGAAAGGAAATGAAAATGAAAGCAATAGAAATAAGAAATAAATATTTAAACTTTTTTGAAAAACATGGACACAAAATAATACCCTCAGCACCATTAATACCAGAAAATGACCCATCAGTACTATTTACAACAGCTGGTATGCAACCACTAGTACCATATTTACTAGGGGAAAAACATCCAGAAGGAAACAAATTAACAGATTACCAAAAATGCGTAAGAACAAACGATATAGATGAAGTTGGGGACAACAGACATTTAACATATTTTGAAATGTTAGGAAATTGGTCATTAGGAGCATATTTTAAAGAAGAATCAATAGCAATGAGCTTTGAATTTTTAACAAAAGAGCTACAAATACCTGTAGAAAAATTATCTGTAACAGTATTTGCTGGTGATGATGACTGCCAAAGAGATGAAGTTGCAGCAGAAGCATGGAAAAAAGCAGGAATACCAGAAGACCACATATATTATTATGGAAAAGATGATAACTGGTGGATAGCAGGAGAAGAAGGACCATGTGGACCAGATACAGAAATGTTCTATGATACAGGAAAACCAGCATGTGGACCACATTGTGAACCATCATGTGATTGTGGTAAATATGTTGAAATATGGAACAATGTATTTATGGAATACTTCAAAGATAAAGATGGAAAATATAGCAAATTAAAACAAAAAAATGTTGATACAGGACTTGGACTAGAAAGAATGGCAATGCTATTACAAGGTAAAGAAACACCATTTGATACAGAAATATTTGAACCTGTTATGAAAAAATTAGAAGAACTACAAAAAGTAGATATAATAGAAAGCAGAAGAATTGTAGCAGAACATTTACGTTCAAGCATGATGATAATAGCAGATGGTGGAAGACCAAGCAATCTGGACAGAGGATATGTTTTAAGAAGATTAATTAGAAGATTTATAAGACACTTAAACAAATTACAAATAGATTTAAATGAATTACCAGCATTAATAGATCTAAATATTGAAAACTTAAAAGAGATGTATCCAGAACTAGAAAAAAACAAAGAAACAATAAAAACAGTAATAATAGAAGAAAAAGACAAATTTGTAAAAACATTAGCAAATGGTGAAAGAGAATTTCTAAAAGAAATATCAAAACTAGAAAATACAAAAATCTTACCAGGGAAAATGGTATTTAGATTATATGACACATATGGATTCCCACCAGAAGTAACAAAAGAACTAGCACTTGAAAATGGATATGAAGTAGACTTAAAAGAATTTGAAGAACTATTTAAAAAACATCAAGAAAAATCAAGAGCAGGTTCAGAACAAAAATTCAAAGGTGGACTAGCAGAACAAAATGAAACAACAATAGCATATCACACAGCAACACATTTACTAAATGCAGCAATCAAAAAAGTGTTAGGAACAGATGCACATCAAAGAGGTTCAAACATAACAGTAGATAGAATGAGATTTGACTTTAACTGTGACCACAAATTAACACCAGAAGAAAAAGAAAAAATCGAATATTTAGTTAATGAGTGGATACAAGCTGAATTACCAGTAACAAAACAAGAAATGAAAAAAGAAGATGCAATAAAATCTGGAGCAGAATGTATGTTTATAGAAAAATATCCTGAAATAGTAACAGTATATACAATAGGAGATGTTTCAAAAGAATTGTGCGGTGGACCACATGTGCAAAACACAAAAGAACTAGGAAGATTTAAAATTAAAAAAGAAGAATCTAGTTCATCAGGTGTAAGAAGAATTAAAGCAATTTTAATAAAAGACTAAAAGTAAATGCTATTTTAACCTTGTTTAAAATAGCATAAATTTATTAAAAAGGAGGATATGATAATTTAATTATCATAAAAAAGAAAATGGAAGATTGTTTATTTTGTAAAATAATAAAAGGAGAAATTCCAAGTGATAAAGTATATGAAGATGAAGAAATTTTAGCTTTTAGAGATATTAACCCAGCAGCGCCAATACACATTTTAGTAATTCCTAAAAAACATATAGCTTCATTAGCACATATGGAAAAAGAAGATGAAATAATAGTTGGTAAAATTTATGGTGTTATAAATAAAATTGCAGAAGAACAAGGCTTTAAAGAAAATGGATATAGAGTAATAGTAAACTGTGGAAAAGATGCAGGACAAGAAGTTATGCATTTACACTTTCACCTTCTTGCAGGAGCAAAATTTGGAGACAAAATAGTTTAAGGATTTGTTCACTTTTTTCAAATATTATGTTATAATATAAAAGAGAGTAAATGTACGGAGGTAAAAATATGTTTGAAAGTAAATATAGTAAAGTACTAACAGTAATACTAGTTATAGTAATAATAGCAGTAATAGGGCTATTAGGATTTTTAGCATATGATTATTATCAAAACTATATGGTAACAAAAGATACATCTGACTTTGTTGACAATTTCCAAGGAGATGTAACAGATGGAGAAGCCAATGATAACAATCAAACAGCTAATGCAAATACAAGTGGGCTAGAACAAATAAAAGATTCACAAAGTAATACAAGTTCAAGTACAAAAAGAACATACAAAGGTTTTGGAGTACTTGGAACAATGGAAATCCCAGCAACAAGTTTAAAATATCCAATACTAGAAAAAGTAACAAAAAAATCAATAGAAACAGCAGTAGCATTTCTATATGGTTCAGGAATAAACCAACCAGGAAACTCTGTAATTATAGGACATAACTATAGAAATGGATTATTCTTCTCAAACAACAAAAAATTAAATATTGGAGATAAAATCTATATAACAGGAAATGATGGAAATAAAGTTACATATACAATATATAACAAATTTGAAACAACACCAGAAGATACATCATTCTATCAAAGAGATACAGGCGGAAAAGCAGAAGTTACATTATCAACATGTACAGATGATAGCAAAGCAAGATTAATAATATGTGCAAAGGCAGAATAGTTGCAAATAGCGGACTAGAAAGAATATAAAAATAAATCCTTCTAAAGTTTATAAGAAGGGTTTATTTTTTTTGTAAAATTGTATATAATATGAAGGAAAAATGAGCCTGGGAAGGAAATGAAAAAAATGAACAAAAAGCAAGCAAAAGAAAGAATCGAAGAATTAAGAAAACAAGCAGAATATCATGCAAAAAGATATTATGATGATGATAAACCAGAAATATCAGATTTTGAATATGACATGTTGATGGTTGAATTAAGAAACTTAGAAAAAGAATATCCAGAATACCAATCAAAAGAATCTTTAACACAAAAAGTAGGAGGACACGTAAAAGAAGGATTTCAAAAAGTAACACACGAAGTACCACTTCAAAGTTTACAAGATGTTTTTTCAATAGAAGAAGTTGAAGAATATATATCAAAAATAGAAGAAAGAGCAGAAGAAGAAAATATTGAAAATAGAACTTTTGTAGTAGAAACAAAAATAGATGGACTATCAGCAGCACTAGAATACAAACAAGGAAAATTTGTAAGAGGTGCAACCAGAGGAAATGGACTAGTTGGAGAAGATGTAACAAATAACCTAAAAACAGTAAAAACAATTCCAATGGAATTAAATGAAAAAATAGATATAACAGTTCGTGGAGAAGTTTTTATATCAAAACAAGACTTTGAAAAGATGAATGAACAAAGACAAGAAAATGAAGAAGAACTATTTGCTAATGCAAGAAATGCAGCAGCACGGGTCATTAAGACAATTAGACAGTAAAATAACAAGCACAAGACCATTAGACATATACATTTTTAATGTTCAAAAAATTGAAGGAAAAGGATTTAGTTCTCATTTTGAAGAACTAGAATATCTAGATAAATTAGGATTTAATGTAAATCCAGTTAGAATACCATGCAAAAACATGCAAGAAATAGAAAAAGCAATAGAAAAAATAGGACATGACAGAGAAAACTTAACATTTGGAATTGATGGAGCAGTAGTAAAAGTAGATGACTTAAAATTTAGAGAAATGCTAGGAACTACTTCCAAAACTCCAAGATGGGCAGTAGCTTACAAATATCCACCAGAAAGAAAAGAAACAATACTAAAAGACATTATATGCCAAGTTGGAAGAACAGGAGTAATAACACCAATGGCAGTGCTAGAGCCAGTTAATGTAGCAGGTTCTAAAATATCAAAAACAACACTTCACAATGAAGACTTTATAAAAGAAAAAGGCTTAAAAATAGGGGATACTGTTGTAATTCAAAAAGCAGGAGATGTAATTCCAGAGATAGTAGAAGTAAAAAAAGACAAGAGAACAGGAAATGAAAAAGATTTTGAGATGCCTAGAATATGCCCAGTATGTGGAGCAGAAGCTGTAAGAGAAGAAGGAGAAGCAGCAATCAGATGTACTGGAATAGAATGCCCAGCAAAATTAGTTAGAAACTTGGAACACTTTGTATCGAGAGAAGCAATGAATATAGATGGTCTAGGAGAAAAAATAATAGCTCAATTATTAGAAAATAACTTAATAGAAAATATTGCAGATATTTATACATTAACTATCGATGAAATAGCATCATTAAAAAAGAATGGAAAAAAATTCGCACAAAACTTAATAAATAGCATAAACACAAGCAAAGGAAATGATTTGTATAGATTGATAACAGCACTAGGAATAAGACATGTAGGAGCAAAGGCATCAAAAATTTTAGCTAGAAAATATAAAAAAATGGAAGCATTAAGTATGGCAACAGCAGAGGAATTATCAACAATAAATGATATAGGTCCAATAGTTGCAAATAGCATAAGAGAATTTTTTGACCAAGAGCAAACCAAAGATTTATTAGAAAAGCTAAAACAAGCTGGAGTTAATATGGAAAGCTTAGAGCAAGAAGAAAATATAGATAATCGTTTTGAAGGAAAAACTTTTGTATTAACAGGAAGTTTGGAAAAATATTCTAGAAGTGAAGCGGCAGACATAATAGAAAAATTTGGTGGTAAAACATCAGGCTCAGTATCTAAAAAAACAGATTATGTTTTAGCCGGAGATGAAGCTGGAAGCAAATTAGCCAAAGCAGAAAAGCTAGGAATAACAGTAATAAATGAAAATCAATTTGAAGAATTAATAAAATAAGAAATTTTAGCTAAAAAAGGTTTATAGGAACCTTAAAAACCTAAATATTTTATGCAAGGAATAAAGAATGGAAAACTATACTTTTGAACAAATGTGGCTAGATTTAAAAAATGGCTATCAAATATATTATACTTATGTTGGGAATAGATACTTACTTTTTAAAACAGCTGAAAATTGCTATACTCAAAAACTACTTTCAGAGCATAAGAAAAATCCACAACCTAAGATGCTTATGCTAACTTTAAAAAGAGTGAAAGAAATCTTTCCATATATGGAAGATATTGAATACAAAATAAGTGGAGATTAAAAAAAGGAGAAAAAGAAATGGCAACAATAATTGATGGAAAACAATTAGCTAAGAAAATCAGAGAAAACTTAAAATTAGAATGTGAAGAATTAAAAGAACAAGGAATAAATCCTAAATTGGCAGTAATAATGGTAGGAGATAATCCTGCATCAAAAGTCTATGTTAGAAACAAAAGTAGAGCATGTAATGAAGTAGGAATTGAATATCAAGAATATTTATTACCAGAAAATGCAACTCAAAAAGAATTATTAGAACTAATAAAAAAACTTAATCAAGACAAAGAAATAAATGGAATATTGTTACAAAGTCCATTACCACAACACTTGAATATAAATGAAGCATTTAAAACAATAACATATTCAAAAGATGTAGATGGATTTACACCTGCTAGTGTGGGAAAATTGTGCATAGGGGAAGATACATTTATATCATGCACACCATATGGTGTAATAAAAATGTTTGAAGAATACAATATTGACTTAAAAGGCAAAAATGTGGTAATATTGGGAAGAAGCAATATTGTAGGAAAACCATTAATACAATGTTGTTTACAAAAAGATGCAACAGTAACAGTATGTCATTCGAAAACAAAAAATTTGAGCGAATATACTAAAAAAGCTGATGTAATAATAGCAGCAATAGGAAAAGCGAAATTCTTAACAGAAGATATGGTAAAAGATGGGGTAGTAATAATAGATGTTGGAATAAATAGACAAGATGATGGAAAGCTAGTTGGCGATGTTGACTTTGAAAATGTATCCAAAAAAGCAAGTTATATAACACCTGTACCAGGTGGAGTTGGACCAATGACAATAGCTATGCTTATGAACAATGTTATAAAAGCAGCAAAAGAACAACAAAAAAGTATTTCAATGTTATAAAAATAAAAATGGGGGCATTATTAAAATGCTCCTTTTAAATTAGATTTAATAAATTGGATAAAAATAAAATAATCAACAAAATAATATGGAAAATATAGAAGAAAAAAAGTATTGGATATGGCTATCACTAATAAAAAATTTAGGAACTAAAAAAATAGAAAATTTACTAGAAATATACAAAACACCACAGAAAATATACCAATTAAGCAAAGAAAAATTGTTAAAAGTACCACGGAATTGGGGAGAATACGGCAACAAATATATTGAACTTAAATACAAGAAAAGAAGTTGCAAAACACATTGAATATATGCAAAAATATAATATAGACATTTTAAACATAAGAGATAAGCAATATCCAAAAATGTTAAAAGAAATTTATGATCCACCAATTAGCTTATATATAATAGGAAATAAAGAAATATTAAACAATGCTTCTATTGCTATTGTGGGGTGTAGAGAAGCAACAGAATATGGCAAAAAAGCTGCTAAATATTTTGCATATAACTTATCAAAAAATGGGACAAACATAGTAAGTGGACTAGCAAAAGGAATTGATAGCTATTCTCATATTGGAACATTTCAGAATGAAGGAAAAACAATTGCAGTTATTGGTAATGGATTAGATATGATTTATCCAAGTGAAAATGTTTGGATAGCTAAAAAGATTATAGAAACTGGAGGAGCTATTATATCTGAATATCCACTTGGTATGAAACCAGAAAAGATGAATTTTCCAGCAAGGAATAGGATTATTAGTGGAATGAGTAAAGGTATTATTGTAGTAGAAGCAAAAGAAAAGAGTGGAACACTTATAACTGTGGATTTTGCATTAGAACAGGGAAGAGATGTTTATGTGGTTCCGGGAAATATTAATTCTGTTAATTCAATTGGAACTAATGAACTTATAAAACAAGGTGCTAAGATGGTTACAACATATGATGAAATTGAGGTATAGCAAGCTATTCAGAGGTTTGCTCCAAAAATGACAAATTTTTTAATAATTTTTTTGAAAAATCTATTGACAATTAAAAAGAAATAAGTTATACTTTTACTTGTGCTAAACAATAGCATATGCTCCCTTAGCTCAGTTGGTCAGAGCAACCGGCTCATAACCGGTGGGTCCAAGGTTCGAATCCTTGAGGGAGCACCATTTATTTTTATATGGGTAGGTGGCCGAGTGGCTAAAGGCGGCAGACTGTAAATCTGTTCTCATTCGAGTACGAAGGTTCGAATCCTTCCCTGCCCACCATAAAAATAATATTACATACAACATTAGTTGTATTTTATTTTTAGCACATAAACGAACAGAAGTTTGGAATGGCGTTTAAATATGGTATTCAACGCAAAAAAGATATGCACAATTTAGCACATATCTTATATTATAAGCTAACAATCTTATGAGTAAAATCAAGATTACTCCAAGAATCATACATATACCCAATAGAATACACATTAGTTGCCCAAATATCTTTATCAAGCATAAGCTTCAAATTCCTATTAGAATTTCCATCAACAAAACGTTTAACAGAAGTAACAATCTCAAGTTTAGAATTAGCCTTAGCAATTTCAGAAATCAAAAACTTACCGCGATTTGTAAGTCCCAAAACTCTAGCATAAGGAGAAACACGTTTAGACAACTCCATATCCTTTTTAGTAAAGCCAAGCAAAGTATAAAGCAAAATTCTTTGTAATCTAGTTTCAGTATAACGCTTAGATTTAATTATATTCAAAAACTCAGTTACAGAATTACAAGAATTTGCAGCATTTTTAATAGCAAACTCCAAACCTTCAGAAACATCTGGAAGATTAGCAATTTCTTTAATATCCATTTTTCTCAAAGTATAAATAATTTCCTTTTCGAAAGCAGACAAATCAGTAACAAAATGACCTTGTTTTATATTATCCATTAAAATAGAATAACTAGATTCAGGTAAAAGCCTTCTTAAAATATCAAATCCGCCATTTTTAACAATATTACGAATAGCTGTAGCACTTGCTATATTTCCGGAAAAATCCGAATCATTATAACCAGTCTCAAATCTAGAAATTGCAACAGGTTCAATTTTACTCTTATACTTTTTTAAAGCTTTAATATATTCAATACCTAAAATATTGTTAGGTGAAGAAAGAACATTAGAATATTTCTTAGAATTATTTAAATACATAAGTAAAGTATTTTCGCGAGCTTTAGGAAAGGAAATCCCCTTCTTTAATTCGGTTGTTAAAATATTTTTATATTCTTTAGGTTCATGATACAGAACATCAGCTAGTTCACTTAATATATCTACATTTGAAGTTTCGGCACCAAAAGCTACATAATCTACAACTTTTAAAGAATTTAAAAGCTTAATAGCCCCATCTGCAAAGTTTTCTGCACTAGAAGTAGCATATAAAGTTGGTAATTCCAAAACTAAATCAACTCCGCATTTAAGTGCCATTTCAGCTCTGGACCATTTATCTATTAAAGCAGTAGAACCACGTTCAGTAAAATTGCCACTTATTACAGCAACAACATATGTTGCACCTGTTAGTTTTTTTGATTCTTCTAAATGATGTAAGTGACCATTATGAAATGGATTATATTCTGCTACAATACCTAATACTTTTCCCATAAAGTACACAATCCTTTCTAATTATTCTTGTATAAATCAAATTAAACTGATATAATATTACCATAAAAAAGAGAAAAAAACAATTAAATAGCAGGTTTTAAGTAGTAAAAGTGGATTAAAACCAAGGAAGGAAAAAATATGGAGAAAGTTGTAATATACACAGATGGAGCATGTTCAGGAAACCCAGGACCAGGAGGATGGGGAACAATTCTAATGTATAAAGAAAATAAAAAAGAAATATCTGGTGCAAAAAAAGACACAACAAACAATGTAATGGAGTTAACAGCAGTAATAGAAGGATTAAAGCTATTAAAATTTCCATGCGAAGTAAAATTATATAGTGATAGTGCATATGTTGTAAATGCATTTAACCAAGGTTGGATATACAACTGGGTAAAAAACAATTGGAAAACATCAGGAAAAGACCCTGTGAAAAATAAAGAAATATGGCAAGAATTATATAATTTAACAAAAGTACACAAAGTAGAATTTATAAAAGTAAAAGGACATAGTGATAATGAATACAACAATAGATGTGATGAACTTGCAAGAAATGCTATAAAAACACTTTAAAGAATAAAAGGTCTGTATAATTATTACAATTATATGACATGCAAAAAAAATATTGAATTATTTTACTAATTTTAATATAATAAAATTGTGTAAAAATGTAACAAAGGAGAAGAAAATGGAAACTTTTGCAGACTATATATTAACAGAAGAAGACTTAGCTTCAAAAATAGAAATAGTATATTATTTATCAAAGAAGAAAAAAATATTTTTCGATAAGTCAGTGATATTTAAAACAGAAATAGCAAGACTATTTTTAAACTATTCAAAAATTGAAGTAGACAAAAATTTAGTATTAACTGCATGTTTATTATCAAATTGTAAAAAAATAGACAACGCACAAGATATAGAAAGTGTACATATGTATGCAAAAAATGGAGCAGAATTTTTACAAACTCTTGGATTTGGAAAAAAGTTTTGCAAAATGTGTGAAGAAATAAATAGATATAGTAATAGTAATCCAAGAGAAAGAGAAAGCGATATATTAGAGTTAGTTGACCAATTTGGTGGAATGCTTTTAGATAGACCTGAAAGAATCGGGTTTAAGCCAGATGAAGCATTAGTATTACTAGAACATAGAAATTTAAAAGATGAATATAATAGATATTTAGACACATTTATAGATTTTGTTAATTTCGTAGAAAAAATAGAAATGAATGATACTGTAAATATGACAGCACTAAAAAGATTAGTAAAAATTTACAATGAAACGGAAGATTTAGCAAAATTTACAGAAAAAGTAATATATGAATATGAACCTAAAATAGACAAACTAATGGAAAAAAGAATAGATAACATAGCAAAAGAAATGTTTAGTAGTGTATCAGATCCAAATAGACCATTATTTAGTAAAGAAACAGCTAAGAAAATAATGGAACACATGGAAGAAAAAGAAATAGCAGAAATGAAGGAGTAAAAAATGTACGAAATATTTGCAGATTTACATGTTCACATAGGAAGAAGTGAAAATGGAAAACCAATAAAAATAACAGCAGCAAAGTCATTAAACTTTGCAAACATAGCAAAAGAATGTGCTGATAGAAAAGGAATAAATGTAGTTGGGATTATAGATTGTGCATCTCCATATGTAATAGAAGACATAGAAAACTTCTTAAAAACAGGTGAAGCATATGAATTAGAAGATGGAGGAATAATATACAAAGACAAAGTTTGCATATTACTAGGAAGTGAAGTAGAAACTTCAGAAAAAGGAAGAAACGGAAAAAGTGGAGCAGCACATAATATATGTTTTTTTCCACATTTAAGTGATATAAAGCAATTTTCAAATGAACTTAGTAAACATTTAAAAAATATTACACTAAGTACACAAAGAACAGATTTATCAGGCTATGATTTAATAGACATAGTTGAAAAATATAATGGAATATTAATTCCAGCTCATGTATTTACACCACATAAAAGCTATTATGGAAATTGTACAGATAGATTAGAAAATATCTTTAAAGAAAAAT